>CAYPSZ010000373.1:0-21125 GCA_964413125.1 uncultured Desulfobacterales bacterium
GGTGGCGGAGAGAGAGGGATTCGAACCCTCGGTACCGCGTTTTGGCGGTACACGCGATTTCCAATCGCGCTCCTTCGGCCAGCTCGGACATCTCTCCGCATGCACACCCGTTCAATCCCGGGTATGTTTTTTGTCTCTTTACAGGCTCCGCAATCCCTCTAAAACGTTTCTTCAAAAAAGATTCGGCTATTATGCGCCCGGTCCACACCCATATCTTTCAGCCAATAACTTTCTGAATTTAATAATCAATTCAAAAAACAGCCATCAAGTTGCCATCTTACTTGACGCTGGAGCGGAAATCAAGGGTAAAGGGGCAGGCTTTTTCCACCCCATATGAACTTTGATATGGGCTTGACACAAAAGGCCGCTTGGGGCAATCTCTTTTGGACGATGAGTCGTTTTGTTCTTTGCCAAGGGATTTCATGCCGATAATGCAAATCGACCATGAGAGCCCATCCAATTCATTAACCAAAGTATTGAGTAAGCAGCATCGCTCTTCACCCCCAACAAGAACAAGAAGGAGGAGGACATGAAAAAGAAGAGACTCTTGGTTGCGGTTGCATTGCTGGCGGTTATACCTTTGTGCGGCCTTTTCGCCCAAAGCGCCGAAGCGGCAAAGCAGGAACTGGTCATAGCCATGGGGGCCCAGCCCGAATCCCTGGACCCCATAGCAATGGCTTCCGCTCCCGCCGCCACGGTTGGAGAACACATTCATCAGCCCCTCATTTACATGGCCCCTGACGGTTCCCTTAAGCCGTCCCTTGTAGAGTCCTGGAAAGCCTCTGAAGACGGGCTGTCCTGGACCCTCAACCTGCGAAAGGGGGTCAAATTCCACGACGGCGCTCCCTTCAACGCCCAGGCCGTTAAGGTGAACCTGGATCGCTTTCTTGATCCGGACAGCAAGGCGCCTTACCGGTTTCTGCTAAGCGAGATTACGGGAATCGAGGCGGTGGACGAATACACGGTCCGCCTCACCATGAACCGTCCCTTTGCACCCATTACCGCTCATCTTTCCCACTCCTTCATAGGCATGCTGAGCCCCAAATCCCTGGAGGGTCTCGAAAAGGGTAAGCCCACGGATGTAATCGTCGGGACCGGACCTTTCAAGATCGTGAATTGGGCCAGGGGCGAGCAGATCGTGATGGAGGCAAACCCGGACTACTGGGGAGGAGCCCCCAAGATTAAGAAACTGACATTCAAATTCGTACCCGAAGACGCCGCGCGAGTGGTCATGCTGGAGACCGGCGAGGCCCACGCCATCATGCGTGTTCCTCCCATGGATGCGGACAGGCTCAACGCCAACCCGAACATCGACGTGGTCAAGGCCTCAAGCGTCCGGGTCATCTATATCGGATTCAACGCCCAGGCCGAACCCTTCAACAACCCCAAGGTGCGGCAGGCCATGAACTATGCCGTGAACAAAGAGGCCATCATCAAGACCATTCTCGGCGGGGTTGGTGAGGTCTCAACGGCCCCGGTGGTCCCGGCCGTGTTCGGATACACCAAAGTGGGGCCCTACGAGTACAACCCCGAGAAGGCCAAGAAACTTCTTGCCGAAGCCGGCTATCCCGACGGGTTCAAGGCGGTGTTCCATCACCCCAGCGGCAGGTACCTGATGGACGCAACCATAGCCGAGGCCGTCCAGGCCATGGTTAAGGAGATCGGAGTTGATCTGGAACTCCAGACCATGGAGTGGGCCACCTACTTGGGTTTTGTGCGGAAACCGGTTGATGAGGCCAAGCACAATATGTACATGCTGGGCTGGGGCTGCGTCACCCTTGATGCGGACTACGGCCTCTATGCCCTGCTCCATTCTTCCCAGTGGCCCATGGGCGGCTGGAATGTATCCTATTACAAGAACGACAAGGTGGACGAACTGCTGCAGACCGCCCGCGTCACACCGGACCGCAAGGATCGTGCCGGGATGTACAAAGAAGCCATCGAGGGCATCTGGAACGACGCCCCATGGCTTTACCTGCACAACGAAGGCCAGATCAATGCAGTGCGAACCAATGTAAAGGGCTTGATTCATCATCCGCTCGAGAACATTTTCGCGTGGGATGCATACGTCGAGTAGATTTTTCCGAACTCACCCCATGCCGGCCCTCCGGGCCGGCATGGGATCTTCCCGGTCGGCCGGTGCGCCTTTTTCGCCGCGGTTTCCATGCCGGCGGATTTTCCACGACCCCCTGATTCCAAGGTGAGCCATTGTACAGTTACATACTCCGACGTCTGCTGCTTACCGTGCCGGTGGTCATCGGTGTATCCATCCTGATTTTCCTTATTATCCGGTTGATACCAGGGGATCCGGCCGTGGCCTTGGCCGGGGTTCAAGCAACCCCTGACTACATTGAACAGATACGCAAAGAGCTGCACCTGGACCGGAGTCTTCCGGTTCAGTATGCTATTTTTGTACGCAAGCTGGTCAAGGGCGACCTCGGCAATTCCACCTTGACCCGAAGGCCCGTGGTGGTCGAGCTCAAGGAGAGGTTTCCCCGAACAATCGAGCTGACCCTTATAGCCCTTTTCATTGCATCCGTAGTTGGTATTACAGCGGGGATAATATCCGCCACAAAACGTTACTCCCTTTTCGACAACATAAGCATGCTGGTGGCGCTTTTCGGGGTTGCTGCGCCTGTGTTCTGGCTGGCTCTGATGCTGCAACTCCTATTCTCGGTCCACCTTGGGTGGCTGCCTTCCACAGGGCGGGGGACCTTGCTTCACCTGATACTCCCTTCCATGACTCTTGGTATGGCCTCGGCCGGCTTGATAGCCCGCATTACACGTTCGAGCATGCTCGAGGTGCTAAGGCAGGATTTCATCACCACGGCCCGCTCAAAGGGCCTGGCCGAAAAAGTCATCATTTACAAGCATGCCTTGAAAAACGCCTTGATCCCGGTAGTGACCATCATGGGCCTTCAGTTCGGAATCCTCTTGGGCGGGGCGGTTCTGACCGAAACCGTCTTTGCGTGGCCCGGAGTTGGCCGGTTGCTGGTGGATTCCATTCTGGCCCGTGACTATCCCGTGGTTCAAGGGGCGGTGTTGGTGCTGGCCTTCAGTTTTGTACTCATCAACCTTGTGGTGGATCTCATCTACGCATTTCTCGACCCTCGTATCAGCTATCTTTCCCGGGAGAGCGAGTAACCCATGACCGTCGCCAAAGAGAACCCTGCTTTACAATCCCAGGATTTGACAGACCACTCGGAAGGAGAGCTGCGGGCGGTCCTGCGACACCTGCGTAAAAACAGGATCGCCATGATAGGGTTCTTCATCATTGTTCTCTTTGTGCTCTGTGCGGTTTTCGCTCCCCTGATCGCCAAGTACGATCCCACGGTCACGAATTTTGGAAAGGCCCTGAGCAAACCGTCGGCTCAGCACTGGCTGGGCAATGACGAGCTTGGCCGGGACCTTTTCAGCCGCATACTGTTCGGTGCACGTATATCACTGATCATAGGATTGATCTCGGTGGCCATAGGCCTCATGCTGGGGGTGCCCATAGGGGCGCTGACAGGGTACTTCGGAGGAAAGCTGGATCTGTTCGCCCAAAGGGTGATCGACATCATGATCGCCTTTCCCGGCATCCTTCTTGCGATCATTGTTGTGACGGTCCTGGGTGTCGGGGTGGAAAACGTCATGATCGCCACAGGTATCGCTTCAGTGCCCGTCTATGCAAGGCTGGTGCGCGGTTCGGTTCTATCCATAAAGAAGATGGGCTATATTTCCGCTGCCAAGGCACTCGGCATAAGTGAGGCGGCCATAATTTTCTTTCATGTCCTGCCCAATTGTTTCGGCCCGGTTATCGTGCAGTCCACTTTTCAGGTGGCCACCTCCATACTGTGGGCGGCGGGCCTGGGATTTCTGGGCCTTGGAGCACAGCCTCCGTTGCCGGAATGGGGCGCTATTCTCGCCAAAGGACGGGTCTACATGCGGGTTGCACCGCATCTCACGACCTATCCCGGGCTGGCGATCTTTTTCATGGTCCTGGGATTCAATCTCCTGGGCGACGGGTTGCGGGACGCCCTGGATCCCAAGTCCCGCAAGTACTGAACCTCTCAAAGTGCGGGCTCCGCTGGAGGACGAAATAGAATATGGAGTTCTTGCTGCAGGTCCAAGACCTTGTCACCAGATTCTTCACCGATGACGGCGTGGTCACGGCGGTGGACCACGTATCCTTCTCCGTCAGGCCGGGAGAGGTCCTGGGAATCGTGGGTGAATCGGGCTGCGGTAAGAGTGTTGCCTCCCTGAGCATCCTGCGGCTGATACAGGATCCGCCCGGAAGAATCGTGGGCGGCCATATCCTTTTTGAAGGGCGGGATCTCCTCGCACTTAACGACCAGGACATGCGGGCCATCAGGGGCAATGACATCGCAATGATCTTTCAGGAGCCCATGACGTCGCTCAATCCCGTGTACACCATCGGGAACCAGATCGGCGAGGCCATTGAGTTGCACCAGGGGCTGGAAAAGGCCCGGGTCCGTGCCAAGACCGTGGAAATGCTAAAACTGGTGGGAATCCCCAGGCCCGAAGATGTAGTGGACGAATACCCTCACCGTTTCAGCGGGGGGATGCGGCAGAGGGCCATGATAGCCATGGCCCTTTCCTGCAACCCGAAACTCCTGATTGCCGACGAACCCACCACCGCCCTTGATGTGACCATCCAGGCACAGATCCTGGAGCTCATGAAAGAGCTCAAGAACACCATAAACACCGCCATTGTCTTCATTACCCACGACCTGGGCGTCATAGCCGAGATGGCGCAGTATGTGGTGGTCATGTATGCGGGCAAGGTTGTGGAGAGTACCGACGTGGTCACCCTGTTCAGGGAACCCAAGCACCCCTATACCATTGCATTGTTCAAATCCAAGCCTAAAATTGAAGATGAGCGTGACATTCTGGAGTTCATTCCGGGAGCCGTTCCCAATCCCCTTCAGATGCCCCCGGGCTGCCCGTTTCACCCCCGCTGTACCAGCGCCATGGATATCTGCAAGAAAACCGAGCCGCCGGAAGTAACCTTAAGACATGGGCATCTCATCAGATGCTGGCTGTACAAGGAATCCCCGAACATCGACGCGGGGCCCGGAGGGCCGACATGAACTCAACCCAGCGCCCGGCGCCCGACTCCATGATCGAGGTTATGGGTCTTAAGAAGTACTTCCCCGTCCGAACCGGGGTTTTTTCCAGGGTCAAGGGGTATGTCAAGGCCGTGGACGGGGTCAGCTTTTCAATCAAGCCGGGTGAGACATACGGGCTTGTTGGCGAGTCGGGCTGCGGCAAATCCACCATTGGGCACACCATTCTAAAAATGCTCGATCCCACGGAAGGGAGGGTTCTGTACAAGGGACGGGACGTCTTCTCCATGGGCAGGCAGGAACTGAGAAACCTGCGCAGGGACATGCAGATTATTTTTCAGGATCCTTACAGTTCTCTTAACCCGCGCAAGACCGTGGGCCGGGCCATCGGCGAGGCGCTCACGGTCCATGGAATCGCATCGGGCGCTGAAAGAAGGAAACGGGTCGAGTACGTTCTCGAGGTGTGCGGTCTGGCACGTTACCATTACCGCCGCTACCCCCACGAGTTTTCAGGGGGACAGCGCCAGCGCCTGGTCATAGCACGGGCCCTTGCTCTGAATCCCCAGTTCATTGTGGCGGACGAGCCCATCTCGGCCCTGGACGTCTCCATCCAGTCTCAGATCATCAACCTGATGGAGCGGCTGCAGGAAGAGTTCGGATTGACCTTTCTCTTCATCTCCCACGACCTGAGCGTTGTCAAGCACATGTCCGATCGCGTGGGGGTCATGTATCTGGGCACCCTGGTGGAAGAGGCCCCCAAAAGGGATTTCTACGCCTCACCGCTCCACCCCTACTCAAAGGCCCTCATCTCAGCCATTCCTTCAATGAATCCGGAAAGGCCCAAGGACCGCATCATACTAAAGGGCGATGTTCCGAGTCCCTCGTCGCCGCCGGAAGGATGCCGATTTCACACACGATGCCCCATCACCATGAACGTATGCCGCCAAAGGATTCCGGAACTAAAAGCCGCGGAACCCGGGCACCTGGTGGCGTGCCATGCGGTATTCGATGAAAGACACTGACCACCGCCCTCAGGGCGGATCGTGTCTCGATACCCTGCCCCCAAAAAGCCCATCACAACTCGTTGCCGCCCCTCGCATGAAAACCCCGATGGTTCCTCAGTGGTGCAGGAGCCACTTGCACTGGTGTAGGAAGGATTCACGCCTGTGTAGGAGGGACTTATAGTCGCGATTATGTGTTCGAGAGCACAGCTCCCTTTTACACAAACAACAAGTCTTGACGGCGGGGGTGGAAGGCGGAGGGATCCACCGGTCGTAACCGCCCGGAATGAGCAGGCCGGGAGCCTGCTCCGCTTCCGTTGGGTTGCGGGCAATGGCTCGCCTTAGGCCTTGTAGCCTACGGGCATGATGAGCAGGGGTTCGTGGGCGCTTGGTATTCCCATCAACTGTATCACTTCCCGGTCGTTGAAGGCGCCCACTATGCCGGCCCCAAGGCCCAACGCTTCGGCCATGAGAAAGATATTTTGCCCCACATGACCAGCCTCGATCATGGCATAGCGCACCCCTCTGTCACCGTACTTACCGCAGATCCTTGCGTATTCTGCAGTAATCACAAGGGTGATCGGGGCCCTGGACATCCACATCTGTCCGAGAGAGGCCCGGGCCAGCTCATTCCGGGCGTCTCCTTCCCGTATGAGCTTCATTGAATTGTCCGCCGGCTGATAATGGTAGACCCCGGCGTTCAGCCCTGTTACTGAACGCTCCCCGGCTGCGACGTACACATCCATTGGGTAAAGGGCCCCTGCCGAAGGTGCGGCCCTCTTGAAACCCCTTTCCTCGGTTATTCCCTGGGCAGCCCAAAGAAGTCCGGAGAGCTGCTCCGTGGACAAGGGTTCCGTGCTGAATGACCTGACTGTCCGCCGTTTTCTGACAGCCTCTTTGAGAGAAGCCTCCTCGTCAACCCGTGGTTTCGGTAATTTCATAGCTTCCTCCTCTTTGGTTACGCCCAGAGCCTCGGATCGAGGAACTCTAAAGCACAAAAACACCCACAAACCCATGGCCAGCCGGCCGAGGGTTCCCAACATCTCCCTTCTTGATCCGGGCTTGTTGTATAAAAGATCTTTATAATCCATGATGCAGTCCCCTTTCCCTCCGTTCCGATCACAAGGAAAGAACTCGTATGATTCCCGGAGCAATATGGGTTAAAAAAGAAGAAGGTTGTCGTGCAGGTCTAGTGGTGGAGATGCTATATGAGTTTCAACTTGAATGCCTTCATCCGTCAATTGCCGCCTATGAGCAAGGCTTGGTTGCGGACCTGGCCCTCCTCAATTCATGACGATGCCGAGGCGTTCTTCGCAGGTGCCGAGCCGTTTTTTCATGGCATCCACTTCCGAAGCGAGCAACAAATAGTCCCTCTCAAACCGGGTCACAATCTGATCAAGGCCCTCTTTAATCTTGGAAATGTCCTTTTCAATCCTTTCAAAACGCTTATCCATTTGCTCGAAGCGCTTATCCATTTGCTCAAAGCGCTTATCCATTTGCTCGAAACGCATATTGGTATCCGCCCGCAACGCCTTGATTTCATCGCGGATACTTACAAGCACTTCCAACGTTAAATCCCTTACGTTATCCTCTTCCATGGATTCCCTCCTGAAAGCAGAGTGTTTTGATAATATACAACTGCTTGAGCATTCAGTCAATGTAAAGGAAAAAGAGTGCAGGGATATTCAGAGGCAATGGGCGGTTACCAGAACCCAAGCTTTATCAATGGTGAGCACCAAAACTACATTCAAAAGAATATTCTCACCGTATCAGAAATGCTTCATGGAACTGAACTCGCTATAACTCGCTCCACTGCTGACATCATTTGTGGTTCACGCTATAGGAGGTCCCACAAAGGGGGCACGCCGGATTCCGTTCCATTCGGAAGGATTCCATTTCCCCTTCCAGGCCGTCCCAAACCAGCAGTCGGTTTTCAATTTGACCGCCGATCCCGACCATATGCTTCACGGCCTCCCCTGCCTGGATAGAGGCAATTACGCCGCACGTTGCCCCCAGGACTGCTTGAGTCCGCTGCTGGGGAGGCGCAGGAACCAAGCACTCAAGGCAAATGGTTTTGCCGGGGGTGAGGGTGGTCGCTTGCCCGCGGAACTCTTCTACGGCTCCGTGAACTAGGGAAATACGTCTCTGGAACGCGACCCGGTTCAGGAGATACCGCGCGGCATAGTTGTCCAGCGCGTCAATGATGATGTCGCACGATCCCACGAGCTTGTCGACATTTGCTTCCTGAATAGTTTCCGAAAGGGCCTCAATCTTCACGTGGGGATTCAGGTTCTCGAGTATTCTCTTCGCACAGGCTGTTTTCGGTTTTCCCAGATCTTCCGTCCCGTAAAGTATTTGGCGGTTCAGGTTGCTCAACTCCACAACGCCATCATCAACTATGCGAATCCTCCCCACCCCGGCGGAGGCCAGAAGCATGGCCACGATCGACCCCAGGCCGCCTGCACCGGCCAGGAACACATGGGCCTGCTTGAGCCTCTCCTGTCCTCCTTCTCCAATGCCTTCCATACAGAGTTGCCTGTCGTATCGCTCCGTTTCTTCGCGGGTCAGCATTGCCCGTTTCGTCCCGAGCCACTTCGGAATACCAATCGGCTTCTACCCGACATCACGAAGAGGTCTGCAGCGGCTTCGTTTTGGAAGGAATCCCCACCAGGGCCTTGGCCAGCTTGATTTTGTGTTCCAGGTCCCCTTCCCTAAGGATCATGATCCTCTGGGCCTGCGGTGAACCCGCCCCGTGCATGGACTCGACCAGTGCGGTGCCGCCGGTCATGGCCTCGATGAGCCGGGCGATCTTCATCCGATGTTCCGTGGGGATTCCCTCCACCCCTGAAAAGTACTTCCTCACAAGATAGCCCACGTCCTCGCTTTCTAGGTCGTATTGGCTCGGAAGGGTGGCAATGAAGCCGCCTGCCAGGTCCAGGGCTAGTCTAGCCACCTCGAAGTGGAAGCGGGTCACATTCTGCTTGCAGACATTGGCCAGCATGGTGTCCACCATGTAGGCGCCCGATGGTGTGGTGCTGCCCTCGGCCGAGCAAGCAATAGAGGAGCTGTAAAGGGTTTCGCTCAAGTGAATCATCTCGGTGATCTTGTCCTTCACATGGGAACCTCCGGCCGTCCCCTGAATGTTCGCGAGGTAGCTAACCGCGCCAGTGAGCACATCCATCAGACCGGTCTTGCAGGCCCCGTAATTGGCCCTGTGATGGGCGGCAAACCGATAGACCAATACACCCGTATGCTCAGTCTCGCCGTCCATGAAAACCCTGCTGCTAGGCACAAAGACGTCTTCGAAGACAATGACCGCCTCCCCGCCCACAGCGCCGAAGGAGGGCTTGCCCGAATCGATCCGTTCACGCCTGTCCCGTCGGTCATCATTCGTCTGACGGCCAAAGATCATGGTCACCCCTTCGGCATCAACGGGCACAGCGCAGACAACGGCGTAGTCCCTGGAGCGATAGTCCATGGCGGTTGTGGGCATGACCAGGATCTCGTGGGAGTTGCCCCCGCCGGTCATGTGAACCTTGGCCCCGCGGATGACGACACCGTCTTTTCTCCGTTCCACCACGTGAACGAACTGGTCGGGATCGGGCTGATCGGCTGGAACCTTGGAACGGTCCCCTTTTGGATCGGTCATGGCACCCACCACCATGTGGTTTTCCTCCTGAATGTGGATGAGCCACTTCTTGAAACGGTTGAAGTAGTCTGTTCCGTGCTTCTGGTCCATTTCGTAGCACACGGAATAAACCGCATTGATCCCGTCAAAGCCTACACATCGCTGAAAGCAGGTTCCAGTTTTCTGCCCCAGGACGCGAAGGAGTTTCACCTTTTTGATGAGGTCCTCGACGTTCTGATGCACATGCGTAAACCGGCTGATGGTTCTGCCGGTCAGGTGGGATACGGCCGTGGCCAGGTCCCGGTACTCGTCATCGCCGGCCAGCGCATAGGTCATGGCGGCGGCCCGGACATGGGGAGCGGTAGCGGGATGCTGGGTCACATTCTGAATCCTTTGTCCCTTGTAAAAGATCCTCGGCTGCAGCTTCAGCAAACTCTCAATGTATGCAGTTCCGTTGGGCAGTTTCATGGTCTTTCAATCCTTTTGATGGATAAATGATAGGAATGATTATTCTATATCATGGTCCCCTGTTTCAACACACAAGGAAAAATGCCAGCCTACCCCCGCTGCCTTTCTTCGATGATTCGGACCGAGTGTTCCTTTCACTCGTGTCATGGCGCTATGACCGCCTGAACCACCTCGGTGATGTCCATCACCTTGATGTTTCCCCGCTCCGCCTTGGGGATGGATCGCACCCCTTTCCGCAGGTTGTCCTTGCAGGCCGGGCACCCCGAGACAATGACCTCTGCGCCCACCTCCAAGGCATCCCGGACGCGCCTGGCCGCCATGTCCGACGCCAAGTCGGGCTTGTACGCCTGAAGCGCTCCCCCACCCCCGCAGCAGCGCGCATCCGCCCGGTTTCGCGCCATTTCCACATAGTTCAGCCCGGGGACCCTTCGCAGGATCTCACGGGGTTCTTCATAAAGGCCGAAGCCCCGCCCCAGGTCGCACGGATCATGGTAGGTCACCGATTTTGTAAACCGGCCCTTGAGCACAATCTTCTTTTGCCGGATCATTTGGAGCATGGACTGAATCGAGTGATTCACCTGTATTCCCCGCTCTTTCAAGCCCGGGTAAAGGGTGGCGAATGCTTTGTAGCATCCGGCGCAGGGCGTGATGATCTCCCGGATTTCGCTGGATAGGATCTTCCGGGTCATGCGGGCTCGATGGGCCTCGAAGTGCTCCGATCCGGTGAGGTACAGGGGAAAGCCGCAGCACACCTCCTGTTCGGCAAGACTGGTATAGCACGCCCCAGAGCCCTCCATCACCTGGAGGAGGCTGGGCACGATCTTCATGTCCACGTAGCTCGGAAGACATCCCATGAAAAGAAGCGCCGACGCCTCCTCCATCGCGGAGCGGGGCGGAATCTTCTTTCGGATCTCCGCCGGGTAGATGTCGGCCCTCTCTTCCGGCTTGGCGCTGAAGACGTTTCCCGACCGGGAGATGCTTGTGAAAACTCCTTTAAGGGATTCCGGCAGGATACCCGCCTCGGAGATCCGCCTGCGCGCGGCCATGACGATTTCATGTCCCTCGACCCCGGAAGGGCACTTGAACGTGCAGGCCTGACAGGTGGTGCAGGTGAAGTAGAGGTCCGCCAGCTCATGGCTCAACTCCAGGTCGCCGCGCAAAACTTCCTTGAGGACCATGAGCTTTCCGCGCGTGCTGTAGGCCGGCCGGAGCGTGAACTCGAAAACCGGGCACTGGGCCTGGCAGAAACCGCACTCCGAGCACTTGAGGATCTGATCTTCGTACGCCTCCAGGCGCGGATGTTCCGCTTCCATCTAAGTCCCCAGCGCCAGCTTTCCCGGATTGAGAATGTTGTTGGGATCGAAAAACCGCTTCAACCCCGCCATGGTCTTGAGGGCCACAGGGCTGTGCTGCAGCGGCATGAACTCAGCCTTAGCCAGTCCGATCCCATGCTCCCCGCTCAGGGTTCCGCCCAGTCCGACGGCGAGTTCGAAGAGATCCCTCGTCGCCCTCTCGGCGCCGGCCCTCTCCTCGGGGTTGCGGCCGTCGAAGATTATGTTGGGATGCATGTTTCCGTCCCCAAGGTGCCCCAGGGTCGCGATGAGCACACCGTGTCGCTCGCTGATCCCGCGGATGCCCTTGAGCATGTCGGGCACCTTGCTGATGGGCACGGTGGCGTCTTCGGCCAGCATGTTGTAACCCATGCGGAAGAGGATGCCCCCGATGGACTTTCGCGCCGTCCAGAGCCGCTGGATCTCCTCGGAAGACTCCGCTCGAACCATCTCCCTGGCGTTGTGCCGTTCGCAGATCCGAACGATCTGATCCACCTGGTGGTTGGCCTCCTCCCGCGTGTGGGCATCCGCCTCGGCAAGCACAAGGGCCGCGGCCTCGGGTAGATCGAGATCAGTGTTCTCATTAAGCGCCTTGATGCACTCCGCATCCAGGATCTCCAGGGCACAGGGAATGACCCCCGAGCGCATGACCTCGCTGATCGCTTCGCCGGCCTCCTCGATCTCGTCGAATGCCGCAGAGCATGCCGTGGAAACCCGGGGCTTGGGGTGGACCTTCAGGCTGATCTCGGTGATGACTCCCAGCGTCCCCTCGGAACCCACAAAGAGGCGCGTCAGATCGTACCCGGACACCGATTTCATGGTGCGGGTGCCGGTTCTCAAGATTTCCCCCTGGGGGAGCACCACCTCGAGACCCAGCACATAGTCCCGGGTCACACCGTACTTGGCGCCCCTGAGGCCGCCGGCATTCGTGGCCACATTTCCCCCGAGCGTGGCCACGGAACCGGATGCCGGGTCCGGGGGGAAAAAGAAGCCGTGAGGATCCAGAGCCTCGGCTAGGCGGCTGTAGACCACTCCGGGCTGGACAACGACCAGCCGATCCTCGATGCAGATTTCCAGAATGCGGTTCATGTGGGCCATGTCCAGGATCAGGCCGCCCTGCTCGGGGACCGCCCCCCCGGCAAACCCCGTGCCGGCCCCCCGAGGAACGACCGGAAGCCGGTGCTCGTTGGCCAGCAGGAGAAGGGCTGAGACCTCCCCCGCAGTCTCCACCCAGACTGCCCCGTCCGGCCTACGGCGATGCTCGGAGGAATCCGAGCTGTAGCTGATCCTGTCCGCGATGCCGTCCGTGAAACGGTCCGGCCCGACGATGCCGACAATCGCCTGTTTGATCTCTTCGCTGAGGGTCGTCATCGTATCCAACCTCGAATGCTGGCTTTGGTGTGACTCCTCTGCCTCGAAGCGGCACCGAATTCATCGAGCGAGCGATGTCCTGGGGGAACGAAGCTTCGGAAACGAGCCCCGGTGCGCTGCGGAACCTCCGCGTAGGTCTTTTTCACCAGGAAAGCCACCCGCCGTCCACAGCGATCACGGAGCCGTTCACGAAGTCCGAGGCAGGCGAGGCCAGAAGAACGGCCACCCCCCCGAGTTCCTCGGGCTCCCCCCAACGACCTGCGGGTACCCGGCTCAGGAGGGCTTTGGACCGTTCGGGATCTCCCTGAAGGGCCGCAATGAACTCCGTCGAGAAGTAGCCGGGCGCAATGGCATTGACGTTGATGTTTCGGGAGGCCCACTGGTTGGCCATGGCCTTGGTCAATCCCACGATCCCGTGCTTGGAGGCGGCGTAGGCCGGAACATTGAGCCCCCCCTGAAAGGCGAGGACCGAGGCGATGTTGATGATTTTGCCGCCCTCCTTCTTTAGCATCACCCGTGCTGCGGCCTTGGAAAGGATGAATGCCACACTCAAATCGATCTCCAGGGTGGCGTCCCAGTCCCCCTCAGGGAACGCTTCGACCGGCGACCTGGGGCAGATCCCCGCGTTGTTGACCAGGATGTCCACACCTCCCATCTGCTCCACGACTGCGGGAATGACCTTGCGGGCCTCCTCCCTGACCGTGAGATCCGCCGGGTGGTGCATGAATCGGCATCCCAGTCGGTTCACCGCCTCCTCGATCTCTGCCGCGGGGTTCCGGCTGACGGCGGCGATGTGGGCCCCGGCCTCTGCCAGAGCGACAGCGATCGCGCCTCCGATCCCCTTGGTCCCTCCTGTCACCACGGCCACCTTGCCGTCGATCCGGAACCTGTCCATTACCCCCATTTCCGTCCCCCCGTATCCCGGCCTAAGAGGCTTCGCCGCCGGCCGGCTCAGCCATCAGTCCGTACCGCTGGATGTTGGCGTCGGCGATGCCCTGCATGGTTCCAACGGCCGCCTTGCCGTCCGTGGATTCGAAAAGGTGTCGGAATCGCTTCTGGGCCTTTAGGTAATCCTCCACGGGTATCTTATGCCTGATCTTTCGGATGTTGGTCAGCCGGCCCTCCTCCAGTTCAAAGAGGGGAACCAGGCCGCACTGGACGCCCATCCTTGCAACCTCGAGGGTTCGGTCGGATGGGAATCCCCAAACGGATGGGCATGTGGTATCGATCTGGATGTACCGAGGTCCTCGGTGTGTCATGGCTTTTTCGACTTTCTTGCGAAGATCCCTGAGATAGGCAACAGAGGCCGTGGCCACATAGGGGATTCCGTGGGCGGCAATGATGGTTGGAAGGTCCTTTTTCAGCTCCGGTTTTCCCAGAGAAATCTTCCCGGCTGGCTGGGTGCTCGTAGCTGAAAACAGGGGGCTAGCACCGCTTCGCTGACCCCCGGTGTTCATGTAGGCTCCGTTGTCCATGCAGATGTACAGCACATCATCGCCGCGCTCCAGCATTCCGGACAAGGCCCCAAAACCAATATCGAACGTCGATCCGTCTCCACCGATGGCGACAACGCGTTCTGAAGCCCGGTTCTGGGCCTTGAGGGCTGCGGCGACGCCGGATGCGATGGACGGGCCGTTTTCAAAGAGGTGATGAATCCAAGGGACTCCCCAGGGTGAGTACCCATAGGGAGACGTAAACGTCTCAAGGCACCCGGTCGGGGTGACGACAATCACTCGCTCTCCGGTCGCTTTCAGAATGTGCCTCACGCCCAAGGCCATTCCGCACCCGTGGCAGGCCCTGTGTCCTGAAACAAAGAGATCATCGTGTTTCCTGATCTTCCGTGTCACCATGTCACACTCCCTATGGCAGAGGGCCAGTGTCGAGACCCACCCAGTAAGGGTTGGCAAGAGGCTGACCACTGATCCCGACTTCTTTGGCTTTTTCAACAATTTGATCGATTGTATCCCGATTGACTTCGCGTCCCCCGAGACCCGCAATCACATCGATAACAAGGGGGGCTTTCGGTCTTCCGCACAGCTTGGCTTTGAGGTCCATGCCCACGGCTCCTTCGCTTCCCATGGAGAAGTCGGCCTCGATCACGGCCAACACACTGGCCCCTTTCACCGCTTCTAGAATATCCTCAAAGGGAAAAGGGCGGTAGCAGCGAATTTTCACGAACCCGACCTTCTTGCCCTGAGCACGCAACGCGTCTATGGCTTCTTTCGTGGTCCCCGCCATCGATCCCATACCCAATAGGATGATGTCGGCGTCTTTCGTACGATAGGACTCAATAAGCTCACCGTAGTTCCGCCCGGTGATTTCAGCCAATTCACAAAAAACCTCTTTCATTATCTTTTTACTCTGTTCCATAGCATTGTTCACAGCATACTTGAACTCCAGGAGCACGTTTTCCTCTGCATAGGACCCCCAGGACTTCGGATCCTTTACATCCAGAAAATTCGGGGGGTGGAACGGCGGAAGGAATCGATCTACCTCCTGCTGGCTCAGAAATGATACCGGCTCATAAGAGTGAGTCAGGATCCAGCCGTCCATGCAAACCATAACAGGGAGCAGGACCCTGGGATCTTCGGCAATTTTGAATGCCGCGATGTGGGTATCGTAAGCCTCTTGGCTGCTCTCTACGAACAATTCGATCACCCCCGCATCCCGCAGACTGATGGCGTCCTGATGGTCCACCTGGATGCTGATGGGGGCTGAAATGGACCGGTTGACCCCTGTGAGGACAAAAGGAAGCCTCATGCTGGCGCTCGCATATAGCACTTCGGTCATTAAGAGGAGCCCCTGAGAAGAGGACGCGGTGTAGGAGCGGCTTCCGGCGGCAGATGCCCCGCTGATCACGCTGGCCGCAGAGAACTCAGACTCCACACGCACATATTGCGTGTCCAGGTCCCCATCGGCGATCATCCGTGCAAGAGCCTCGACGATATGGGTCTGCGGGCTGATTGGATAGGCCCCAATGACCTGGGGACGGCAGGCCTTTACGGCTAGGGCGACGGCCTCTGAGCCCTCCAAGACTCTGGTTTCGATCATCTCACTTTTCCTCCGGAACCATGGCGATGGCGTTCGCCGGACACTCGTGGGCACAAAGGCCGCATCCTTTACAATAATCATAGTCGATGCAATAGGTTTCATCCTCTAAATACACGGAGCTGTCCGGGCAAACATCCAGACAGATGCCGCAGGAGTTGCAGGTTTCAACGTTTTGGACAGGCCGCTGATCCCGCCAGCTTCCGGTCAGGTATTCCAGAGATGTTTTGGCTTTCACTACGGCCCCAATCGTGACCTTCATGGTGTATCTCCGGAAAAAAGGTGATAGCTTTCTTGAACGACCGCGACGTTTTTCTCGCCCAGTTTTCCGGGGAATTTGATCCGGACAGCGCTGAGCACCGCGTCCAGACTCAGTTCGCCTGTGGTGGCGGCAAAGGCTCCGAGGAGAGCCGTATTCATAATCGGCCGCCCCAGAATGCGACGTGCCAGTTCGGTGGCCGAAAAGCCTACGGCCCTGAAGCCGCCGTTCAGTCCTAGTTCCTTGGCCGTTCGGTCAGTATTGATCAGGACCGTCCCTCCGGGCTTGAGACCCTTCAGGACATCCACCTCTTTGAGGATGGTGGCGTCCTGAACGATGACATAGTCTGGTTCGCTCACGCGGCACCGCACCCTGATGGTGTGATCGTCCAGCCGGCAAAATGCCATAATGGGCTTCCCTCTCCTCTCCCCACCTCCGCCAAGAAACGGAAAGGCCTGTCCGTACTTGCCGTCTTCCAGGGCCGCAATTGCCATAAACTGGGCTAGCACGAGCGACCCCTGCCCTCCTCTTCCGCTTATGCTGATTTCTTTCATGAGCCCACCCAACGCTGATGATTTCAGAATCTGAAATACAGTTCCAGCTTTTGTTAAAAAAAATGGCGTAACATCCCCCTGGAGATTACCCGGACGCGGAATATCACCCCAGAGAAGTCCCGATCATAAAACACTCCAAACGCCTAGACCCGCGGGAAAAACACTCGTAAACAACCACCCGCAACGCCCATGCCTGCTAGCAGAATGCCGCACCTCTTCGGGCGTGCCCTAAGTCCCACGGGTCCCTTGAGAAGCTTGTCCTTGAAGCATTCTAATGCATTCGGCTTGAGATTTCGTTAGCAGCGTCCAGAACCATACCGATCAACTCTTGATTGATCCTTTCCATGGTCATGGTAAAAATCGACCCCGTAATGCTTACCGCTGCCACGATTTGGTTCCCGGCCCGAATGGGAGCCGCGACGCATCTCACGCCCTCATAGTACTCCTCATTGTCGATGGCGTAGCCTAATTTTCTTATATTTTCAATCTCTTCCATAAGTTGCGCAAAGTTGGTGATGGTGTTCTTTCCAAAGGCCTTCAGGGGCCCGCCCTCATAGAGGTCCCGAATCTCTTTTTCTGAGAGCTCTGAGAGCAGAATCTTGCCGCCAGCGGCTGCGTGGGGACTGGTTTGAAATCCAACGTACGTCACCAAAGACAGCCCTCCCGGTTTGTCTATTTTATCAATATAGACAACTTTGCCTCCCCTTAAAATCGCCAAATGAATGGCTTCTTTACATTTATCATGCAGCGATCTCAGACTCTCCTGAGCGATCTTTCGGACGTCGATGTTAGCCAGAATGACGCGTCCGATGGAAAGGAACTTGAACCCCAGGCAATACTTTCGAGTATCCGGGTTCTGAGAGACGTATTCGAACTCTTGAAGCGTCCCAAGGATCCTGTGAAGGGTGCTCTTGGGATAGCCGAGATTTCCAGACAGATCCATAAGACTCAGGCCTTCAGGGTGCTCAGAGAGAAGATCAATCACTTTAAGGCTTTTTGACACAGCGTCTGTTTTCATAGAAATTACGCCTTATTCGATCTTATGGAACGCTGTTCCGAACATAGAGGATAGCCTGTCTTTCTGTCAAGCCTTTTCTTCCTTAGCATGGAGCTTAGGTTCCTTTTCGCGAGTCCCCCGGTCTCAATGGATCCTGTTTTATGTTTAATAAACAGTTAGTTATATAATGTCTGATTTCTTTCTTTTTAACAGCTCCCATTTGTTGTCCAGAGCTGCTTAAAAAAAATCTTGACAAAAGGAATGGCCTCGGCTAATTTTTGGAACAACATTTCATAATATAAAAAGGATTAGGCATTGAAACTCAGATCTCTCGACAAGAGCCTCCAAATCATTGAACTTCTCGATCAACATCCCCGAGGCTTGAGCATTGCCGAAATCAGCCAGTTACTGGGCTTTCCACCCAGCACAATCCACCACATCCTCAGCACCCTCAAAGGATACGACTATGTGTCTCAGCAGCCCGATACCAAAAAGTATTCCCTGGGCTTACGATTTTTGGCCATCAGTACAACCATTCTCAACAGCATGGATGTCCGTAATGTGGCCTACACGCACCTTCGGAGGCTTCATCGAAACAGTGGCGAAGCAGTTCACCTATCCATCCTCCGAAATGGACAGGTTACCTACATCGATAAGATCCAGGCCAATAGCGGCCTCAGCCTAGCCACCTACGTCGGTTTCAGCACCGATCCCCACGCAGCTGCGGGCGGCAAGGTTCTGCTATCGGATTTGTCCTCGGATGAGGTCAAGGCCATCTATAAAACCCGGCCGCTCAAGCAATATGGAAAAAACACGATCACCAACATGGGTCAACTGCTTCAAGAACTGGCGAGCGTTCGAGAACAGGGATATGGCTTGGACGATGAGGAGTACTATGAAGGCGTGAGATGTATTGCCGCCCCCATCAAAGCCGGTAAAAGGGTTGTTGCCGCCGTCAGCATTACAGGGTCTGTCTTCAGTTTAACCATGGAGCGGATCGAGAGTGAACTGATCGATCTTGTAAAAAGCACCGCACAAACCATTTCCACAAAGTTGATGTGGTAATTAGCGGGAATGAAACGTTTTGATGGAATTCCAATGCTTCAGCCAGCAAAGTTTGGTCACTTGTCTATTCAGGATACCATAATGAGAATAAGTCCTTGACTATGTTTTTGCGCGTTTTTAGAGAGGGCGATCCACACGATAAAGAAAGACCCGCTTTGGACCCCAAGCACTAACCTTGAGAAAGTAAGTCGGGGAGAACACCATGGAACAGATAAGCATTCAGATTGACGGAATCGGCACGGTGGTGGAGAAGGGGAAAACCATTCTCGAGGCGGCCCAGGAATTGGACATCCCGATTCCAACCTTGTGTCACCGAAAAGAGCTGAGCACTTACGGCGGCTGCCGAATCTGCGTCGTGGAGGTGGAGGGCCGCAATCAACTGGTCGGTTCGTGCCACACCCCGGTTGAGGAAGGCATGGTGATTTCCACACGCGGCCAAAGGGTGCTCGAGGCCAGAAAAGGTATGATTGAGCTCCTCTTTGCGGGTCACACGGGTCCCTGCGTGACCGACAGGAAGGCGGATGCCTGCGAGCTTCACAATCTCGCTGCGGCCTTGGAATCGGGTCCTCCTCGCTTCAGCCTGAAGGCCCCCCGGTACCATGGAATCGAAGATGTTAGCCCTTACGTTTGGCGGGACATGTCCAAATGCATACTGTGCGGCCGGTGTGTCCGGGCATGTCGGGAAATCGCTGGGCAATCCGTTTTCAGCGTGGCCTACCGCGGATTTCGAAGCAAGGTGATTGTCGATTGCGACGAACCACTGAACAAAGAGGTTTGCAAGGATTGCGGGATTTGTGTGGACTACTGCCCCACGACGGCCCTGATGCTTGCAGATGGAGCTGAAGCGGTGGGCCGAACGGGAAAAGCCAAGGTTTTCGAGCCTGGAAAAGGACAGGACCAACTCCTCGGAATGCTCATCGCGGAAAAAAGCAAGCGGGGATATGTCTCTCGAGGGACCATGCTGGAGATCGCAGAGAGCTTGGAGATCCCTTTGAGCGACGTCTACGGGGTTGCCACCTTCTATGCGTTTATGGCCGTCACGCCGCAGGGGCGGAATGTGATTCGCATGTGCAAGAGTCTCCCCTGCTACCTGAACGGCGGGGAAATGGTCATGAACTGCATTCAGAAAACGCTGGGGATCGGCCCGGGTGAGATGACTCCAGACGGCGCATTTTCCTTTGAGCTGACTAACTGTATCGGTGCCTGCGATCAGGCCCCTGCGATGTTGGTGAACGAGGATGTGCACGGAAATCTGACTCCGGAGAGGGTTTCGGGGATCCTGGCATCCTACCGGTAGAACGCCGAATGGGAGGACATATCATGCCTGAGAAGAGAATGGTAACGAAGCACTGCGGCATCATCGAACCCGGCGACATCGAAACCTACATTCAGAGAGATGGATTCGAAGGCCTTGAAAAGGCAAAAAAGCAGGGGCCTGAAGAGGTGATTCAAGAGGTCAAGAAATCGGGGCTCAAAGGCCGAGGCGGAGCCGGGTTTTCCTGCGGGGTGAAATGGGAGCTGGCCGGCAGGAGCGACCAGAAGGAACGCTATCTCGTGTGCAATGCGGACGAGGGGGAAATTGGGACCTTCAAGGACCGGTACCTGCTCCAGAACGATCCGTTCTCGCTGTTCGAGGGCATCGCCATTGCCTCCCTTGCCATCGGCGCGACCAAGGTCTACATCTATCTTCGAGGGGAATACCACCATCTGCTGGGAATTCTGACAAGCGCCATGGATCAGGTCCGGGGAAAAGGCTTACTGGGAGATCTGGACATCACCATTGTGGAAGGCGCCGGCGCTTACGTGTGTGGGGAGGAAACCGCATTGATGAACTCCATCGAGGGAAAGCGGGGCGAGTGCCGGTTCAGGCCGCCCTACCCTCCTGCTCAGGGCCTCTGGGAGAAACCGACCATTATCAACAATGTGGAGACCCTGTGCAACGTTCCCGGGATCCTTTTGAACGGTGCGGACTGGTTCGCCTCCGTGGGGACGGCCGAGAGCAAGGGAACGAAACTTTTTTCCGTAAGCGGGGACGTGGGAAAGCCGGGCGTCTATGAGCTCGAAATGGGCAGCACCCTCCAGGAGCTTGTGGTAGACATGGCAGGCGCTGAAAATACCAAGTTCTTACAGGTAGGCGGGGCGACTGGCCGGTTCCTGCCGAGTACCCTGATGGGCAGCACCCGGCTATGCTACGAGGAGGTGCTGGGATCGGGGGCTGTGATCGTTTTCAACGAAACGAGAGACATCATCGACTGCCTCCACCGCACCATGGAGTTCCTCGCGGAAGAGTCGTGGGGGGGAGGGGGGCCCCGCCCGGGGAGGGGGGGGGGGGGG
>CAYPSZ010000374.1:0-55502 GCA_964413125.1 uncultured Desulfobacterales bacterium
CCCCCTTTTTCCTTTGATTTTTTTTTTTTTTCAACACTTTTCTTTAAAACCCCCGGGGGGGGGGGCCCGGCCCGCCGCCCCCCTACTCTTCCCGGGGTACCGAACCGGTCGTTTTTGAACCACTGCCCTGCAAATTTTTCCGCGCTGAAAGCTGAAAACTCATACTCTCCTCCCGGAAGACAGCAGATTCTCCAACGTCCATCAGGGTTTGGTATTGCTTTTGCAGTAACCGATGTCGGGACTATCAAAAGGAGGCGGCAATGGAAATGGAAAACATGCTGGGTAACCGCTTGATGGGAAAGACCATGAAGGCCCTTCAGCAGGCTCTGGACTTCAGATCCGCCGGCCAGTCTGTGATAGCAGGCAACATAGCCAACATGGAAACCCCTGGATACAAACCCCGAAAGGCGACCTTCAACGAGGCGCTTAAGCAAGCGGTAGGGAAGACCGGGGTATCAGCTCCTAAGAGAGTCACCCTTAGAAAGACTCACGAAAAACACCTCCCGATTTCATCGGAGGTCGAGCCCGCTTTCACCATAGAAACCTATGGGGCCGGAGATAGGAAGCCGGACCTCGATCGGGAAATGGTCAAACTGGCCCAAAACAATCTGGCCTACGAAGCCACAGCCACACTTTTATCCAAGAAATTCCAGTCTTTAAAAGAGGTCATCGGAGGAAGGAGTTAGACTATGGATCTCATGCGTACCATGGATCTGGCGGCGGGGGGAATGTCGGCTCAGAGAACGCGCCTAAACGTAATCGCAGACAATCTTGCCAATGCAAACACCACTCGAACCGAGGATGGCACCCCATACCGCAGAAAGACCGTCATATTACAGGCCACACCGGCGGCCGGCGGTTTCGATGGGCACCTGCAGGACGCTTTGGATAGGAAGCTCCATGGTGTCGAAGTAATCGACATTGTTCATGTTCAAGGTCCGTTCAACAGCATCTTCGATCCAACACACCCGGACGCCGATGATGAGGGATATATACAACTCCCCAATGTAAACCCGGTTGAGGAAATGGTCCTAATGCTCAACGCCAACAGGGCCTATGAAGCGGCGGCGGCAGTGGTGAAGGCGTCCAAGGACATGGCTCTTAGAGCCCTGGAGATAGGCCGCTGAACACGTCCTCCGGATTATGGTCCAAGAATCGAACCGGCGGTATGAGCGGTGGAGTGGAAAGGCGGTTTTATGGAACCAGTTCAAGGTCTTAATAAAGCAGCGTTCCATTACAATCCAGTGTCAACACGACCAAATGGGTCCAACGGGCCTGATTTCAAGGATACACTGGAAGCCTTGGCAAGAAAAACGGATGCCGAGATTAAAGAGGCCGACCGTATGGCGGCGGAGTTTGCCGTGGGCAAACGCCAGGGCATCCACGAGGTGGTGATCGCCTCTGAAAAGGCCGGAATCTCCTTCAAGCTTTTGATGGAAATCCGTAATAAGTTGCTGGATGCATATCAGGAAATCATGAGAATGTCATTCTAATATCAGTGGTTTTTGGCGCCCCCTGACAAAGGAGGACCACTGCCGAGGGTGAATCATGGCGGAAGAAGCAACGGGGAAAAACAGCTTTCAACAGTTTCTGGGCATTCTGGCCGGTATGCCCACGGCGCGCAAGGTGTCTTTGGCCGTAACCATGCTGCTGGTGGTGGCGGGATTCACAGCCCTGCTTATCTGGACCAACAGGCCCCACTACCAGGTCTTGTTTTCCAATCTCAGCACGAACGACGCCGCCCGGATTACTGAAAAGCTGAGGGAACAAAGGGTCCCCTTCCAGCTCAAGGAAGGGGGAAGCACAGTGCTTGTACCGGACGACATGGTTTACCAGCTCCGTCTGGACCTGGCAGGTCAAGGCCTGCCCCGGGGAGGCAGTGTGGGTTTCGAGGTCTTTGACAGCATCCCCTTCGGGACCACGGAGTTCGTGCAGAGGCTGAAGTACCAGCAGGCCCTTGAGGGAGAGCTGGCCAGGACCATCATGCAGTTCGACAGTGTGGATCAGGCACGTGTGCACATCGTGGTCTCGGGGGACAGCCTATTTGCCGAACCCGAAAAACCGGCAACAGCCTCGGTGGTGCTCAGGTTATTTCCGGGGGGAGTACTGGATCGCAGAGAGTTGCAGGGTATCGTAAACCTTGTGGCCTGTGGAGTGGAAGGCCTAAGGCCGGAGAATGTTACGGTGGTGGACATGGCAGGGGGGCTTCTGTCCAAAGGCCGGGACGAAATAGCAACCGGTGGGCTGAGCCGTTCCCAGCTCGAGCATCAAAGAAGGCTCGAACAATCCCTGGAAAACCGTATACAGACCATGCTGGAGCCCGTGGTTGGTGCAAACAAGGTTATTGCACGGGTCTCCGCAGACCTGGATTTTCGCCAGGTTAACATCTCGGAGGAATCATATGATCCGGACAGCGCGGTTGTCAGGAGCGAGCAGATTCAAAAGGAGTCCTCGGCCGATGGAAGCAACCTCCCCGGCGGGAGTCCCGACATTCAATACCAGGTGGTCGAACAACAGCCGGAAGGCGTTGCAGGGACCTTTTCTCGAGGCTTTGAAAAAGAAAACTCCGTGATCAACTACGAGATAAATCGAATTAACCGCCAAATCATCAATTCCGCCGGCGGCATAACACGCCTCACCGCAGCCGTAATCATTGACGGCCCCTATACAACTTCCATAGGAGAAGACGGAGACCCCGTAAAGGAGTTCATCCCCCGGAGCCGGAGGGAAATGAGTACTTTTGAGGATATTGTCAAAAGCTCAATAGGTTTCGATGAAAAGCGGGGAGACCAGATCTCAGTGAGCAATGTGGCCTTTGCCATGCAAGCGGAGGAACACACTCGGGGCGGATTCGAAACTCAACCTTCATGGCTGAACCACTTGAAAAAGACTGCCCGGCCCGCACTGAACCTGCTCCTAATCGCATTGTTCTTCTTTCTGGTGGCCAGGCCCTTTAGAAACTGGCTGAAGGAGGCAGGCCGGCAGCAGGTGCTCCTGCCTCGGGGTTCGGAGAGTCATAAGCTCGGATCCGGAGAAGAAGGGGATGGCTCTGATATGGACCAGCATACCAGATTGCTTGAAATGTCTAAGAAGAATCCGGAAATGGCGGCCCGAATAATTCAATCCTGGCTGAGTGAAAGGAGCGGCTGACATTGGACCTTATCAAAGGGCTTACAGGGCCTGACAAGGCCGCGGTTCTATTGATGATGATGGGCGAAAACTTTACGACTCAGGTCTTCAAATACCTCGAGGAGGATGAAGTCAAGACAATCGGAGAGCACATGTCCCGGATAAAGAGTTTGGACACCCAGGTTGTGGCTTCCATAATGGACGAGTTTTTCGCTTCCTTCACGGAGAACAATCTTCTGGGTGTAAGCGGGACGAGCTTTTTCAAAAAGACGGTCACACAGGCCTTTGATTCCCGCAAGGCGGACGGCCTGTTGAACGAGTTCGTCAGCAAGGAAGGGCATCGCCCCTTCGAAATGCTCAGGTCCCTGAGCCCTCAGGTGCTGGTAAACCTGCTCATGGACGAACACCCCCAGACCATAGCCTTGATACTCGTGAACCTGAACCACCAAAGCGCAGCCGAGACCATTCAGCTCCTGCCCGAAGCCGTGCAGAGCGAGGTAATCATAAGGATTGCCGAACTGGACAACGTGCCGGACGAAATCGTTGATGAAATACAGGAGGTGATCCTGGAACAGATAGCCGACATCGGCAACGAATCCAACGAAAAACTAGGTGGAACCCAGGCAGCGGCAGAGATTATGAATCAGCTCGACCAAAAAACAGAAGCCTCCATCATGGAGCGAATCGAAAACGATAGGGAAGAACTGGCCGAGGAGATCCGCCAGTCCATGTTCGTTTTTGAAGATCTTGTTAACCTGGACGACCGTTCAATCCGTACACTACTCAAGGAAATCAGCAACGATGAGCTGATCCTGGCGCTGAAGACCGCCAGCGAAGGTCTTACGGAAAAGATCTTCGGCAATGTCAGCCAGCGTGCCGCCCAAATGATGAGGGAAGACATGGAGGTGATGGGACCTGTTAAGCTGCGTGATGTGGAACAGGCTCAGCAGAGCATTCTGAAGACTGCGAGAAGGTTGGAAGAGGAAGGGAAAATCGTTCTTGGGGGTAAGGGAGGAGACGATGTCCTCGTCTAATGTCATCAGGAACGGTGAACACATCCAATTCAACATCCGAAGCTTTGATCCGGAATCTCTTGCACTGTACGAGTCCGAGGCCGCCCCGCCCGCCGCAACGGAACCAGGAGCGCTGGTGTTACCCGGAGGGCCGCCCGATGAGGCAACAGAGGCAGGGGATAACAACGAAGAAAATGAGGACCTCCAAGACAAGGCGCCCCGCTTGGAGCGGGAGGCCTATGAGAAAGGATTCGAGCAGGGCAGAAAGGACGGAATGGCTCTGGAAAAAAAACAGCTCGATGAACAAAGGAACCAGATGGAAGCCCTGTTTTCAGAAATCCGCGGCCTTAAGTCGTCCCTGTTTCGGGAGGCGGAACAACAGGTGATAAACATTTGCACCATGATAGCCGGTCGGATAGTGCGAGAGGAAATCCGTACCGATCCGGCCGTGATACAAAGGACCATCCGGGCCGCCCTTGGTTATGTAGCGGATCGATCCCGGATCAAGATCGCCCTGCACCCGGAAGATATGGAAGAAATCCGTGGAATTCTTCCGGAGCTCGCCTCTGTCACAGATGCCGAGTTCCAGGTGATCGAGGACAAGACCCTGGATAGGGGCGGGGGCACCATGGAAACCGGCTTCGGGAAAATCAACGCAACCATCAAAGAACAATTAAGTGTTATCGAAGATGTTATCGAAGGCGCCTTTAGACAGGTCAGGGGTCAAGAAAATTGAGTTTGGATCTGGCCAGATACTTGAGAGCCGTGGAAGCGGCCGAGATCATAACCACTGAAGGCCGAATCACCAGGGTTGTGGGAACCGTACTGGAAGCAAACGGGCCGGCCATGCCGGTTGGCGGGATATGCAGGGTTATATCCCCCGGCGCCGAAATGACCGGCATACCGGTGGAAGTGGTGGGATTCAGAGATAACAGGGTTCTTCTCATGCCCCTCGGCAAAGCGGAAGGGATCGAACCGGGGAGCAGGGTGGTGGGAGAGCGCTATGGCGCCTCGGTCGAAATGGGTTCAGGCATGCTCGGACGGATCCTGGACGGCTTGGGAACTCCACTGGACGGGGGCCCACCCATTGCCCCGGAGAGGGAAATAGCGCTTTATGGCGAACCCATTAACCCTCTTCAGAGGAAAAGGATCAAGGACCCGCTTGATGTGGGTATACGAGCAATAAACTGTCTTACTACCCTTGCAAAAGGACAAAGAACAGCAGTAATGGCTGGATCAGGTGTAGGAAAAAGCGTACTGTTGGGCATGATGGCGCGTTATACATCAGCCGACGTCAACGTCATAGGACTCATCGGAGAACGGGGAAGAGAGGTGCGGGAATTCATCGAACGGGATCTGGGGATGGAGGGGCTCGGCAGGTCGGTGGTTGTTGTGGCCACCTCGGATTCCTCACCCTTGTCAAGGATTCGGGGTGCGTATTACTGTGCTGCAGTCGCCGAATTCTTCCGGGATAAGGGCAAAGACGTCCTGCTGATGATGGATTCCATCACTCGTTTTGCCATGGCAGCCCGCGAGGTGGGGCTGTCGGCCGGTGAACCCCCCACCAGCAAGGCCTACCCGCCAAGTACCTTCGCCCACCTCCCGCGCCTGCTGGAAAGGGCCGGAACCGGGAGGACAGGGGGGTCCATTACGGGGATCTACACAGTCCTTGTGGAAGGGGACGATATGAATGAGCCCATCGCAGATGCGGTTCGCTCCGTGGTGGACGGGCACATAGTGCTTGATCGGGGCCTGGCATCCCGGGGACACTATCCGGCAATTGACGTGCTCTCAAGTCTGAGCCGGCTCATGACCGAGGTCGCCGGTGCGGACCACTTGAAACGCGCCGTCGAATTCCGCACCCTTCTGGCCGATTACCTCAGGATCGAAGACCTTGTCAACGTCGGGGCCTATGAAAAGGGCATCAACGCACATACTGATTATGCACTTGAAATGATAGACGATTTAAACGCCTTTCTGGTTCAGGATGTTAACATCCGTGCCCCCATGAAAGAGAGTCTCGAGGCCATGAAGAAACTGCTCACCGCCCGAAAACTGGGCCGCTAATGAACGGCCCCACGATACAGGCTTGGCATGAAATTCAACTTTAGGTTCAAGTCGCTTTTTGCCTACAGGGCCCACAGGCAGGAACGGGCTGAGGCCGCACTGGGTAAAGCCAGACAACAGCTTAACCGGGCCCGTGTGAAAGAGAAGGAGCTGAGGAACCGATTACAGGAAGCCGGCGAGGAGCTCCGGGCTCTCCTGCGGAAAGAAGCGCCCGCGAGTATTCTAAGGAGCTACGCCGAGTTCCTCTCCCAGCTTGAGAGAAACATTGATGCTCAGGAGCATGTAATCGTCCAAATTGAAAGGGATGTGCGTGATTGTCTGCAGGAGGTCTTGTTACGCACAAAAGAAACCCGAATTATTGAAAGGCTAAGAGAGAAGGATGAGGCAGCATGGCTTTACAGTCAAATGAGACAAGAGCAAAAGACCATGGACGAGACCGCGGTGACCAGGCACGGAAGAACCGTCCTGTAAACAGCAAGAGGCCTGTTTTCCTCATGGCCTCCATGGCCTTTGCCCTATTATTCCTTTTGAAAATCCTTGTAAGCGCTCTCTTATTCACGGGCCTTCCAATGGATTTTCGACAAAGGGCGGCCTTTGCCGAGGACAAGACCGGGGAAGCGGTCTCGTCCCTTGAAAGTGAAGAGGCACTTCTTCAGAAGGAACAGCGGCTCAGGGATTGGGAAAAGGAGTTAAGAGACAGAGAACAGCAGCTCCTTCCTCTTCAAGAGGAGATCGACCAAAAAATGGCCGAACTCGAGGAAATACAGGCCGACCTTACGGCTTTCGCCAAGAGACTTGCCGAACGTGAAGAGGCGCTGAACGACTCAAGGGTGAAACATCTCGTCTCCGTATATCAGGAAATGGAGCCCAATCGTGCAGCAGCCATTATGGGTAAGCTTGATATCCCCACGGTGGTCCGCATTCTAGGCAACATGCGGGGTAAAGCCGCAGGACAAATACTTGCCTCCATGTCTCCCGAGCGTGGAGCTGAAATCAGTGAGCAGTTGAGTAAGATGGACTGACCGTCTTTCAACCCAACCTGAGATCCCCTCGCAAAACAGCTTTCCTTCCCCATGCCCCGTTCGGCAGTTTTTTCCACCCATCCCCGGTCCCAGGCAATTCTTTCCATGTCCCCACTAGCCGCCCGGCATTGCCTCCACGCTAAAAACATATGCATTAACAGATAGATAAGCCATGTTCTTCCTATTGGCACGCTGGTTGCTCAATCATCGGTACGACGATTTCTAAAAACCGGCCCGGCGCCATACGAGGAGACGACATGACGAACTTTTCACCACTTATGCCGCTATTAGTGGAAATCTCAGGAAAGGGATTTGTAGGTCGAAAGTACGCCACGGACGGCCCGGGGAACAGCCTTTTTCATAACCTATTAAGCCGCATAAACGAACAGGCAGCCGGTAAATGGATCCCGACTTATTCGGACAAAGCTTCATCCAGGGGGAATATTGAAGTCAGGCTTGACACATCGGGAATCACAGGGGATCTCCATAAGCTGATCGACCGCGGGTCCATGATTCCTGCAAGACAACTGCCCGAACTGCACCGCTTGCTGGTGAGCATGGGGTTTTCAAAAACGGAAATCAACCGGCTTATGGAATCCATGGACCGCCCCCAGGCCGGGCTGCAACCCTTTTTGCAGGAAGAGACCCGGACACTGGAGACCCTGGTGGTCGACAAATCAGACATCCCCCGCATTCAAGAGGCGCTTTTCAAGATGGGGCTCGGTGCGGGTGAAGTCAAAGATGTCATGGAAAGGGCTGTCGACAGCGACGGCCACATCACCCTCAATTTGCTTACCTCCGCTCTGGCGTCACACTTCTCCGACGTTCGGCCCGAGACAGGCCGGCAACTCGTCCGGATCCTCGAGCGTGAATCGGGAATCGTTTTCCGCGCAGGAAACCTGGAACAGGCGGCAAAAGATGCAGGCCTGGACCAAGCGCTTACTCATATTAAAGGAAACTCATCCGACGCTGTTCGTGAGGCGGCGAAGATTGACATCGCCTCGATCATGTCGGCAAAGGGAATTCCATCCCATGAGATCAAACAGTTCCTGGAGACTCTGACCTCGAAGTGGACTTCCAAAAAAGGCGCAGAAACCTCTCTTAGCTGCCCGGATCGGGTAAGCAATGATCTGCTGATTGAGCGATCGGACATTGGAATCATCCAAGAAGCTCTTTTCAAGATGGGGCTCGGCGCTGGCGAAGTCAAAGACGTCATGGAAAGGTCGGTGAACAATGACGGCCGCATGACCCTTGGTCGGCTCACTGCAGCGGTTGGCGCGCACTTCCCCACAGAGCCGTTGGAGGCGGGCGGGAAACCATTCGAGATAGACCGGCGTGCATGGGGAACGAATTTCCCGGCAGGCAAAGATTCCGTGCTTGACCGGGCGGACATCCCCCGCATTCAAGAAGCCCTTTTCAAGATGGGACTCGGTGCGGGCGAAGTCAAAGATGTCATGGAACGGTCAATGAACAATGACGGCCGCATGACCCTTGGCCGGCTCACTGCAGCGGTTGGCGCGCACTTCCTTAAAGAGCCATTGGAGGCGGGCGGGAAAGCATTCGAGATGGATTGGCGTGCATGGGGAACGAATTTCCCGGCAGGCAAAGATTCCGTGCTTGACCGGGCGGACATCCCCCGCATTCAAGAAGCCCTTTTCAAGATGGAGCCCGGTGCGGGTTTTACCTCCGGGAATCTTGCCCGGGCGGCGAAGGACGCAGATCTTGACAAGACCCTTGACCGTCTTGGCGGTAACACATCAGGCCCTGTTCGCGAGGCGGCCAAGATTGAAATCGCATCCCTCATGTCGACAAAGGGTATTCCCGCTCGCGAGGTCAAGAAGTTTCTGGAGTCATTGGTCGTCAAGGGTGTTGAAAACCGTGGACCCACGGGCATTATCAACGGGCGAGGCGTTGTTGATTCTAAAATTGGAGAGCCTGTCCTCCGGAATGGAGCTTCCATGAATGCTCGAATGATGAATGAAGGTAAGGATAGGGAAAAAGGCTCCTGGAAGGAACGTATTATCGATATTCTCGGCCGGGAGGAATTCCTCACCGGCCGCAAGCCTGGTTCGGCCGCCGTCCACAGTCAGGGATCCGGATCAGCCAAGACAAGCGAGATGTTGGAAAACGGCCTGTTCAGGCGGAACGAGCCGGACACGCCCCAATTTAAGGCTGAAAAGCCATCGGCGACAGGGCCCGATCGAGCCAAGGCAAAAATGAATCCCTCGGTTGAAACGATCCCGCAAACAGCGGGGTTTGAGTCAAAGGCGGGGAGAGTCCGCTCTTCAGAAGAGTCCGGACCCCCACGGCTAATGCCTAACGGTGAGATTTTCGTTTCGCGCGCCGAACGGATGGAGGCATCGCGGGAGGCCGCTTCCACCGTCAGAAGTCCATCTCCATCAGCCCCTCTTCCTGAACCACTCCCCAAGATACTGGACCGAATGGTATTGATGATAAACCAGGGAGAACAGGCCAGCAGGATACGGATTTCCCCTCCTGAACTGGGCCGCCTGGACCTGGAAATAGTCATAAAGCAGGGACATCTGCATGCCCATGTTAACGTAGAAAACCCCATGGTGAGGGAGATTATCGAGGCCAATTTGCAGCAGCTCAAGCAGCAGCTGGGTAACCTGGGTTTCACTGTGGAGCGTTTTGATGTTTCCTCCGGCCTGGATGACCGCCGGTTTGCGGAATTCCAGGCCCGAAACGGCGGGCGGAGAAATCGACACGGCCGGGGGAAGAAGGACGAGCAACAGGCTCTTATGGGGGCTGATACGGTGGGAAGAGCCAGGAACGCAACAGGTGAATTCTACCGTATCAACGTGCGGGTCTGATTCGGGAGTGCATTCATGGAATACGGAGCTGAATATCTAATCTCTCAACAAGGCCGCCTGGCGGACAAGCCAAGCAGGAAATAGGAAAGGAGAACGTAAATGGACCTCTCGACGATCAGCGGGCTTCCCATGGTGGAGCAACCCGACCCCTATGCAAAGTCAAGCTCTCAAGAGATAGACCGGGACGCATTCATCAAGATGTTCCTGGCCCAGATGAAACACCAGGACCCACTTAACCCCATGGACGGATCGGAGTTTGCCGCCCAACTGGCACAGTTCACCAGCCTTGAGCAACTCTATAATGTCAACAGTACTCTGGGCGGCCTCAAGACGCTCCAGGAGGAAGGTTCACGATTCGAGGCCCTGGCCTTGATAGGAAGGGAGATAGTGGCCGAGGGAAGCACCGTTTCACTGGGAAAGGATCGGGTCGCCCTTGGTGGATTCCAACTGCCCGGAGCAGCTGAAAGCAAGGTTACCATCATGGACGCCAAAGGCCTGCCTGTGAGCGAGATTCAGTTGGGCTATCTGGAGCCCGGCTTGCACGAGTTCCAGTGGGACGGTGAAAGCGCATCAGGCGCCGCAATGCCCGAGGGGGCATACTTTTTCAAGGTCTCGGCGGTCACACGATACGGAGAGGAACTCAATGCCGTCCCCCACATAACGGGAAAAGTCGACAGGGTCAGCTTGCAGGGCGGAAACTCAACCCTGTACGTGGGAACGACCCCTGTAGACATGACATCGGTTCTAGACGTGAAAAACACAGATACACAATCATCCAAGGAGAGTGCCCAAGACCCGCACGCAACGGCGCAGTACATAGGGGTCTAATCAAGAGAACTTTTGTCAATATTGGGGAAAACCCCGACCGGGGAACAATATTCATTGCATAAGGAAAAAAAGGAGGAATACACCATGGCGCTTTCAAGTTCGCTTTTTTCAGGCATAAGCGGTCTCACCACCCTCGGGGATGCAATGCAGATTATCGGTGACAACATCGCAAATGTGAACACCGTAGGCTTCAAGGCAAGCACCTACACGTTCCAAGACCTGCTGAGCCAGTCCGTCGCAACCCAGTCGGGGACCAACCAGGTGGGAAAAGGGACGGCTCTCAGTGACATCTACCAAACCTTTCACCAGGGCTCATTCGAGACCACTTCCAACTCAACCGACCTGGCCATCGGGGGAGACGGTTTTTTTATGGTCCGCGAATCCGCAGGAAGCAACACATATCTTACAAGGGCGGGGAATTTTCGTTTCAATAAAGATGGTTATCTGGTCAGCCCGGCGGGTAACGTTGTACAGGGATGGAAAATGAACGATAAAGGCCAGGACATCGGGGGTGTAACCGATATCCTCCTGGACTCGTTTACCTCTGAGCCCAAGGCCAGCGACGAGGTCAAACTTATCCTGAATCTGGATAAGAGTGAGCAAATTGCACATACACAACCCCTATGGAACCTTTGGGATGCCCGAGAGAGCACCCCCATCGACTCGGACAATTACATTTACCAGTCTTCAGTAAAAGTATACGACGTCCTTGGGGATACCCACGACATCACAATGTACTTCGACAAAGAGGACGGCGCGAACCACAAATGGCAGTTCATTGCGACCTGTAACCCGTCCGAGGACCTGCGGGGGTACACGGACGGTTCCGGTAACGGGTTGGCAGACACTGCGGCAGAGGGCCGGCTTGCCAGAGGAACCATTCAGTTCTCAGAAGACGAAGACTCGGGCAAAATTAAAGAGATTACCATGCAAGTTCTCAAGAACGACGAAGACCCTGCTGATATGCCTCCCGATTATAATGACCTCAGCGACGACCTCAATTGGGGTGAGGCGGAAACCAGCACCTCCGGCTACTTCCAATTCACACCCAAGTTCATTGCGGGAGCCGCTGAAGAAATGCAGGTCGGGCTTAATCTGGGTTCCTACAAATCCGGCGCCGACTGGATCAACAATTCCCTCACCACCACCCAATTCTCAAAGGCGTCCACCACTGTTTTTCAGAGCGCCAACGGCTACGGGGCCGGAGATCTTCAAGGCGTTGACGTGGATGTTGACGGCGTGATCACGGGGACCTATTCCAACGGGGAGGTGATTACCCTCTACCGGGTGGCCGTGGCCAAGGTGGTTAACCCTGCAGGCCTTGAAAAGCTGGGCGGAAACCTTTTCAAGACCACGGCGCTGAGTGGAGAGGCCCCGACATTCCATCCCGGCACCAATGGGACGGGCAAGATTGCGCCCAATTCCCTGGAGCAGTCCAATGTGGACATCGCAAGCGAGTTCGTCAAGATGATCACCACCCAGCGAGGCTATCAGGCCAACGGTAAGATAATCACCACGGTGGACCAGATGCTGCAGGAGCTTATGAACCTCAAGCGTTAGCGGAGTGACGATCGGGGGCGGAGTCATAAGAGGTCCTCCTCCTCAAGGCGGCCTTTTTCCGACAAAGCCCCCCGCCTCCTCTTCCGCCGGGCCTGCACCGTCAATATCCTGACTTATATGGGGCTTTAACGCCTTGACAACCGTCGAAAAGGTTGCCTGCGGGCCCGATCTTGGAAAAGTCCGAGGTTTCTCATGCCTCTATGTTAAATGAGCAGGGCGCCAATCTAATAGCGCCAAGTCTATCAACCTCTAGACTACCAATATTTCCAAGCTCTTTCCTCCATGTTCGAACCGCCCTCGCCGCCATGATGGCGGCAGGGGGACCTGCCGCCATCGAATGGCACAGAGGTTGCTTCCACTATACCACGAACCGATTTGGAAGAACCGCCTCGGAGACGCACCACATGGATATTGCAACAATTATAGGCATTTTTACGGCCTTTGCACTGGTCATCAGCGCCATTTTGATGGGGAGCGGCCTCGACCTCTTTATAAACATTCCCGGCCTCATGATCGTGGTGGGCGGAACACTCGGCGCCACCATGATCAATTATCCCCTGCCCGACATTCTCAAAGTGGCAAATGTGGTCAAGAATGCTTTTTTCCACCGGAAGCAGACCGTGCAGGCATTGATAGGTGAGTTCGTAAACCTGGCGGGCACGGCCAGAAGGGAAGGCATCCTGGCCCTTGAATCGAGCATCGGGGACATGAAGGATGAATTCATGCGAAAGGGCGTTCAACTTTCCATAGACGGTCTGGAACCGGGAGCCATAAAGGACATACTGAGCACGGAGATCGATTCCATTCAGGACCGGCACAAGCTGGGAGCGGAGATCTTTACAACACTCGGGACGTTCTCTCCTGCCCTTGGAATGATAGGAACACTCATAGGCCTGGTTCAGATGCTTCAGACCATGGATGATCCGAGCACCATAGGTCCTGCAATGGCCGTGGCGCTGCTCACAACCTTCTACGGGGCCCTGCTGGCCAATGTGGTCTTCCTGCCCATCGCAGGAAAGCTTAAGAACCGCAGCACCGAAGAAGTTATGGTCAAGGAACTCATGGCAGAGGGAATCATGAGCATCGCCAAGGGCGACAACCCCAGGCTGCTGGAGCAGAAACTGAATGCTTTCTTGGCCCCCCAAATGCGCAAATCATCATTTGAGTGATGCGAACGCCGTTAAAGACGTCACTGAAGCGCCGGAAACCCCCGAGCCATAAAGAACGTGGTGTGTCAGGGCGGAAAGAGGGAAAACCATACAATCAGAATCAGCGTTCGGCTCTTTTGTCCGTAAGCCGACCATACGGTTTGAAAGTACAGGTTTAAAGTAAGGGGGTGTGATTCATGGCAGAGCAGGAAGCAGCAGATACACAGGCCGACAATACAGGCGGGAGGAAAAAGGCGCTTCCCGTAAAGTTGATCCTGGTCATCTTCAGCGTCCTTATCCTTGCAGGCGCCGCCGGGATGGTTTTCAAGTCAGGGCTTCTCAGGCAAAACCCGGAAGGGGAAGAGACCATTGTAGCGGCCGCAGGCAATGAAAAGGCCACCGGCCCCGGCCCCATCTATACCTTGAACCCATTCATCGTCAACCTTGCCGAGGAACGGGGCACCAAATACCTTAAGACCAAACTCGGTCTCGAACTGGATAACACCATGGTCTCCAAAGAGATCGAGCAGAGACTGCCTCAATTCAGAGACACTATTCTTACAATCCTGAGCAGCAAATCCTTTGATGATATCCGGCAGCTGGAAGGAAAATACCAGCTACGTATTGAAATTATGGCTATGCTCAACCGGCTTCTAAAGACCGGAGAGATCATAAACATCTATTTCATGGAATTCGTGGTCCAGTGACGACAGGGAGGTGTCCTTGCCTCCACAGAAAGGGCCTGTATCTTGAGCCAGCTTTTATCACAAGAAGAAGTCGACGCCCTATTGAGCGGGCTGGATTCCGGCGAGATCGAGAGTGAAGAAGGACCCCAAGAGGCTGAAGAAAAACTCGATCTCTTTGACTGGACGACCCAGGAAAAGGATGTCAAGGGCACCATGCCGCTGTTGGGAGTCATAAACAACCGCTTCTCCCAGAAGATGAAAAGCGCCCTATCCACGTCTATTAGAAAGGTGATCGAGGTCACACAGGGTCCTCTGGAGATGATCAAGTTCAAGCATTTCAAGCAGTCGCTACCCATACCCACAAGCCTGCATCTTTTCAAGATGGATCCACTCCGGGGAACAGGACTTCTGGTGATCGAAAGCCACTTGGTCTTCAACCTGGTGGAGGCATACTTCGGAGGACGGGGCACGGGTTCGACCAAGGTCGAGGGCAGGGACTTCACTCCCATTGAAAGCAAGATCATCGGCAAAGTGGTTAACATCGCTCTGACCAACCTTATGGACGCCTGGGAGGATATTCACCCGATCAAGACCGAGTTCATACGGTCTGAGAGCAACCCTATGGTCGTGAATGTGGAACGACCTGACGAGTACCTGGTATCGGTAAAATTCGATGTGGAACTTACAAAACCGCTGGGATCGATCACCTTGTGCACGCCTTATTCATCCTTTCAGCCCATCAGGCACAAACTTTCGGGTGGATATCAGAAGGACGAAGACGGCCATGTCGACCAATTCTGGATCAACAACCTGCGCGCTCGTTTGAAAGAGACACCTATGGAGCTTACGGTCGACTTAGGCTCTGCTCAGTTATCCATTCGTGATTTTCTGAACCTGAAGGAGGGTGACATCCTCGTCCTGGACAATAGCTACAAATCTCCTTTAACAGCTCATGTAGAAGGGATCCCCAAATTCATGGGCTTTGCAGGCAAGGCCCACAATCGAAAGGTGTACAGAATCCATGAGGTTATTTCAGCGGAAACTTAAAAGCATGATTAATATGATTATAAAAACATAACAAAATAACGTAAATGAGGCAAACATGGCAAGTGAAAAGAGTGAACTGAACGGGACAGAGACTTCCAGGGAAGAGCCCATGGCAATGACTCGGGACGTCCAATTTGCAGACATGGAGCCGGGGATCCACCAGAACGAGGAGTCCCATGGCATGGAATTTCTCCTCGACATCCCCCTTGACATAACCGTGGAACTGGGAAGGACACGACTTCAGATCGGAGACCTCCTTAAGCTGAGCCAAGGATCGGTCGTGGAGCTGAACAAGCTCATCAATCAACCACTTGATATCTTTGTAAACCAGAAACTAATGGCTCAGGGAGAAGTAGTTGTGGTCAATGAAAAATTCGGGGTTAGGCTGTCCCACATCATCAGTCCCGGTGAGCGGGTAAAGAGCCTTTCCTGACCCATGCCACCGCGGTCTATGGAGAAGAAACACGCTCAAGACATAATCGCGGCGAACAACCCCGACTGTCTTTGTGCAGGCATTTATGGACGGGTAAAAGATGCTTGAAACGGATTTCACTGTAAACGCCCTTAAGACCGCGGGGTCGCTCCTGCTTATCCTGGGTCTTATCGTCTGCCTTTTTTATGTGCTCAGGCGTCTCAGATTCGGGTCGGCTACACCATTATCTCTTTCCCGAATGCGCGTATTGACCACCCTGAGTCTGGCTCCCAAGCGATCCATAGCCATCGTTGAGATCCTGGACGAATGGCTGGTGGTGGGTGTGGGGACAGATTCAGTTACTCTGCTCACACGAATTGACCGCCCTGTGGGGGCCAGTGGGACGGAAACGGATGAAAGCACAGCCCCGCATAGTTTTCGGTCCCTGCTCAAAAAGAAAGCCGGTCCCGCGGCAACGAACAAAGGATGACTATCGGCCCATGAACCATAAGGCAACCATACCTCCCCCAGTTTGGACGACCTTTTTCCTGGTCGTAGCCATGGCCGTTTTCGTTCCTTTGGAGGCCTTTGCCCAGGGGTTCCCACTCCTGCCCTCTATACAGATCGGGCTTCAAGAGGCCGAACGGCCCGAACAAGTATCAATCCTGCTTCAAATTCTCCTCCTGTTGACGGTACTCTCACTGGCCCCCGCCATACTCATAATGATGACTTCTTTCACGCGGCTGGCGGTGGTCTTCTCCCTGGTTCGACACGCCCTTGGAACACAACAGATGCCGCCCAACCAGATTATTATCGGCCTGGCGCTCCTCCTGACCTTTTTTCTCATGGCTCCCGTCTATGAAAGAATCAACAGGGAGGCGCTTCAGCCTTACCTTGCCGAACAATTGTCGGAGGAAGCGGCCCTTGAAAAGGCCCTCGTTCCCATCCGCGAATTCATGTTGAAGCAGACCCGAAAGAAGGACCTCGCACTCTTCCTCAACATCTCGGAGAGTGAAAAACCAGAGGAATACCAAGACATCCCCACAACGGTCCTCGTATCGGCCTTTGTTATCAGTGAACTGAAAACGGCCTTCAGCATAGGGTTCATGATCTACATCCCGTTCCTGGTGATCGACATGGTTGTAGCCAGCGTCCTCTTATCAATGGGTATGATGATGCTGCCTCCATTCATGGTCTCCCTCCCGTTCAAAATGATGCTTTTCGTTCTCACCGACGGCTGGTATTTGCTGGTGGGATCCATGGTCAAGAGCTTTTCGTGAGGAAAAAGAAATGTCACAGGATTTCGTAGTCTCCCTTGCAAGTGAGGCCATCCAGACGGTCCTTATCCTCGCACTCCCCCTTCTGGGGGTGGGTCTTGTGGTGGGCCTCATCGTGGCCGTGCTCCAAGCAACCACACAGATCCAGGAGATGACTCTATCCTTCGTGCCCAAGATAGTGGCGGTCCTCCTGGCCCTGCTTGCGACCGCCCCCTGGATGCTCAACAAAATCATCTACTTTACAAGCAATGTGATCACAAGCATCCCCCACGTGATCCGGTGAATCATCATGCCTTTTCCTCTTGAGACACTGGACCAGTTGCAAGGATTCTTCTGGATTTTTGCCCGCATAAGCGTGCTGGTGTTTCTGCTGCCTTTGTTCGGGGCCAGAAACATCCCCACAATCTGGAAAGTGGGGCTGTCCTTCGTCCTTGCCGTCCTGCTGACGCCTGTTGTCCCTCCTCCTCTGGACCTGCCGCAATCAACACCCGGGGTTCTGCTTGGAATTGCGGCAGAGGTCCTCATGGGAATTCTCATCGTGTTCGGGTTCCTGGTTCTTTTCGCGTCGGTCCAGCTGGCGGGACAAATGATGAGCTTTCAGATGGGTTTTGCCATGGCTCGTGCCATCGACCCCAACACAGGAGTTCAGAGTACGGCTCTTAGTCAGTTTCTCTACCTGTTCACGGTTCTTCTCTTTTTCGCCATAGACGGCCATCACCTCATGATACTCGGGATTGCAGAGTCCTTCCACCTCGTTCCACCCAACGGGGTGTCCCTTGATCCCTCCCTTGCGGAATCCCTGATGCGAATTACCGCACACATGTTCGTCATAGGCCTCAAGATCGCAGCCCCCATAATGATAGCCCTTTTCCTTTCAAACCTATGTCTGGGTATTGTTGCCAGGACCGTGCCCCAGGTGAATATCCTCATGATCGGGTTCCCCATAAACATAGGTATCGGACTCACCCTGTTTGGAATCATCCTGACCAACCTGGCCCCTTTTTTGACCGGGGTCACCAGGGATGCGGCCGCGGCCATGATTCGATTGCTTCGATTGATGTGAGGAGACAGCCATGCCCGAACAGGGCTTTCAGGAAAAAACCGAAAGAGCCACTCCGAAAAGGCGTGAAGAATCCCGAAAAAAGGGACAGGTGGGAAAGAGCCGGGAGCTATCATCCATCGCCGTACTATCCGGCGGGGCCATATATCTGTATTTTAGGGGGGAACACCACGTATTGGAGCTGGGCCGAGTGCTCAAGCGGACATTTCTCGATATCCCGGCAATAGCCTCCGGCGAGCAGGATCTCTTCAAATACCTCATGGGGCGAGCCGAGGACATCTTGTGGATGGTCCTACCCGTTATGATCGTCCTGTGTGTGGTGGCGATCCTTGCCAATACCTTGCAAACGGGGCTTCTCTTGAGCGTCGAAGCCTTGACTCCATCAGCGTCAAAATTAAATCCCGTGTCAGGATTCAAGAAGATATTTTCCAAGAGATCCTTGGTGGAGCTAGCCAAATCCGTTGCCAAGCTTGTCATTGTTGGAGGAGTAGCCTTTTATACCCTTAAAAATGTCCTTACCATATTAATTCCTATAACATATCATGAGCCTTCATCCATATTATCATTGCTGGGTACTCAATCCATGAGTATCCTTATTAAGTGCTGTTGTATAATTTTCATATTGGCCCTGCTTGACTATTACTACCAGCGCTGGCAGCACGAAGAGAGCATCAAGATGACCAAGCAAGAGGTGAAGGACGAGCATAAGCAGACTGAGGGAGATCCCTTGGTCAAAGGCCGAATCCGATCCCTACAGAGGGAGATGGCCAGAAAACGGATGATGGAGGAAGTGCCTAAGGCGGATGTGGTGATCACCAACCCGGTCAGGCTGGCCATAGCCCTCCGATACGACCCGGCCAAAAACCGTGCCCCGGTGGTAACAGCCAAAGGCGCCCATAGAATTGCCGCCCGCATACGGGAGATAGCACTGGAAAACAATGTCCCGATTGTTGAGAACCGACCCCTGGCACAGAACTTGTATAATTTGGAAATTGGAGATGAGATACAGCCCGAGACCTACCAGGCTGTTGCGGAGATCCTGGCCTATGTTTACGGCCTCAAGAAGAAGCCTTCAGCCGCAGGCGGTCGCACGCCATGAACATGGCGCTTTCGCCGGGTTAAGATCGAGATGACAAGGATACGTAGATGGATGCCATAAAACCGCCGTTAAAACGTTTCTCCCTGGAGTCCAACGTGGACATCGGCATATCCGTGGGCATAGTAGCCATACTCATGGTGATGATTATACCGCTGCCCACGGGCGTCCTTGACATGCTTCTTGCTTTCAACATCACCATCGGCATCATGGTCCTCCTCCTCACCATCTATGCAGTCCGCCCGCTTGATTTTTCCGTCTTTCCATCCATGCTCCTCTTGGCCACCCTTTTCAGGCTCTCTTTGAACATAGCCTCCACAAGGCTCATTCTCCTGGACGGGCACAGCGGACCCCTGGCGGCGGGAAGGATCATCAAGAGCTTCGGATCCTTTGTAGTGGGAGGGAACCCCACTGTCGGACTGGTGGTCTTCGTTATCCTGGTGGTCATCAACTTCGTGGTCATAACCAAAGGGGCCGGACGAGTTGCGGAAGTTGCGGCCCGTTTCACACTCGACGCCATGCCCGGCAAGCAAATGAGCATAGATGCGGACCTCAATGCAGGGCTCATAGATGAGTCCACCGCCCGAAGCCGCCGGTCCGAGATAGCCAAGGAGGCCGAGTTCTACGGCGCCATGGACGGGGCCAGCAAGTTTGTGAGAGGAGACGCCATCGCAGGGATAATAATAACCCTCGTGAACATCATCGGCGGCCTTATCTTAGGCGTGCTGCAAATGGGGCTGGATTTTCAAACCGCAGTTCAGAACTACACCCTGCTCACAATAGGAGACGGCCTGGTCAGCCAGATTCCCGCACTGGTCATATCCACGGCGGCCGGCATCCTTGTGACCCGCGCCGGCGCCGAAGGCAACATCGGGACGGAACTGGCTCAGCAGTTCGGGGTGAATCACAGGGCCCTCATGATTGCGGCAGGCATCATCTTTCTCTTCGGCATGGCCCCGGGCATGCCGGCCGTGCCTTTCATGATCCTGGCCGCAGCCGTATTCTTTTTCGGACGAACGATCTTGGGGACTGAGCGGGCAAGGAGGGAGGAAGAAGCCGAGGTCGAGCAGGAGGATGCCGCCCGTGAGGCCACCCCGGAAGAGGTTGAGAGCCTTCTTCCCCTGGATATCCTGGAACTGGAGATCGGCTACGGGCTCATACCGCTTGTGGACAACAAGACACAGGGAAACCTGCTGGAACGAATACGGTCCCTTCGAAGGCAGTTTGCCATGGAGATGGGTCTCATCATGCCCTCTTTACACATCCGCGACAACCTGGAGCTCAAGCCGAATGAATATGCCGTATGTATAAAGGGAAATGAAACCGCCCGGGGAGAACTCCTCATGGACCATCTCCTTGCCATAGATCCCGGTGATGTCAAGGCCAAGGTGGAAGGTGTGGCCGCCAGGGACCCGGCGTTTGGATTACCCGCCATATGGGTCTCCCAAGACAAGAAGTCCGATGCCCAGTTCGCCGGGTACACGGTGGTGGACCTCCCCAGCGTAATCACCACTCACATCTCGGAAGTAGTGCGCAGAGACGGGTACGAGTTCCTGGGACGGCAGGAAGTCCAGAGACTCCTGGACAAGGTTTCGGAGACCAATCCCAAGGTCGTGGAAGAACTGGTGCCCGCTCATCTTACACTGGGCTCTCTCCAAAAGGTCCTTCAAAACCTTGTGCGAGAACAGGTCTCCATCCGGGACATGCTGACCATCCTGGAGACCCTTGCCGACTATGCGACCATGACCAAAGATACGGACCTGCTTACCGAATACGTGCGGCAGCGGCTGGCACGCTCTCTCACCAAGCCCTATGCAGGAAAAGATCGGGTCCTTAGGATATTGTCGGTGGGCGCAAGCCTTGAAGAGGCTGTAGCCTCCGGCATCAACCAGAGCGAATACGGCTCCTATCTGGCCCTTGACCCCAGGCAGGCAAACCAAATCATAGAAGTGATCAAACGCTCTATTGAGAAGGCATCGGCCAGGCTGGATGTGCCCGTGATGCTCTGCTCCACCACCATCCGCAGGCACCTTAAGAAACTTTGTGAGAGATTCCAGATCCCGCTTACAGTGCTATCCTATAACGAGATACCCAGCGGACTCCAAGTCGAAACCGTTGAGGAGATTCGATTCGAGGCCTCATGAACATCAAGCGATTCATCGCCCGAAACAACGGGGAAGCCCTTCGAATGGTAAAGAAAGAGATGGGCCCGGATGCGGTGATTCTGAGGACCAGAACACTGCACCCCGAGCCCGGCGGGCGGGGAAGCAGCGGCAAACGAGTGGAGGTGACCGCGGCGGTGGACTTTGCTCCACCCGATGAGCTCGCCGCCGGAAGCATGAAGACAGACCTTTTTTCCGATTCGAATGCCATGATGGAACGATGGGAAAAACTGGAAAACGAACTCCGGCAAATAAAGACGGCCATACTGTCCGCCGACGCAGGCAGGGGATTGCCCCCCGAGCTCTATTACGATCCAATCGTTCGATGCCTGCACCGGCATTTTCAGTCCTTCGGCCTCAGGCCCGAATTGACCATGGATCTGATGATCGAGTGCCGAAGTGAAAACGCACTCAAGGCAGGCGCGGGCGAGGCCGAATTACTCCAGGAATCGCTTACGCGGGTGCTTCGAAGGGTAAGGGTCGGGATCCCTGAGAACACTTCCGGAACTCGGGAAATCCATGCCTTTATTGGTCCGACGGGCGTGGGCAAGACCACTACCCTGGCCAAGTTGGCGGCTCTGCGTGCAGTTAAACAAGGTGTCAGGACCGCCCTGATCACTCTCGATACTTTCCGAATTGCAGCCGTGAGCCAGCTCCAGACCTACGGGCGGATCATGGGCATTCCCATAGAGGTGGCCTCCGGGCGAATGGAACTGGAAGACGCCATTACGCGTAACCAAGAGGCGGAATTGATCCTAATCGACACCGCCGGGCGCAGCCCCAACCACGAGCCTGACATCGAAGAACTGGGACGCCTTTTTCACGGATTCACGGACATCCACACTTTTCTTGTGCTAAGCGCAACTACGGACTACGGGAACCTCCTGCGGGCACGCGAGCAATTCGGACGCATTCCGTTTCAGAGCTACATTTTCACCAAACTGGACGAGGTGATGGATGCTTCGTCGATGCTCAACTTCATGATCTCCAGAGGGAGGCCGGTTTCCTACTTCACAACGGGTCAGAGGGTGCCCGAGGATATTGAAAAAGCTTCAAGAAAGCGTCTTGCCAAACTTCTGCTCCACATGTGCAAAAGTGTGGGGAAAGCTCCCGGCCGGACGTTTCAAGGCATTAACGAGGTAGTCAAACATGGATCAGGCAACGGGACTGAGGTCCTTGGTCGAGGATCACATGTCAAGGGTTAAAGCCGGACGGGCTGTACCAAAAGAAGGTGTCGATCCGGCGACATCCCCAAGACGAATCCGGGTCATTTCAGTCACCAGCGGCAAGGGCGGTGTGGGCAAAACCAGTGTTGTAGCTAATCTGGCGCTGGCCCTGAGCAGGATGGACATACGTGTCCTCGTGCTGGACGCGGACCTGGGCCTTGCCAACCTCGATGTCATGCTGGGCCTCAACCCCCGCTTCACCATTGATCATCTCCTCAGGGGGAAAAAGACTCTGGATGAGATCCTCATTGCAGGCCCCGGAGGCTTCAAGATCCTTCCTGCGGCTTCCGGAATTCCTGAATTAACCGAGTTGGACAACTCCCAGAGGCTTCTCCTACTGGATGAACTGGACGCCCTCAAAGACCGGTTTGATGTCCTTCTCATCGATACCGGTGCGGGTATATCGTCAAACGTGATGTACTTCAACTATGCAGCCATGGAAAAGGTAGTGCTTGTTACCAACGAACCAACATCACTCACTGATGCCTACGCTCTAATAAAGGTCTTGACCAGCCGTTACAAACAAAAGCGGTTCAAGATATTAATCAACGCCGCCCGAAACAGCGAAGAGGCCGAGAAGATTTACCGCCACCTGAGCCTTGTGGTGGACCAGTTTCTGGGATCACCCTCACTTGACTACTTGGGCTGGATCCCTTTTGACAAACAGATGCCCGTCGCCGTTCGGAAACAGAGGACCGTACTGGAATGCTTCCCCGAGGCCCCTGCCAGCCGGCAAATCCGAAAACTGGCCGAGGCACTCATGACGGCCCATGATGAACCGGACCTTGAAGGAGATATCCGCTTTTTCCGGAATAACTTTCTGGAACACTAAGCACGGTGAAAACATGCCCGAGCCTGCCATGAGCAAACTGAAACGATATGCACAGGTTTCCTGTCGCGAAACCCGTACATTGGGTCATGAAGAGCGTGAGAGGCTCATCCTGGAATATTCCCCCTTGGTCAAGACCATAGCGGGGCGGCTGGGCATGCGTCTTCCCCAGCATGTGAGCCAGGACGATTTAGTCAGCGCCGGGATCATGGGACTGCTGGATGCCTTGGAGAAATTCAATGAAGACAAAGGTGTGGCCTTCAAGTCCTACGCTGAATTCCGAATTCGGGGCGCCATGCTCGACGAGTTGCGCAGCATGGACTGGGTACCGCGCTCGGTGCGCCGGAACGCCCGGCAGCTCGAAGCGGCCTTTCTAAAAGTGGAAAACGAGAATATGAGGCCCGCCACGGATCAAGAGGTGGCTCGAGAACTGGGGATAGATATGGCCTCCTATTACACACTGCTTGATGAGTCCCGCGGTTTATCACTGATCAGCGAAGACGAACTTAACCAGGTGGTCTCCAAAGATGCAAACGACCTACGCATTTTTAAGACCCCATCGGAGCTGTTGCCTGACAATCCCTCAGACTCCCTGGACCTGGCTGAGATCCGAAACGTTATTGCGGGGGCTATCGATAAGCTTCCCAAGAACGAGCGCACTGTTGTGTCTCTTTACTATTATGAAGAGTTGACAATGAAGGAAATTGGAGAGGTCATGGACTACACGGAATCAAGGATCTCTCAACTCCATACGAAAGCCATACTGCGTCTCAGGGGTTCCCTGAGAGGTTATTTCTCCAGTTTGGAAAGATAAGACCGAGGGCGTGGAAATAAATGCCGATGACCGAGGAAAACGAGACAACCAGCCGAATCGAGGCGGACAGGGACACAGCCGGCACTGAAACAGAAAAAACCGCGTTTCCCCGAAGACCTCTCATTATGGCAGGGTCGATTCTCCTGGCGGTAATCCTTCTAGGAACCGGTCTCCTGGCACTGGCCCCTAACAATGAACCGGGATCGATCCCAGACCCTGAAAACGGTGTGGTTTCCCAAGAGGCTGATCATTATTCTTCCCGTGAACTTCTCAAAGAGGAGTTGGAGCCCTTCTACATTCCGCTTGCCCATGAAGGAAAAGAACTACTGGTCAGGGTGTCCTTTTCAGTCACTTGGGACAAAACATCCTCTAATCGTTTTCACGAGAGAAAAACCAGGGTCCGGGACCGGATCTATCTCCGCTTGACCGAGTTTGCCACCGAGGGGAGGAATATGCGCAACATGGCGCCCGTCCTTCGCACGGAGGCTCAACAAATAATCGAGGAACTCCTGCGGCCCGACATACTTAACGTAGTCGTCATGGGCATCTTCATTGATTGAAGCAGGAAAGGAAACTCGTTTTCAGCCCCATTTTTCCTCTTGCTCCGAAAAGGCCGCATCTCCGGAACATGAACCATGGAGGCATGCTATGAACCGGATTTCAAGACTCAGCGGTCTATAAGGAATTCGAAAGGCCTTTTAATGTCTATGAATATGCAGCTCTGGATCATGGGACAGATTGTCATAGACTTGATCCTGGTGGGGGTTCTCGTCTGGCTGGTCGTATCCGGAAACCGACGACGGGTAAGGCAAGCCCGGGAGAGTGAGGAGGAAATCAGAAAGTCGGAAGAAATCCTCAAGGAGATTCGCGGAATCGCCTCAGAACTCGAAGGAAACCTGGAGGAGAAAAGAGAGCTTACACAGCGCCTTCTGGGAAGGCTGGACGAGAGCCTGAAACGGGCTGAAGACCGATACCGTCAGTTCAATGAACTCTTTGAGATGACTGATTCAGCTTCCATTCAGGACACAATATCACTTCGAAGAACCGAGGCTACCCGTGAATCCATACACGCTTTATTGAAGAAGGGGCTGAGCAGGGAGGACGTTGCCAGACGCCTCGGCATCTCCGTGGGAGAGATAGAGCTGTTTCTGAAACTCGGAAACCGTTCGCAGGATGCGTAGCCGGAACATCATGGCCGCCCCATCGCTCACACGCAACCACAAGACATCAGGATGTTATGGGCTTGCACTCCCGCCGAAAAGGCGGTTTTCCATGAGGCTTTTGAATGGTATTAGGGATTTCACAGACCCGCCCTGAACAGATCGGGGTCTCGGACGGGGCGGGAAGAGCCGACCGCCGGCTCGCACCTGGAGACACATTCCGTGGAACGGTTCTTGAGGCTCGGGCCGGGGGCGGAATCCTCCTTATGGCCCGAGGGTCGAAGATCCCTGCGTACACTGCTCGGCCGCTTGTTGAGGGGCGAAACTACCTCTTCCGGGTGCAAGCATCCGGAGAACGACTCATATTGAGGGTAATGGACACGGGACATGCAAAACGGTCCTCCGCCATCCGGCTCTGGGCTTCGGGAAAACATGCGAGGGCCCAACTGGGCGGCATACTGGAAACACTGTCTCTTAGAGCGGAAGACCCCGATCTCAGCAGGGCTGTTCGAGATGCTCTTATCCGGCTGAGGGAAAGAATGCCGGGCATGGTGTACCGCCTGCCAAATGATGAGGGTATGAGGTGGCTGGCGAACCAGTTAAGAGACTCCGGCCTATTCCTGGAAAACAGGTTGGCTCAGGCCCTCCTGCAAGGCGGGAGAGCGGATCTGAGAACCCTGGGGGCCTCGGACCTCAAAGGCATGTTATATAACGTAAGGGCGGCGTTGGGCCAAGGACTTAGTATGGATTCCACGGCGGCCGACCTGGCTAATCAGGTGGGAAGAGCGCTTCAGCTCATCCAGCAGGACCAGTTGCTCAGTTTCAGCTCCTGGAAAGAAGGGCTTGGCTGGTTCTGGTTTATTCCAGGGCATCCCGATGAAGGGTTTAGAGGGGGAGAGCTCTTCATCCAGAAACACGACCCGGGCGATGAAGCGTTCTTCCTGTCTCTCTCCCTTGATTTCTCACTCCTGGGCCGCATGGATGTGGCCCTGTCTCTGAACCGGTCACTCATAAACCTCCGTATCCTTACGGAAGGTAGGGAAACGGAGAACCTGGTCAACAATCATCTATGTGAGCTTCGCGAACATTTTTTGAAAGCCGGCCTGGAACCGGGAGCCATGAGCTGCCGCCGAAGAAGCAATGAGGACTCTATCTTATCGCCTTTTCTTGAAGCGCCTGCCATTTCGAGCGCCGTTGATCTGGTTACTTGATGCTTGAGAAGCTTAGAAAAGCCGTAGCTCTGAAATACGAGCCCGGCAAAGACAAGGCCCCCCGTGTCACCGCCAAGGGCAAAGGGCTGCTTGCGGAGCGGATCATCAAGATCGCACGGGAACAAGGGATCCCCGTCAGTGAGGACCCTGATATCGTGGGAGCCCTGATCCAGCTCGATTTTGATGAGGAAATACCCACGGAACTTTACAAGGCCGTGGCGGAGATCCTTGCCTTTGCCTACCGATTGAATCGCTTGAAAGGAAGCAGTGGATGATTTTCCCTGTTGACGGAAAGAGAAGCAATAAAGCCCGCCGGCCATCCCGGCAAAAATTTCCCTTCCCGGGAAAAGCGATTCCATCCCCTGCCCCCCTCGCCGCCTTCTTCTTCTCGCCGGACAAAACTTTAACTGATACCGCTAGTTATTTGAGTAAGTTATATGTCCAGCGCCATTCCATCATTGAGCCATGAACCTGGTATGGTAATTGCATTTACAACCAGACCGAACGTCTTGGTTCTTGAAGGGAGGAAACCATGTTTCAAGGTATGATCAATCCGGTAAGGGGCCTGCTCAGGGAACAGATGCGCATGGACGTGATCTCAAGCAACCTCGCCAACGCATCCACCCACGGCTTCAAGAAGACCCGTATCGCTTTCCAGGATTTACTGGAGGCCGAGAGACCGGATCAGGAAATCCCCGGGGGACGTGCTGCAACCGGAACCTCAAGCCTGGTCAGGACCATGGTGGATTTTTCACCCGGCGACTTCAAGACCACCGGCAACACCCTGGATTTGGCACTTCATGGAGAGGGGTTTTTCAAGGTGATGTCGCCCGACGGGGTCCAGTATACTCGAAAAGGCAATTTTTCCCTGGACGCTCAAGGCTTTATGGTCACACAAAACGGGAACATGGTACTCGGACAGGGGGGGCCGATCCAGGTCCAGGGAAAGGACATTCAGGTAAACGGAGCGGGCGAGGTCACGGCCGACGGCAACATTGCAGGCACCCTGGCCCTGGCGTCCTTTGAAGACAATCAGGTTCTCCTGCCCGTCGGCAGGGCCATGTTCGCAAACCTCTCGGACGAGCCGGAAATCCCGGCGCCGTTTGCAACCACCATAAAACAGGGCTGCCTTGAGTTGCCTAACGTGGATGTGGCTGAAGAGATGGTCTCCATGGTCCACTGCATGCGGGCCTTTGAGAGTTATCAAAAGGCTATTCAGATCCTTGACGACATAAACCGGCGCGCCATAAACGAGGCGAGTCGGCTCCGTTAGGAGGGAAGGAGGAACAGGGCAATGATAAGAAGTCTTTGGACATCCGCCTCGGGAATGTCGGCTCAGAAGCTCAACATGGATGTCATAGCAAATAACCTGGCAAATGTGAATACAGCGGGCTTCAAGAAAAGCCGGGCGGATTTTGTGGATCTGCTATACCAGAACCTCAGATCCCCGGGAGCCGCCACCGCGGCAGGCGGCGAGGTACCCACAGGCATTCAGGTGGGAATGGGTACCAAGCCGGTCTCCGTACAGAAGATCCTGAGCCAAGGGGACTACGTTCAGACCCAGAACCAGTTGGATTTCGCCATCGAGGGCAAGGGTTTCTTCAAGATACTGAGCAACGGCGAGGAACTGTATATGAGAGCCGGAGCGTTCAAGATGGACTCCGAAGGCTATATCGTCACCTCAGAGGGCGATCGATTACAGCCGGAATTTTCCATTCCCGCCGAGACCGTCAACTTTACCGTTGATCCGGGGGGCAATATGTTCGCCCTGGGGCCCGACGGCACTGAGCTGGCCGGCGCCCAGCTCACTCTCCACAGTTTTCCGAACCCCGCAGGTCTTCTGAGCGTGGGCGGAAACCGTTTCCAGCCCTCGAATGCGTCGGGTGACCCCGTGGAGGCGAATCCGGGTGTTGATGGAATGGGAACCTTGTCCCAGGGCTATATCGAGATGTCCAATGTGGACGTAGTTGAGGAGATGGTCAACATGATAGTAGGCCAGCGGGCTTACGAGGTGGCCTCCAAGTCCATAAGGGCTGCAGACGAAATGCTTCAGATGGCAAACAACATTAAGAGATAAAGGGTAAGCCATGAAGAGCACAGGGACATTGAAGACTCCCCGTATTATCATTCTGGTGGCGGCCTTTGTGGCGACCATACTTGTTGCGACGGCGGTAAGGGCCGCCCCGGGCGCTCTGATAATTCGGATCGCAGAGGAAGCCACAGTAACCGGAGATGTGGTGACACTGGGCCAGATCGCGTCGTTTCACCCTGACTTGGATCCACGGGTTGAGTCCCTGAAGGAGGTAGAGGTGTCCGCGGCCCCTGCACCGGGCAACTCGCACCGGCTCAACAGCCGCTTCCTGCAATACAAAGTGGGCTCGGTCATTAAAGACCAAGGAGAAGTTATCACTCTGGAAGCCCCCGGCAGCCTTGTGATACACCGCACCGCTCAGACTGTGACATCATCACGAATGGAAGATATTTTCCGCGACCACATTCTGAAGGCCGCACCCTGGTCGGAAGACGAGATGACCATGGAATCGATCCGTGTCCCGGGAGACCTTGACCTTCCCGAAGGGGCTCTTCACTGGGACATTCGGGAGAACGGCAACACGGATTACCTCGGAAACATTTCCGCCACCCTGACATTCAATGTGGACGGCCGCATGATTCGAAGGGTTCCTTTATCCTGCCGCATCCTCATTACTCGGGAAGTAGTTCGCGCAGCAAGAAACATTCAGAGGGGAACCGTCATACTGACCGAGGATCTGGAAATGATCCAAGAGACCACCATGCGCCGCCAAGGCGACGCACTGGTACAAAAAGAAGAGGCCGTTGGTAAGCAAACCTCCAGGAGCATTCGAGCCGGCACCACCCTCACTGCGGCCATGGTCCAGGAACCGCCTGTTGTGGAGCGTGGGAATACGGTAATAATACTGGCAGAAAATGACTTCTTAAAAATCACAACCCGCGGTGAAGCCCTGGAGAACGGCCGGATGGGGGAAAGCGTCAGAGTCAAGAACCTCCAAAGTGGAAAAGAATTTTCTTCCATCGTCACCGGACCGGGATGGGTGGCGGTGCAATTCTAGATAGCGCCGGATGATCGATCAATTTCACATAACCGCGGATCTCGGCCGTTTCATCAGGGAGATGACAATGGAAATACAACGACTCGGCACCTTCATAACTCTGGCATGTGCGCTCCTTCTAGTGGGGTGCACAGGCCTCAACTCTCAGGGCAGGGACGTTCGCGAGCCTATGGCCGCTCCACCGCAAGCCGCCCCTTCAGTTACCGCGGCGCCGATGAAGCCGCAGGACCCTGCGGCCGGGGCGAGCCTCTGGAGTGATATAGCCTATCGAAGCTCCTTTCAGGACCTTCGAGCCACCAAGATCGGAGACCTGATTACAGTCAATATTGTGGAGACATCCCAGGCAAACAAGAAGGCCGCCACCAAGACCGGTCGGGATTCTTCCATTAACGCCGGCATAACCAATCTGCTGGGATGGGAGGGAAAGATCGGCGAGCTGGGCCTTCCCTCAGGTTTTCAGAACGAAAATATGTTCAGGGCTTCCATGAAGAACGATTTCGGAGGTTCCGGCGAGACGACCCGGAACGAGTCCATGACCGCCTCCATTACGGCACGGGTCATTGAAGTCACACCCAACGGTAACCTGTTCATTAAGGGATCCCGCAAGGTCAAAGTGAACAATGAGGCCAAGTACATAATCCTGACCGGGCTCGTCCGGCCGGCGGACATCTCACCCGACAACACCGTCCTCTCAAGCTATATTGCAGAGGCTTCCATTGAATACTCGGGAAGCGGTCCGGTCAGCGACAAGCAAAGACCCGGCTGGCTCATGCGGGCCGTGGATTTCGTGTGGCCGTTCTAAAGGAGGATAGACCATGCGCGTAACCAGAATCATTGCTTTCGTCTTTGCGGCTTCACTTATCACAAGCTTGTTGCCGGCGTTTGGATCCTCGGCGGAAGGCGCCAGGCTGAAGGACCTTGCATCCATCAAAGGCACAAGGTCGAATCAGCTCGTGGGATACGGCCTGGTTGTGGGCCTCGATGGAACGGGTGACGGGGCAGGCACTCGATTCACAGTCCAAAGTCTTGTAAACATGATGGAACGCCTCGGGATTCATGCCATCCCGGGCCAGGTGAAGGTGGCCAACGTTGCCGCGGTCATGATAACCGCGGACTTGCCTCCATTCGCCAGGGTCGGAACCCAAATAGACGTTCTGGTTTCCTCAGTGGGTGATGCAAAGAGTCTTCAAGGGGGCACTTTGCTTCTATCCCCGCTTAAGGGAGCGGACAATAACATCTACGCACTGGCCCAGGGCCCTCTCTCACTGGGAGGCTTTTCCGCCGGAGGAGCCGCGGGAGGCGGGGTCCGGAAGAATCACCCCACTGTGGCCCGAATCCCGGGGGGCGCCACCATCGAACGCGAGATCCCTTTTCAGTTCAATACGCTGGATGAGCTGACCATAAGCCTCAATAACCCTGATTTCACTACGGCCCTTCGCATGGCGGGAGCCATCAACCGCGAGATGGGTCCGAATACGGCCATCCCCTCTGATGCGGGTACCGTAATGGTTCAGGTGCCCGAGACCTCTCGAGGGAACCTGGTCCCCCTCGTGGCGGCATTGGAACAGATCAATGTTCAGCCCGACAACAAGGCGCGCATCATCCTGGCTGAAAGAACCGGTACAGTGGTAATGGGGGACAACGTCCGCATTGCTCCCATTGCCATCGCCCACGGGAATCTTAGTGTCCAGATCAAGGAAAGAAAAGACGTAAGCCAGCCTCTCCCTTTCGCCCGTGGAGAAACCGTGGTGACGGAAGATTCCGATATCACGATTACCGAGGAAAAACAGAAACTGATGTACCTCTCGGAAGGAGCCGACCTGGGTCAGGTGGTCAATGCCCTCAATGCAATCGGCGTATCTCCGCGGGATCTTATCACGGTGCTCCAGGCGATTCGAGCAAGCGGAGCCCTTTATGCAGACCTGGAAGTTATGTGACACGAAACCTGTGAGGAGCGTTTAATGATCGATAAATGCTTGGATATCAGACCTCACGCCCTTACGGTGAGTCCACAGGAAACCGCTGAACCAAAACTGCGTAAGGCCTGTGAGGACTTTGAAGCCTTGTTCACCTATCAACTGCTCCGAAGCATGCGGCGAACAGTGGAAAAGAGCGATCTGTTTCACGGTGGAGCAGGTGAAGAGATTTACGAATCCATGCTGGACCAGGAATTGTCCAAATCCACGGCGGGCAAGGCAAAGGGAGGATTGGCCGATCTGCTCTATGAACAGCTCCGGCCTCAGACCACCGCCGCCGGTGAGAACTCCGGCGAGCTTCTCCTGCCTGCGAGACCGCCTGCAAGACAGGAGCCTCCCCGGCTGCCCCTTACGGGAACGATCTCTTCCGAGTTCGGTTGGCGTATTCATCCCATAATCGGTGAAAAGAGGTTTCACAGGGGCCTCGATATCGCCGCCGAAGAAGGTTCCGTGATTCGGGCCTCCATATCAGGCAGGGTGATAGCCAGCGAATACCAGGAGGATTACGGCAATGTGGTCGTGGTGGAACACGGACGCGGATACACCACGCTCTACGCACATAACCAAAGCAACCTGGTCCGTAAGGGGGAATGGATCGAGGCCGGCGCCCCATTGGCCCTTGTGGGGTCCTCAGGCAGGAGCACCGGGCCTCACCTCCATTTTGAGGTCAAAAGACACGGCAAGAACATGGATCCGGCGGAATTCCTGGGTATAAGAACCGGGACAAATTCGGTCCTGGCCGGAAAGCGCATTTGAGAATTCTCTATGTAAAGCCGATACCTAAATTGGAAAGGGGTAACATGGAAGACATTGCTCCGGTTCCAAACGACCTGGAACCCACAAAGATCTCCCTGCTGGAGGACCTTTTGAAATGCCTGGACAAGGAACGTGCAAGCCTCCTTGAAATGCGGGTTTCGGAACTCTGGGCGGTGATGGAAGAGAAAAAGGCCATATTGGAGGCCATCCGGAAACTGCCGGCACCGGGACCTTCGAGCCACCCCTCACTCAGGATGGATCTGGATCGCCTCATGGAGGAAATCCGCCGGCGAGCCCGGGAGAATAAGGATTTCGCAGACAGTTCCCTGGCAGTGTTTGACGAACTCATCTCCATAATGGCAGGCAAGGTAAGGGACCAACAGACTTACGGGCCTCCCGGAACCGGTAACCGCCCCCAGAGGAGCCCTGTATATCGTAGAAAGGCGTAATGCCATGGCAGGAATAGGACTCATACTCAACACTGCAAAAGAAGGCCTTCTGATCCAGCAGTATGCAATGAACGTGACAGGCCACAACATAGCCAACGTAAGCACAGAAGGATTCTCCAGGCAGACCCCGGTCATCGGGGCCAAGACCCCCGGGCAGTATGGCGGCTTGATATTCGGAAGGGGTGCCGAGCTTCAGGAAATCAAGCGGGAAACGGATACGTTTGTTGAGACGAGCCTTCGAAATCGGAATTCCGACCATTCATCCATGACCGAAAAAGAGATTTATCTGAGTGTGCTGGAGGGGGTGTTCAACGAGAACTCCGGCAGGAGTATCAACTCACAGTTCGATGCTTTCTGGGGAGCTTGGCACGATCTTTCCAACAACCCCTCGGGCTCGGCTGAAAGAACCGTTCTTTTTGAGTCCGGGGTGCTCATTTCCCAATCCTTTCAGGACATCCGCAATGACCTGGATAGATTCGACCTTGAGCTTAGCCTTTCTCTGGAGGCGGGGGTCCAGGAGATCAATCAGATAACCTCCCAGATCGCCGGGCTCAATGAAGAGATCGTCAGGATGGAAGGCACGGGAAATGCCAATGACCTTCGAGACCGGCGTGACATGCTGATCCGGGGCCTTTCAGAGTACATGGACATCAAAGTATTCGAGGACGGCAAAGGGGTCTTCACGGTAACCACCGGCAAAGGTTACACCCTGGTAAGCAAGACCGACTCCTACGACCTGTCTTTTGAAAGCAATCAGGTCCAATGGCAGGGTTCCGGCGGCAACGTGGATATAACGGGCGCCATAACCAGCGGCAAAATAGGAGGGTGGATCGAGATCAGGGATGAAATAATCCCCAAATACACAGAAGAGCTGAACGAACTGGCAAACGCTCTGATTTGGGAGGTGAACAACATCCACAGCCAGGGAGTGGGACTCAAGGGGATGTCCGAGGTCACCGGGACCTATGCCGTGTCGGATTCAAACGAGGCGCTGTCCTCCGAAGACTCGGGGCTAAGCTTTCACGCGCGGGTTTCGGCATCGGACAAGGAATTCTACATCCACGTTTACGACTCGAGCTGCCAATTGGAGAGCAGCACGGAGATCTCCATTAAAGGCGACACCACGCTTGAAAGCCTGATCAGCGATTTAACCGGCGTGGCCAATCTCAACGCCGATAAATCAGGGGGGAAACTCACCATCACCGCGGACAGCGGTTACACCTTTGCCTTCTCCGATGACACCAGCGGCGTCCTGGCGGCCCTGGGTATCAATACCTTTTTTGACGGGACCGAAGCTCGGGACATCAAGATGAACGACCTTCTAATAAAGGACAAGGACTTGATCGCTGCAGGCCGCGTCGTATCCGCAAACGGAGCGTTTTACGCCGGGGATAACTCCAACGCCCTTGAACTTGCCTCTCTCAGGGATGAGAAAATAACCCTTAACAGATACGCCTATGACGGCGAGCCCACGTCCGGGGTGGATACTTTTCAGGGTTATTACACCTATCTGGTGGGATCCATAGGGATCAAAAGCGCCAGCGTACGACGCGAGAAGGAGTATGCAGAAGTGATCGTGAATCAGCTCACGGAAAAGCGAAACAACCTCTCGGCAGTGTCCCTGGATGAGGAGATGACCAACCTGATCAGATACCGGCACGCATACGCAGCCGCGGCCAAACTGATCTCCACCGGGGATGAGATGCTACAGACCCTTCTAGCCATGAAATAGGAAAAAATGCGATGAGGATCTCAAACAAGACCGTGTACGATACCATCACCCAAAACCTGGCCGGTTCTTCGAGCGCCATGTTCCGGGCAAACCAAGTGGTCAGCACCGGAAGGAGGATAAACAGGCTGTCCGATGATCCGGTGGGCCTGGTGAGCGTGTTAAGCCTGCGCTCCTCTCTTGAGTACATCGGCCAGCTCGAGCGCAACATAAACATGGGAAAGTCCTGGCTCAACATGGGCGAGACTGCCTTGACGCAGGTGGAGGACATCCTGAGCCAGGCCAAGGCCCTCACCATCCAGATGTCCAGCGCCAACGTAGGCGAGAATGAGAGATCCAACTCAGCCGGCGTTGCCGAGGGCTTTCTTCAGCAGGTCTTATCGCTTGCCAATACCATGGTCGACGGGCGGTACATATTCGCCGGCACCGACACTGATACGGCGCCGTTCGAACTGAACGAGGACGGATCCGGTGTCGCCTATAATGGCAACCATAATGAATTCGCAATTGAGATCGCCAAAGGCATAAGAGTGGACGTGAGCAGAAACGGTGAAGGTCTTTTCGGAGATGATGCTCCGGCAGGAAGTATCTTCGAGACCCTGATGGATCTCAAAGAAAGTCTACAAAACAACAACGTGGAAGGGATCCGAAAATCCATGGAGGAACTGGACGGCCACATGGACCACATTCGTGCAATGACGGCGGAAACAGGGTCCAAACTAAACCGCCTGGACCTAAAGGCCGGCATTATTAAGGACTTGAGGCTCACCTACCTGGATAGAAAGTCACAAATCGAGGATGCAGACATAGCAGAGGCCATTATGGACCTCAAGGCCAAAGAACTGGCATATCAGGCGGCCTTGAACAGTTCTGCCAAGGTGATACAAATGAGCCTTGTGGACTATGTTTAGATGTTTGGATGTTGAGCTGTTGAGCTGTTGAGCGAAAAGGCTTATTTGTGCCAGGGACCATAGAGAACTTGTTTAACTAATCGGCTGTAAAGGGCCTGCTGTGTGACTGCACAGGGGTCTATTCAATAGCGCATGTCGAAGAGACAATGTTCGGTTCCCGGATCGACAAGCGCGCCGGCGCCACGGAGGGTACCAGTGCTCGTATTAACCAGGAAGGTGGATGAGAGCATCTCAATTGGAAACAGCGTAAGGGTGAAAGTCCTGGGCATCCGCGGCGGTCAGGTGCGTATAGGGATCGAGGCCCCGCGGGAACTGCCTGTAAACAGGACGGAAGTGGTGGAATCCATTGCCATGCAGAACAAGGAAGCATCCAGGGCGCCGCACGACCTGGACCAGATTAAGGACACCCTATTCGCCGGACTCCGGCCCGAGAAGACCTGACTGCCATGATACAAATACCCACAACACGCTTCGGCCATATAGAACTGGAAGAGAACCGAGTCATCCTGTTTCCCGAAGGAATGATCGGTTTCCCTCATTTGAAAAGCTACGTCCTTCTCGAACACAAACCGGGTTCTCCTTTCATGTGGCTGCAGTCCACAGAGACCCCGGATCTCGCATTCGTGCTCATTAGCCCCCACTTGATCCGAAGCGATTATCCCCGAAATGTGCCTCTTGAGGACGGAGCCCTCGCTGCCGGAGAAAAGGACTCGGATCAGCTCGTGTTCGCCGTGGTAACCATCCCTCCCGGAGAACCACATAGGATGACCGCCAACCTCCTTGGTCCTGTGGTTATAGACGCGGCAACAAGGACGGGGAAACAGGTCATTCTTGCCGATTCCGAATACGGTACCCGCCACATGATTGTTCAGGAGTAATTTCTACTCATAAACTCTTCGCTCTTTCCTTGAGGGTCTTAACCCGGCCTGCCGGCAAGAATAGCCAAGGGATTGACGATCCCCAATAAAATTAGTTGATTTTTTTCAGATTAATGTTAAAGTTTTGGCATCCGATCCATCAAGACGGAATTTTGGCGACCACGAGTCCGCCCCCGGCCTAAACGGGCAGGATCAGCTCCGGAGTGACACCATGACAGAATACAAAATCCTGGCGGTGGATGATGACCCCAAGATCCTCCAAGGACTACAAGAGGTTCTTAACCGAGAAGGCTATGTAGTCGATATTGCTAAAAACGGCCAGATAGCCACTGACATGCTTGACCGGGATTATTATGATCTGGCGCTTATAGATTTGAATATGCCCAAGATAGACGGCATGACCCTCCTCAAGACAGTGGTGGAATTCCACCCTGAAACAGTCGGCATCATTTTGACGGGGCACGGCACCATACGTAACGCAGTGGAAGCAATGCAGTTGGGCGCGGCCGACTACCTGGCCAAACCCGTGAAAATGGAAGAGCTGCTCCTGGTGGTGCAAAGGGCCCTTGAATTCCGTGACCTTAAACGGGAGAACCTGGCTCTTAAGAAACAGCTCAGAAAAAAGTATAAATTTGATAATTTCATAGGCGACAGCCTTCCCATGAACAAGGTATTCCGCATTATTGAAAAGGTGGCGGACTCCAACAGCACAGTGCTGATCCTGGGTGAATCCGGAACCGGCAAGGAACTGGTTGCCAAGGCTATTCACTACCACAGCAGCCGCAAGGACAAACCCCTGATTCCTGTGAACTGCGGCGCCATACCCGAAGAACTCCTGGAAAGCGAACTTTTCGGCCACGAAAAAGGGGCCTTTACCAACGCCATCCGGACCCGAATAGGCCGATTTGAAATGGCCAACGGAGGTACCATTTTTCTTGATGAAGTGGCTGAAATGAGCCCTCACCTGCAGGTAAAACTGCTTCGCATACTTCAGGAGCAGGAGTTCGAACGACTCGGAGGAACCAAAACCATCCGGTGCGACGTCCGGATACTGGCGGCCACCAACAAAGACCTTGACAGGCTCGTGGAAGAAGGCAAATTCAGGGAGGACCTCTACTACCGGCTCAAGGTCATCCCGGTCTCGCTGCCGCCCCTGAGAGATCGAAAATCGGATATCCCCTTACTCGTCCACCATTTCCTGGAAAATATCTCCAAAAACAAGCGCAAGAAGCAGATGAGCATCACCAAGGATGCCCTAAAGGCGCTTATCAGCTATGATTGGCCTGGTAACGTCAGGGAGATGGAAAACATTATTGAACGAATGGTTATTCTTTCGGAAGGAGAAAACATCACGGGTGAAGACCTTCCGGAAAAAATCGCCAAAAAGCATGCCCTCGAGACGGACGAAAACGGCTTTATCCCCGAAGAGGGGCTGTCTCTCAGTAATGCCGTGAGCGATTATGAGCGCCAGCTCATCATTCATGCCCTTGAGAAGGCGGACTGGGTGAAAAACCGTGCCGCAAAACTCCTTAAGATGAACCGGACCACACTGGTGGAGAAAATAAAGAAGCAGGGGATTGAAAAGGACCGCATGACCGGCTGATGGCTGCCCGCGCTTCCGGCTGCCAAGGCTCACTTCTTGTACACACTGGGTCTGACATACCGGAATCGGTGATGTACTCCGGTCAGGCTCTCTGAATGGCCTATGAAGAGATACCCCGGGCTCCGGATAACTTCGAAAAACCGGTTAATCAACTTTTCCTGGGTCTCCTTATCGAAATAAATCATGACATTTCTGCAGAAAACGACGTCGAATGACTCCGGAAACGAAAAAGGTTCAATAAAATTAAGCCTCTGAAAGCGAATCAGGCCTCTCACCCCGGGCTTCACCCGGTAATAGCCGGCCCAACTGTTTACGCCTTTTTGAAAGTACCGGCGTCTTAAGTCATAAGGAATCTTCTCCACCCTCTGAGCCTCATAAACCCCCCTGTCAGCAAGGTGGAGCATACGCGTGGATAGATCCGTGCCCAGAATACGCAGGTCTTTGTGTCGGTTTTCCGGCAGGGCGTCAAGCATGGTGAAGGCTATGGAATAGGCCTCTTCGCCGCTTGAGCATCCCGCGCACCATATCCGGATTTCTTTTTTCCCCCCCGGCCCGACCTCCTGGAAAAGCTCGGAGCACACTGTGTCCGCAAGAAACTCGAAATGCTTGGGTTCACGAAGAAACGCCGTGAGATTCGTCGATATGACATCCAGCAGGGGAATGAAAGCATCACCGCTTTCATCCTTCACAAGGTAGTCGTAATACTCAGCCACGCAAGTGAACTTGAACTGTCGCAACACCTTGGCCAACCGCGCCTTGAGAAGTTCACGTTTACCCTGATGAAGGTTGATGCCGGACTTCTCATAGATAAGATCGCTGAAATTCCGGTAATCCCTGTCCGTCAATTCCACTTGCACCGATGATACGACCTCCTCCGTTTCTCCGTCCCGAAAATTCGTCTCGGCACCTACATGCAGGAACGATCAACCCCGGATCGGGTGTTCCTTCATCCCTGAGAGGTTATAAGCAAGAATGGTGCCGTAAGGACCCTTTTGCGAAAAGGCTCATCATGTTTATCTCTCGGAACCATTCCGGAGGTTTTTTTGGATGTGGCAACAAAAAACCCTTAAGTATTCCGCGTGTCGGCCGATATCTGAGAGTGAGGAGGAGGACATTGGTTACCACGCATCAGATACGTAACGTCCTGCGCGTCTACGGCGACCAGTTGAAGAGGAGAAATAACCTCGTTCAGCAAAACCTTGAGCCCAACCGCCAATATGCCGACCGTGTGGACATCTCTTCGGAGGCCAGGCGGCGCCAGGCCCTCAACAGGATGTCCCAACAGGTCATATCCCGTATCCCCCTGCAGGTTAACTCGGGGAAATACGCTGTGGCCGAAAACGAAGGATCATTGGCCGGGCACGATGAAGCCGAATAGGCGAAACGCAGGCATTTTAAAGGAGCGGACATGAAAATTGATGAAACATATCAAAACATCCATTTGCTGGACACGGCCAGGGAGACAGAGGCTTCCAGGGGACATGAAAAAGGATCACCCAAGGAGGCCAAGCCGGAACATGTCAAGAACGGCGAGACTGAAGTTGAGCTGTCGATCACATCCCGTGAAGTTATGAAGGCGCGGGAAGCCATTGATAAGTCTGACCCGGCAAGGGCTGCAAGAGTGGAGGAGCTTAGACTCAAGGTAGCCGAAGGGACTTACGAAGCTGATCCCGGGGAGTTGGCAGGCAAAATGCTGGAAGCGGCCCTATTGGAACTCCTTTAGCCCGATCGAGCCAACCCATCCTAAAAATTCTAACGGTGAGAGACAACCGTCAAAAAAACAATCACTTCCGACTTGACCTGCCGTATATGTATGGATATATTCCTATAAAAGGAGGTATTAACCCCTTCTCTCAGGGATATTTCCATGAAAATGGGCCCTACAACAGCCCTTCTTCCGGTCGCTCGCGCGCGCTTGCCTGTACCGGGTACCGGCAGGAACAATGGAAGCCCCGTCCCGGCGGATATGCATAAATTATTCAGGGATGTGGTGTTTCTGGGCTATGGACCGCCCTCCGGACAAAACCTTTATGACGACGCGGGCAGGCATGTGGCCTCCAGGGGGTTGCAGGGGTCAATGGTGGATTTGTACGTGTGAGAGGTCCGTCGATCTCTATGTTCCCACAAGTAGGCTCCTCTTCCTTAGGAACGCCCTTTGGCTGTGGTAGATGAAGCGTTCGAGCAGCGCCTCATCGGTCCTATCCATGCGAAAAAACTGAACGGCGGAATTGATCCTGCTGTGTTCCGGAATCTTCTCCACTCGAACAACTTCAGCCCTCTTGATCCTCACCTCGACCTTCTCTTCCTCCATTGCGCCCATAAGGAGCAGGTCATAAAGGCTCATACCCGCTTGCAAGGGAACAGCCCTCGTATCCAATTTATCGGGACTGTTTACAAATGCTCCGCCCATGCTGATGTTCAGGACCGGCGCTTCCATATTAAAACCCTGGAAGGAAAAAGAGAGCCGCGTCCCGGCAGGGGGCTCCACGCGAAAGTATCTCCTGCGCTGAATTCTGTTTATGTGGGGGGGAAATACCAGCCATAGATCGTCACCATCAAGGTGATCAATCTGGGTTCGGCAGGAGTGTGGAATGCGATCCTTGTCCGTGAATTCCAGCTGGACCCGCTCCCCGGCCCAATCAGGCACATCATTCTCGAAGTGGTTCGGAAGGTCAATGAGAATGAACATTCGCCCATCCCGCGACTCGACGCCGGTGACAATCGTCAACCTCTCGTATCCCCTTCCCAGTACGTGAAACCTCATGGGAGATCTCCGCCTGCGCAGATCCTCGAAGACCGAAACGGTCTTGTGCCCTTGAATTCGGTTTACAAATTCCATAAGCTCTTCCCGCAAAACAGCACCAGAAGCCCTCCCCTTGCCGCTCCCGGTTCATTTTTTGCAAATCGCATGCCAGAGTGAGAACCAACCGCAACATATAACGTCGGTTCACAAGGACCCGGCCCTTCTGCCGACGAACAAGACAGCCAGGAAACCGGCAAGGGCCAGGGCCAGGGCCAGGATAACCTCGGGGGACCACTGGGACGGCAGGACATTGATTGGTACCCCTGACAAGGATCCCGGGCCCTCGACGGCTCCGGGTTCAGACACAAGCTTCCAGGGCCAGATCCTCCTCAGGGACCCCAGCATGAGTCCCGTGAGGACCGCCATGGTGAGGTCGTGAAACCTTTGAAAGAGCCAGTTCAGCAGCCTTGCAAAGGTCAGCAGGCCAACCACGGCGCCTCCCGCCACCAAGGAAAGGGTAAAAAAGTCGCGATTGTTCACCGCATCCAGGACATACAGGTACTTCCCCAGAAGAACCAGGATAAACGCGCCGGATATGCCGGGAAGTATCATGGCGCATATGGCCAATGCACCGCTCACAAACAGGAACCACGGTGATACGGGAGTGTCCATGGGGACAATACCTACCAGCATGTATGTGCCGGCGGCGCCGAACAGGATTCCTGCAGGAATAGCGGGGCTCCAATTTCCGATTCGACCTCCCACAGTGATAAGAGAACCTGCTATCAGGCCGAAAAAAAAAGACCATACAGCCACAGGGTGGTTATGCAGCAACCAGCTCAGCAATCGGGCCAGAGAAAAGACCGCGAACAGGATGCCTGTCCCGACGGTCATCAGGAACTTCCAGTGGACGACTTCCAAGGCATCTCTGAACCGCACCGAGACCATAAGCCTTAGAAACCGCATATCAAAGGAGCGGATGGCGGTAATCAACTCCTGGTATATACCCAGGATAAAGGCAATGGTTCCTCCGGAGACGCCGGGAACCACATCCGCGGCGCCCATACAGACCCCTTTGAGCCAGAGACCCAGGTATCCCATCCCCGACCGATCGAGGCCTTTACCGGTCAGCCTCATGTGATCCGGTGCTCGTCACGGAGCAGGTCCAGGACGGTTTTTACAGGGTTGAACGTTTCAAGAGGGACTTCAACGAAAATGGTATTCCACCACGCCATGGCACCGTTCCACAAACCAGGCAGTTCAAGGGCTTTGAGGTCCCTACCCATGCTGCTTTTTAGGGAAACGAACCCGGTCTCAGGGTCCCGGTATTGCCGCAGATCAAAGGGCCGGCCCCGGAAGTCCCGAAGACTGCATACCAGGTCAACGGGGTTGAAATGCGTTGAAGAGGTCCAAACGGATTTCTGGGCCGGGGATCCCATATCCACTTGGCTTGCTTCCACAATCTGCAGAGACAAGCTGCCGTCCTTGTGCCTCACCCAAAAAGGGCCGCCGCCCGGTTCCCCTTCATTACGCACCATGCCGCATACCCTAATGGGTCGGTTCAACCTGGAAAGCAGGAAGTCTCTCTTCTCCTCCACGGACTCCGTGGAGAGATTCGAGGGAGGTCCGGCGGAAAGCTTGTGTACAACGAAATCAAAGGCCCTGTCCAGGGCTTCGCCGGAAGGCTTCTTCGCAGCCAGTGCATTGACATGCATAGCAGCCTCCTGCCGGACTTTGATAAGAAGGCCTCCCAGGGCCTTCTTATAAGACACTGTGGGCTGCTTCATGCGGTCAGGGACAATGTTGTCGATGTTCTTGATAAAGACAAGGTCCCCCTGCAACATATTCAGGTTTTCCAGAAGGGCCCCATGTCCTCCTGGTCTGAATAGGAGCCTGCCGTTCTCATCTCGAAACGGCCGGCCGTCCATTTCCAGGGCTATGGTGTCCGTATGGGGCATCTGTATGCTGACATCCGTAACCAGGTGAGTGTCAGGACCCTCATAGACCGGTCGTTTTTCCTCCAGGTGGCTGCGTATAGCCTTCTCATGCTCAGGTGAAGCCGTGAAGTGGACCATGGCTCGCCCGGTTTGGTCCCGAACGGTAATACAGGCCTCCACCATGTGCTCTTCGAAAGGGGTACGATTCGTTCCGTCAGGGTAGGCATGGAATGGAATCAGGCCCTTGGGCAGATTGGCGGCGTCCAGCCCTTCAGGCCCCAACAAGTAATCCAGAATGTCCTGATAATTACCATCACCCATACAGTCATCCGCATCGATTCCATGCTCCGCCATGGCTGAGCGCAGGGAATCGTAAAGGGCGAGCCCTCTCAGCCCGCTAAAAAAGCGGACCAACTTGGCGCTCTCTTCATCGCCGTCCTCAGCTTTTCGAGCGATATCATCGGCTCGAATTCCGCCGGGATGATTCCGGGCCGACTGGAGCACCTTGAACATCCGGCTGGCGGCCCCTGAGGCCGGGACGAATTTCATGGCCCTTCCTGACCGGGCCTCCTCCTCATAAACCGCGCCGAGGCGTTCCATCTCCTTGTCTTTTAGCTGGAGGATTCCATCCCCTAAGGTACATGCTCGATCCAGCTCGATGCGAGGAAATCCCTTTTGCATGGCTTCCACCTGAGCTTGAACGTCCTCGATAGACATGCCTTTCCTGCGAATCAAGGCCAGATCCTCTTCTGTAAACATTGTGTCTCCCACTTGCATTCCCTCCTCTTTTCAGGCCCGGTGGTTCCCATTAATAAACTGAACTATGTGATCCGGCAAGTCTACAATCCGGAGATGGGACATCTTTTGAAAGATCGAAACCGCACAAAGAAATCCACAGTCGAAAAAAGACCGAAGTTGAGTGGATCTTTAGCCATCGGCGTTCGAAGAAGCAAGAATTTTCATATGAGAATATGGAAAACAGTAGCCCCTGTCAATCATAGGGGTTGTCTGTAGTTCCCCGTTACTATAGGATTCTTTACCGCGAACATTCGGTGTGAGCCATTTTCCGGGCCTCTCCCGAGCAACTGTGAGGACAAGGTGAAAGAATTCGATGAACCGATGGAAATCCGTGGCCCTCGTGTCTACACGGTTTCAATGCTGACCGCAGAGATTCGAGACCTGCTGGAGACCCGCTTTCCATTCATCTGGGTCGAGGGTGAAATATCCAACGTGAGCACCCCCTCCTCCGGCCACTGCTACATGGTGCTAAAGGATGAATACTCACAGATTAGGGCCGTCATGTTTCGACCGCGTGTTAGAACGCTCCGTTTCCGCGCCGAGGACGGCATGAAGGTGATCGCCCAAGGTCGGGTTGGCTTGTATGAGCCTCGTGGGGAATATCAGCTCATACTGGAATACCTGGAACCCTTAGGCGTTGGAGCCCTCGCCCTTGCATATGAGCAGCTCAAGAAGAAGCTGGCTTTGGAGGGGCTCTTCCTGAATGAAATCAAACGTCCCATACCCTTCCTGCCCTCACACGTGGCTGTCATCACCAGTCCTACCGGCGCAGCAATCCGTGACTTTCTGAATGTGATCCATAGACGCTTTGTAAACATCCGGATAACGGTCGTGCCCGTGCGCGTGCAGGGCGACCTGGCGGCGGCGGAGATCATAGAGGCCCTTGACATTGTCAACCGCCACCTTGATGTGGACGTAATTGTCCTTACGCGGGGCGGCGGATCCCTTGAAGACCTGTGGCCCTTCAATGAAGAGGCTTTGGCCCGTGCCATTCGATCCTCCCGGATACCCGTTGTTTCAGCAGTCGGGCATGAGATAGACACGACCATTGCCGACCTGGCCGCAGACCTGCGGGCCCCCACCCCTTCAGCCGCGGCTGAACTGCTTGTAGCTGAGAAGGAGGCTCTGGAAAAACGGATACTGGATCTTGAGCGAAGGCTTGGATCCGCCCTGAGGGCAGGGCTTTCGAGTCGACGTGAGCGGGTGAGTCACTTGGAGGCCAGGGTTAAAGATCCCAAAAGGGCTATCCAGCAGTCCTGGATACGACTCGACGAGCTGACCGATCGGCTCGTTAGGAATCAGGCTTTCCTGGTGCGGGAGAAGGTTATCCGGCTTTCCACGGCTTCCACAAAACTCACCCGCAGTGGCCCTCAGAGTCGAATCAAAGGGCTCATACAGGGACTGGAGTTTCTCAAGCGCGCACTCCGAGCCGACACCATACACACGCTTTCCGTGCAACGTTCCGCGCTGTCCTCTCTTGTGGGAAGGCTCAAGAGCCTCGATCCCCATCAAGTCCTTGGAAGAGGGTACAGCATCACAAGGGTTCTTCCGCAAGGCCAAATACTCAAACAGGCCCAAGACGCAAGCACGGGAGACCGCGTTGAAGTCACCCTCGCCCGTGGCTCCATCCAGTGCCTGGTTGACAAGATCTTTAGGCCGTAAGAAAATGATAAATTTATGCTCGAGGAAACATCATGTCAAAAAACACGTTTGAAGGATCCATGAAGCGCCTGGAGGAAATTGTTCAACGGCTGGAGAGCGGGGAGATGTCCCTGGAGGAGTCCCTCACAATCTTCGAGGAGGGAATGCAGCTCGCGGCATTCTGCTCGCGCAAGCTGGACGAGGCGGAAAAAAAGGTCACACTCCTTATGCGGAAACAAGATGGCGGCCTTGTGGAGAAGCCCTTTGAACCCGACCGGATCGAGAACGACACTCCATGAATGATGTTAGCTCCCAACTCGCCGCCAAGCGAGAAATCGTCGAACAGGCCCTTAAGACCTGCCTTCCGCCTGCTGAAGGCCCGGCCGCCGACTTGATTCGGGCCATGAGTTACAGTCTTTTTGCCGGGGGGAAGAGGCTTCGTCCGATTCTTTGCATTGCCGGGGCTGAAGCGGTGGGAGGGGACGGACACGACGTGTTGCCCGCGGCCTGTGCATTGGAATTGATCCACACCTACTCCTTGATACACGACGATCTCCCCGTAATGGACAATGACGACCTCAGGCGAGGTAAGCCCACCAACCACACCATATTCGGCGAAGCATTGGCGCTCCTGGCGGGCGACGGGCTGCTGACCGAGGCTTTCGGGATCCTTGCCGGGATGCGGCTTCCCGAAGGCACCCCGCCGGAAGCCTTGCTTCGATTGATACATTGGGTCTCAAAAGCGGCCGGATATCAAGGAATGGTGGGCGGGCAAGTCGTGGATATCCAATCGGAAAAAGAGGTTCCTGAAGCTGAAAAGGTAACCTTTATCCATACCCACAAAACCGCAGACCTGATCACGGTTTCTGTTGTGAGCGGGTCTATCCTCTGTAACGCGGACGAAGCCATGATCCAGGCCCTCGCTGCATATGGGAGAAAGATAGGGCTCGCCTTTCAGATCTCGGATGACATTCTCAACATCGAGGGTGACCGAAATGCCATGGGCAAGGATGTCGGCAGCGATGAGGAGCGAGGGAAGATGACCTGGCCGGCGGCCCATGGCATGGAAGAATCAAAGAGAATCAGGAAAGACCTCGTGAACGGCGCCATTGATTCGCTGATCCCGTTTGATCACCGGGCCGACCTTTTGCGAGCCATTGCACGGTACATCATTGAGAGACGGAGATGAGCGAAGACAATAAACAGGAGAGTATCTTGGATGGAATCGAGACCCCCGCGGATCTTCGGGAGCTCTCGGTCCAGGAAATGGAACGCCTCGCTTCTGAAATCCGCACCGTGATAATCGAGACGGTATCCAGGACCGGTGGGCACCTCGCCCCCAGCCTGGGCGTGGTGGAGCTCACGCTGGCACTCCACTATGCATTTGATACGCCGCGGGACAAGATTATTTGGGATGTGGGCCACCAGTCCTACGCTCACAAGCTGATCACGGGCAGGAGAGACCGTTTCCATACCCTTAGACAACATGGGGGTATAAGCGGCTTTCCCAAGCGGGCGGAAAGCCCCTTTGACCCCTTTGATACCGGACACAGCAGCACCTCCATTTCCGCCGGGCTGGGCATCAGCACCGCAAACTTATTTAGGGGTCTAAAAAACCGTGTCATCGCAGTCATAGGCGACGGATCCATGACCGGCGGTATGGCCTATGAGGCCTTGAATCAGGCGGGAGACACTGAAAGAGATCTCATCGTGGTTCTGAACGACAATGAGATGTCCATCGCTCCAAACGTTGGGGCCTTCTCCTCCTTCCTGAGCCGCAAGATGTCGGGAAAGAGGTTCGTCAATTTCAGAAAGGACCTGGAATCATTTTTGAAATCAGTACCCGGTGTGGGAGAGAATATTCTCAGCCTCGTCCAGAGGAGCGGGGACTCCCTCATGACCTTTTTCACCCCCGGCATGCTGTTCGAGGCGTTCAAGTTCAAGTACATCGGTCCCATTCAAGGACACCGTCTGGACCGGCTCATCGAGACCTTCAAGAACACTCTGCACATACACGGGCCGGTTCTGGTGCATGTTTTGACCGTAAAGGGCAAAGGCTACCCCCCTGCGGAAAAAGACCCTTCCCACTACCATGGTGTCGGGGAGTTTGAGATCGAGACCGGTACGCCTTGCCGTGTTTCCACTTTACCGCCTCCCACCTATACCGAGGTCTTCGGAGATGCAATGGTGGAATTGGGCGGCGAAATTCAGACCCTATTCGCAATCACCGCAGCCATGCCCGAGGGCACAGGCCTTTACAAGTTCTCACAAGCCTATCCTGATCGTTTCCTGGATGTAGGCATTGCAGAGCAGCACGCTGTCACTTTCGCCGCCGGCTTGGCTGTTGAAGGCCTTCGCCCGGTTGTGGCAATATATTCCACGTTTCTTCAAAGGGCCTACGATCAGATAATCCACGATGTCTGCCTTCAAAACCTGCCGGTCGTATTCTGTGTGGATCGGGGAGGGCTGGTGGGCGAGGACGGACCCACACACCACGGCCCTTTTGACATATCATTTCTTCGCATCCTGCCCAACATGACCGTCATGGCCCCCGGAGATGAAAACGAACTTCGTCATATGCTTTTCACCGCTTTGAAACAGCCAGGGCCCGTGGCCATAAGGTATCCCAGGGGTATGGGCACGGGCATACCCCTGGATTCAGCCTTTAGGGAACTCCATGTGGGCAAGGCCGAAATCCTGCGGGAGGGAAAGGATCTGACCATTTTGGCTCTGGGCAGCATGGTTGCTCCTTCTCTTGCAGCCGCCGAGGCCTTGGAGGAGAAGGGGTACCAGGTGGAAGTGATCAACACACGATTTGTCAAGCCTCTTGACCCTGAACTGAAAACCCGGGCCCTTAGAACCGGCCGGGTTATGGTTGTGGAAGAGAATTCCCGGCTCGGCGGGCTGGGCGGCGCCGTTCTGGAGTATATGAATGACGCTGGAATTCTACATAAAGTGATCATCCGTCGCCTGGGCCTGCCCGACAGATTTGTGGAACACGGCCCCATAAGGGTCCTACGGTCCCTATACCGCCTGGATGTAAACGCCGTTGTGAAGGAGGCTGAGCATTTTTTCCGCTGAAAACCCGGAGCTCAGGATAAGGCTGGATAAACTCCTGGTACAAAGGGGGCTGATGGAGAGCCGTCAAAAAGCTCAGGCCCTTATCATGGCGGGTGCCGTTCACGTGGAAGGCGTGCGCGTTGACAAACCAGGACAGGCCGTCCCGGTTTCAGCAAAGATCCGAATGCGATCTTCACCGCCTTTTGTCAGCCGCGGCGGCCTCAAGCTCGCCCATGCCCTTGGCCTGTTCCGCTTGGATATTGATGGTAAGACCATGCTGGACGTGGGAGCCTCCACAGGCGGTTTCACGGACTGCCTCCTTCAGAGAGGTGCTGCACGCGTTATCGCCGTTGATGTGGGGTACGGGCAGTTTCACTGGACCCTTAGAAACGATCCCAGGGTCCGGCTCCTTGAAAAGACGAACATCAGACATCTCACCCCCGAGGCGCTGGGAGAAACGGCCCAAGGCGCTGTCATAGATGTATCGTTCATTTCCCTCAGGACAGTGGTCCCGGCTGTAGGCAGGCTCCTGGAACCTGAGGCCTTCATGGTCACTCTTGTAAAGCCTCAGTTCGAGGTGGGCCGGGAAAAGGTCGGGAAAAGAGGTGTTGTGAGGGACCCGGCGCTTCACGAGCAAGTTATCGAGGACCTCTCCTACGCTTTTTTGGAACAGGGATGGACGGTCACTGACCGGGCCGCCAGTCCTGTCCTTGGGCCCAAAGGAAACAGGGAATTTCTCCTGCACCTGGAAAGACAGCCATTGTGATTTGGAGGGTCCTCAAAGGTCAGCCTGTTAATCCGAGGCCGAGGCATAACTGATCCCCGGCCTCGGAAACGGTTTCCGGGCCTGGATACCCAAGGATGTTTCAGGCCGGGAACAGGTCCTTGAGCCTTAATGTCCCCTGCGCTTGGACGCCTTCAGAGGATTGATCTTGCCGTTTGTCTGGGTTCCATTTGAGGCCTTAACGTGGGTGGCCATGCTGCAGAAGCCCGAACGCCACTTGACCGAGGGATCGGGGAAGCTGATGCAGTACTTGCCCATGGAAAGTTCCTGGACGCGCTGGCAGCCCTCACACTGCTCAACCACTGTATGGCAACGACCGCCGTTGAATCTGCAGCCGCTCTTGTCCATGAAAAAGCAGTCCTGCCCTTGTTTTACGGTTTCACAAAGCATGAGTATCACATCCTTTCCTGAACAATAATAAGGCCCTGGCGATGCCAAGGCCGCTATAAAACCAAAATCTTTATATTTTAGCCCATATCCTGATCTTGTCAACACTTTTCGGCCTTCAGTGCATGATTTTCTGTCAATGACGCCGCCACGTTTATTTGCCTTTCGGCCATCCGGAAACGAGGGATTTTTCGCAAGCTCAAGGAAACAAATCAACCCTTGGAAAGACGTTGACCGCCTCAAGGGAAATGATAGGATTCAATCAAATATCCCGACACCATCCATCAGGGGGAGCTTAAGTTGAATACGGAGAAAAAAATCGGCTTGAAAGAGGGTCGACTCGTGGTGCCTGACAACCCGATCATTCCGTTTATCGAAGGCGACGGCATTGGTCCGGACATCCGGCGGGCCGCGGCCCTGGTCATAGACCGGGCAGTGGAGCTCAGCGGGCCTCGTGGCCGGAGAATTACCTGGAAAGAAGTCCTTGCAGGTGAAAAGGCCTTCCTCAACACCGGACAATGGCTGCCCTCCGAGACCATCCAGGCCTTTAAGGATTTCAGGGTAGGCATCAAGGGTCCGCTCACAACTCCCGTGGGCCAGGGCATTCGAAGCCTCAACGTAACATTGAGACAGAAAATGGACCTTTACGCATGTGTGCGCCCGGTCCGATGGTTTCAGGGCGTCCCAAGCCCGGTCAGGGAGCCCTGGAAGGTGGACATGACTATCTTCCGCGAAAACACCGAAGACGTTTATGCCGGGCTTGAGCTGGAATCAGGGGGCGAAGACACCGCCCGTCTTAGAAAATTTCTTCAGGATACCTATGGGTGGAGCATTCCGGAAGACGCGGCTCTGGGTGTAAAACCCATCAGCCGTACAGGGAGTCGCAGGTTGGTGCGGGCCGCCCTGGACTTTGCTGTTTCAAGGGGAAGAAAGAGTGTAACCCTGGTCCATAAGGGAAACATTCAAAAATATACCGAGGGTGCGTTTAGATCGTGGGGCTATGACCTTGCCAGGGAGGAGTACCCCGATAAGACCCTGACCTGGAATGACCTAGGGCCCGAAGGGCCGGGCGACCGCATAGTCGTCAACGACGTCATCGCCGACATATTCTTCCAGCAGGCCCTTACCAGGCCCGAGGAATTCGACGTCATAGCCACCATGAACCTGAACGGCGACTACATATCGGACGCCCTGGCCGCCCAGGTGGGAGGCATAGGAATGGCACCCGGGGCCAATATCAATTATGAAAGCGGCCATGCGATTTTCGAGGCGACCCACGGAACCGCCCCCAAGTACGCCGGGCTGGACAAGGTCAACCCCTCTTCCCTAATCCTGAGCGGGGCCATGATGCTGAATCACCTGGGCTGGTCCGAGGCCTCCGGGCTCATTGAGCGCGGGTTGGAAAGGACGTTCATCAGGAAAACGGTCACCTATGACCTGGCCAGGCTCATGGAAGGAGCGGAAGAGGTATCCTGTTCGAGATTCGCAGAAGAGGTTTGCAGGGCCATGGAGGATGCATGAAGCTTGAGTCCATCGAGGCGCGGGACCTTCCTGACGCCTGGTTTCAATGTGTATACAGGCTCCTGGAAACAGGCAGAGAGTACATTATTGACAGGGGCAGCTACGCAGGGCAGAGGCGTCTGGAATTCGATTATATTACAGTTCATATCCGCCACCCGGTTGTACGTCCCCTTCTCCCGGACATCCCCCCTTCGCTGGGCATTCCCAACCCGGTGGCGGAAGGATATCTGGAGGATTATCTTCCCTATCTCATGACCTCCATGAAAGAGCCCGGTGAGGACTATACCTATGGTTGGTATCTGGAACGTCAGATAGGGGAAGTTGTTCGCATGTACAGGGAAGACGGTTTCGAAACCAACCAGGCATATATGACCGTCGGGGATCCCGAAGCCTTGTTTCTGAATGATCCCCCTTGCCTCAGAGGCATCGACACCCGCGTGAGGGAAGGTGCTCTTCATTTCATCGTATACTTCAGGTCCTGGGACCTCTGGAACGGTTTCCCCGCCAACCTAGGAGCCATTCAACTACTGAAAGAGTACATGGCGGGCGAAATCGGCGTGCGAGACGGTGAAATTATTGCTGCCAGCAAAGGGCTCCACCTCTACGATTATGTCTGGGAACTGGCAAAACTAAGGACCATGTGCCACAACCCGTCCTCCCTTATCCGGAATGCTTGCGAGGACGGCTCCAACATGAAAAAAGAGGTGCCGGCGTGAAAGTCGAGGCATCACCATTCGAGAGCTTCGATCCCGTCACGTCTTCAAGGGACGCCCGGTCCGCAGCGAATTATGAACACACCGACCTCAAAGGGCTGAGCGGAAAGGAAACCGAGCAGTGGTGTGAAGCCTTGGGGCTGCCTGCCTACCGCGGACGCCAGATTCGCCGGTGGTTCTTCAAGAAGCTGGCTTCTTCCTTCGACGAGATGACGAATCTGCCCAAGGATCTTCGACACGAACTCACCCGGCTTGCTGCGGCCGGCGGCCTCGAGAGAGCTGAAACCATTACCTCCCGGGATGGAACCCAAAAGACACGTTTTCGCCTTCAAGACGGCTACAGCATCGAGTCAGTTCTCATCCCGGAGCGGGGACACTTCACCTTATGCATATCCTCCCAGGCCGGCTGTGCCATGGGGTGCCGTTTCTGCGTCACAGGACGCCGGGGCTTTAGGCGGGACCTCGCCGCCGGGGAAATCCTGGATCAGGTGATTCAGGTACGTCGAGCCATGCCTGACCCTACGCGACTTACGAATATTGTGTTCATGGGAATGGGTGAGCCTTTGGCCAACTACGAGTCCGTTGTCCGTGCAATTCGCAACCTGACAGCCGGTGATGGTCTTAACTTCTCCCATCGCAAGGTGACCTTGTCCACCTGCGGGCTGTTACCCGTGATGAAGCGACTGGGCCGTGACGTGAATGTGAATCTGGCCGTCAGCCTTAATGCAGCGGATGAGAACACCCGCACGTTCCTTATGCCCGTAAACCGAACCTATTCACTAGGGGACCTAATCGAGGCTTGCCGTATGTTCCCCCTCCCCAATCGCAGAATGATCACCTTCGAGTATATCCTGATAAAAGATGTAAACGACGCAGATGAGGACGCACTCAACTTGGCGCGCCTGCTTAGCGGTCTCAAGGCCAAGATTAATCTGATCCCCCTGAATCCTCATCCGGACCTTGATCTAGCCCCATCCGCTCCGGATCGCATCCAGTCGTTCCAAGAGCTGTTGATCCGGAGAAACTTCACGGCGATAATCCGAAAGAGCAAGGGGTGGGATATCTCAGCCGCCTGCGGGCAGTTGAGCGCCGAGGGATGAATTTGTTTTCACTCTATTGAATGATGTGTTATTATTATGTGTTCAGTTTTAGGAGGTTTTAGTATGGTTGAACTTGACTTCAAAAAGGGGAGCGGCCTCCTCCCTGCCATCGTCCAGGACCACGAAAGCGGCCGCGTGCTCATGCTTGCATACATCAACGAACAATCCTGGCACAAGACCCTTGCCACCGGTGAGGCTCATTACTGGAGCCGCTCGCGAAATGAACTCTGGCATAAGGGCGGCACCTCAGGAAACGTCCAGAAGTTGCGTGACGTCTTCGTGGACTGCGACAATGATACGGTCCTTTTTCAGGTTGAGCAAGTGGGCGGAGCAGCCTGTCATACCGGACATGAAAGCTGTTTTTTTAGAAATGTCTCCAGAGATGGAAGCGTCACCATTGTTGGAGAACCCAAATTCGATCCAAAGAAGGTATATGGAAAATGAACAAGCTGAAGTTTGGAATCCCCAAAGGAAGCCTCCAAAAGGCCACAATCCATCTGTTCGAGAAATCCGGTTGGCGGATCAATGTCAATGATCGGAGCTATTTCCCCGACATCAACGATGAAACCATCGATTGCAGCATATGCCGGGCGCAGGAGATGTCCAGGTATGTTGAAAGTGGCGCCATAGATGCGGGGCTTACCGGGAAGGACTGGATAGAGGAAAACGGATCCAATGTAAGGGTCGTAGACGACCTTGTGTACTCAAAAGTCAGCCAGAACCCTGCACGTTGGGTCCTTGCCGTACCCAAAGACTCCCCGATCAACCGATTGGAAGACCTGGAAGGGTGTAAAATATCTACGGAACTCGTCAACTACACCAAGAGGTACTTTGACGAACGGGGAATCAATGTGCAGGTGGAGTTTTCATGGGGCGCCACCGAAGCCAAGGTGGTTTCAGGACTGGCGGACGCCGTGGTGGAAGTTACCGAGACGGGTAGCACCATTCGTGCTCACGGCCTCAAGATCATCCACGAGTTCATGAAAAGCAACACCCAGCTCATCGCCAACCATGTGTCCTACGAGGACCCCTGGAAGCGGGATAAAATCAGCCGGATCATTCTGCTCCTCAGAGGAGCGTTGCGTGCCGAAAACATGGTGGGGCTCAAGATGAATGTCCCCAAAGAACTGCTCAATAAGGTAGTTAAGCTTCTTCCGAGCCTGCACGCCCCTACTGTGGCGCACCTTCACGAACAACCCTGGCTGAGCGTAGAGACGGTCGTGGAATCCCGCAGGGTCCGGGACCTAATCCCAGAGCTTATGAAGGCCGGAGCTGAAGGGATAATAGAATATCCTCTTAACAAGGTCATTTAAGGAAGACACCATGCACGGCATCGCGGATCGAGCCGACCTCATCAAACCGTTCATTGTAATGGAGGTGCTTGAACGAGCCCATGAACTTGAGAGGTCCGGCAGGAACATCATTCACCTTGAAATAGGAGAGCCCGACTTTGACACGCCTGAGTGTATCCGTCTTGCAGCTGAAGAGGCTCTGCGGGAAGGATGCACCCACTATACCCACAGTCAAGGCATCATTGAACTTCGCGAGGCCATCAGCCTCCATTACCATGAAACCTACGGTGTGGAAATAGACCCCGAACGATTGATCGTTACGTCGGGGACTTCCCCCGCCCTCTTCATGGTGTTCTCGGCCCTGCTGAACCCGGGTGATGAAATCATAATTTCCAATCCCCACTATCCCTGTTATCCCAATTTCGCCCGGTTTCTGGGGGCGAGGCCCGCCTTTGTGGACGTATACGAGGAAGACGGATTTCAGTATCGTCCCGAGGACATCATGAGCCGAATCACTTCCAGGACGGGCGCCGTTCTTATCAACTCCCCCTCAAACCCGACGGGCAGCCTACTGTCTTCCTCGCGAATGGAAGTCATTGCAGGCTTGGGCGTTCCCGTGATTTCAGATGAGATCTATCACGGTCTGGTCTACGGGAAAAAAGAGCATACCATTCTGGAGTACACTGACGAGGCCTTTGTACTTAACGGATTCTCCAAGGCCTATGCCATGACAGGTTGGCGTCTGGGCTACATAATAGCACCTACAAGGTTTGTCCGGCCCCTGCAGAAGATTCAACAGAACCTCTTCATCTCCGCCGGAAGCGTCAGCCAGTGGGCCGGAATTTCGGCATTGACCGAAGCCGGCGCCGATGTGAAACGTATGCGCGCGATTTACGACGAGCGGCGCGTTGCAATGGTACGAAGGCTAAGGGCGATGGGTTTCGGCCTGCCCGTGGAACCGGTTGGAGCGTTTTACATCCTGGTGAACGCCGGACACCTGTCCAATAGCTCTTTTGATCTGGCCTTTGAGCTCCTTGAAAAAGCGGGCGTAGGGGTGGCACCGGGCATAGATTTTGGAAGCAACGCCGAAGGGTACCTCCGATTCAGTTACGCAAACTCCCTGGACAACATTCACGAAGGGCTGGACCGTATTGAAGCGTTTCTCAAGGAACGCTGATACATGAATGTAACTTTCATCAAGAGCGCCTTCAGGCCTGACCAGTATCCCCCTGCCGGCCCGCCCGAGGTGGCGTTCGCCGGCCGATCCAATGTGGGCAAGTCCTCCCTCATCAACGTCCTCGTCAATCGCCGGAATCTGGCCAGAACCGGGTCGACCCCGGGACGTACCCAGGCCATCAACTTCTTTTCCGTCAGCAACTTCCTAAACCTGGTGGACCTCCCGGGATATGGCTTCGCCAAGGTGCCGCCCCGGGTCCGGGCGGCATGGAAACCCATGATTGAAAACTACTTCAGCCACAGGGGATCACTTCGCGCCGTGGTGGCGATCCTTGATATTCGAAGGGAGCCTTCCCAAGGGGATCTGGACCTTCTTGG
>CAYPSZ010000375.1:0-6840 GCA_964413125.1 uncultured Desulfobacterales bacterium
TCCGTCGAGAAGAGAATCTGCTATGGGTGCCAAATGGAATGCCTGGAAATGTAAATATATAAAGAACGTCCCCAATAAAAGAAAGGAGTCATGAAATGATAAGGTTTCTTCTGGTGGGCGGGGCTGGTTACATCGGCTCCCACGTTGCTAGAGAGCTTGTACGCCGGGGCCACGAGGTGACTGTGCTGGATGATCTGTCCAAGGGGCACAGGGAGGCGGTCAGCGGCCTGGATTTTGTACGGGGGGATCTGGGCGACACGGCTCTGGTCGGCCGGGTGCTTGCAGAGCGGCGGATCCAGTGCGTCATGCACTTTGCGGCGTTTTCCCTGGTGGGGGAATCCATGGAGCGCCCCCTGGCCTACTACGACAACAACGTGGCCGGGACAACCAGGCTGCTGACCGCCATGAAGGGGCAGGGAGCGCTGCGGTTTGTGCTCTCCTCAACTGCGGCGGTTTACGGGGAGCCTGAGTCGGTGCCCATTGAAGAGTCCCACCCGAGGGTCCCCACGAACCCTTACGGCCGCTCCAAGTTGTTCATCGAACATATGCTGGAGGATGCTGATCGGGCCCATGGCATGAAGTACGCCTCCCTGCGGTACTTTAACGCGGCCGGGGCCGATGAGAGCGGTGACATCGGTGAGGATCACGACCCGGAGACACACCTGATTCCCATCGTGCTACAGGTGGCGCTCGGGCAGAGGCAGTCCGTCGCCGTCTTCGGTACGGACTGGGACACACCGGATGGGACCTGCATCCGCGACTATGTGCATGTGACCGACCTTGCCCAAGCGCACATCCTGGCCGCAGAGACGCTGGTTGAAGGGTCGAACAGCATGATCTACAACCTGGGCTGCCAGACCGGCTACTCCGTGCTGGAGATCATCGAGATCGCAAGGCGGGTTACCGGCTTTGACATCCCGGCGGTGGAGGCTGAAAGGAGACCCGGTGATCCGGCCCGGCTGGTTGCATCCTCCGAAAGCATTCGGAAAGAGCTGGGATGGAAACCCCGGTTCGAAGACCCCGAGCGGATGATTGAGACCGCATGGAAATGGCACCAGTCTCATCCACTGGGGTTTGGCCGGTGAGTCAATGGGAACTTCTCGGAATTCCTCTTGTTTTTCATGAAAAAAGCTTATAAAATTATGAAAAATTGAGACAGAGGAAATAAAAGATGGCCAATTTACAAATCAAAGGTATTGACGAAGAGTGCAATAGGGGACGTACATTATTTTATTACTTAAGGCAAAGGGGGAAGTAAAAATGGAACACCGGAATAGTGACAAGCGCAAAAAGAACTCAAGAGTCTAGAGTTTTCTGAGGTCATGCCGCCCCAGTGGCATGTCGTAATCATTTTGTTTTATGCTCTTTGAGGGGTGGATATGCTAACTTTGGCTTCGCCATCAACGATCGGAGATGATTTTACTTGGATCTTTATGAGTTGTTTGTTCTACTCCCTCATGGATCCCGGCTGCAAGGGGAACTCAAAAGATTCTTTTTTAGGGTTCCGACCAGAACACCTATGACGCCATGATGGTGGCCGTAGATGTAGATATATAGGGTGGTTTGCCGGAATTGTCCGATTCCTGGTGCAGCCGTTTGACCCCTGGCATCTTGGAAGCCTCTTTAGACTCTCAAGCTTACATGGGTCTCAGTGGACACGCCTTCCGATCCGGCCTGATTCATAAGTCCGTCGAGAAGAGAATCTGCTGTGCTGTGGGTGCCAAATGGAATGCCTGGAAATGTAAAGATATAAAGGGCGTCCCCCCTGCTACGTAAAAATCTTAATATATAAAGGGCGTCCCCAAGAAGTTGAAAATGATTGACATCCACTGCCACATACTGCCCGGGCTGGATGACGGGCCGGACACCATGGAAGAGAGCCTGGCCATGGCGGAAATGGCCTTGCAGGACGGCATCCGGATCACGGTAGCCACACCCCACATGCTGAACGGGCTCTACGAGAACGACCTCGAGAGTGTTCAAGAGGACGTACTGAATCTACAAGAGGCCCTTAAAAGGCGGGGCCTGCCCTTGGAGATCCGTGTGGGCGGGGATGTCCACGTGCTGCCCGGCATGGTGGAGGCCGTCCGTGCAGGCAGGGCGGTCACCATCGACAACATGGGCAAGTATCTCCTGGTGGAGCTGCCTTCAAACAGCATTCCGGAAGGCGTAAAGGAAGAGATCTTTCAGCTCAAGCTCCACGGCATCACCCCCATTATTACGCACCCGGAACGAAACGCCCTGATCCTTCGCGATCCCTTGATTCTGGAGGAGTTCGTGGAAATGGGCTCACTGGCCCAGTTGACCGCCATGAGCCTCACAGGCGGTTTCGGCAGGGTGGCTCGGCAAGGGGCTGAAACCCTGTTGAAGCGTGGTCTGGCGCACGTGATCTCGAGCGACGCCCACTCCGTGTATGATCGCCCTCCCCTGCTTTCAAAGGCCGTGGAGGCCGCAGCCGCCATCCTGGGAAGCTTTGACGAGGCCGAGCAGATGGTCAAACACACCCCTGCCGCCGTTCTTGAAGGGGAGGATTTTGCCTGGAGCATAGTTTAGATCGTCAGGGTCAAGCCCACACAGATACGAACGTGCGGCTCGGGAGTTCCAAACAGGTAAGCTTGTTTCCATAAACGGCGCCGGTATCAATGCCTATCTTGTCTGCCCTTACCAGGGGCTCGTGAAAAGGTGTGTGACCGAAAACCACGATCTTACCGAAGTCATAGTCGGATTGAATGAACGTATCCCGTATCCACAGGAGATCTTCCGGGTTCTGCTTGGTCAGCTCCACTCCGGGCCTAAGCCCTGCGTGAACCACAAGGTACTCTTCCAGCTCCAAATACAGTTTCAGGGAACCAAGGAAATCCAGGTGATGGGCCGGGATCAGGGGCGCAGCCGGGGTGCTTGCGCCCATGCCGTAGCTCTCGAGGGTGGTCCTCCCGCCGTTTGCCAGAAACAACCTGGGATCGCCGGTCGTAAGGTATTCCAGCAACAGGTGCTCATGATTACCCATGAGGCAATCCACGGCGCCGGACTGCCTTCGGAGCCCTATGATCAGCTCAATGACGCCCTTGGGGTCTTCCCCCCGGTCAATGTAATCCCCCACAAAAATCAGCCGGTGCTTTTGCGGATCCCATTGGATCCGATCCAGGAGCCGCTCCAGCAGCCTGCGGCAACCGTGTATATCTCCGACAATAAACGTCTTTTCAAAACTCAATGGGTTTGTTCCGCCTTTAACTTTGACCTTTCATAAATAGAGTTCGGGGACAGTATATTTAATTCCATTGCCTTGATCAATAGATGAGATTGTTGCGGAGGCATGGGGTCCTTACCATCACTGACAAAGAAATACATATTCCGCCCCCGGATTCCTGGATTTCCCCCGGATTCCTTTGCTTTGACAGGGCCGCTTTTCAAGGATATACGTAGCATAATAATAATAATAACGACGACCATCAAACCTCAGGATTGTTGAAAGGCACTCGGCATTGAATGAATGCTACTACAGAATAGGCGGACTGGTCATCAGGGTCGCCTCCGAACTTCCCATTGAGCCGGACACTTTTCACCCCAAGTTTCGGCTGTTCGAGTGTGACGGCCCCGGCGAAAAAACCGTTTCCATCACCCACCACTTTCACCTCCCCCGATTTCGTGATGATCAACTCGGGGAAGAGGTCTACAACCATGCGCCTTGGCGCATATTCAAAGGTCCGTCAGGCTGGACTTATTTGTGCTTTGTGCCCTGGGAACCAGAGGGCGCTTACTATCAAGCCGCGGTGTTCAATAACGACCACACGCATGGTGACATCTATAACACAGACTCTCTTGTCTACCAAAGAGGCGGGGCGCACTCCCTCACACTATTCCCCACGGACCAGATACTCCTTGCGCGCGTTTTTCCGGACCGGGGCGGGATAATCGTCCACGGCTCAGGTGTGGTCATGGGCGGCCGGGGCCTGCTTTTTGCAGGCCACTCAGGGGCGGGTAAGACCACCGTGGCCAACCTCCTAAAGGAGCACTCAACCGTCCTTTGCGACGACCGGGTGATCATAACACGCGGGGAAAACGGCTTTATGATTCACGGGACATGGAGCCACGGCGACTTGCCCGAGGTCTCCCAAGAATCGGCTTTTTTGGCTGCAGCCTGTTTTCTCCAGCAAGGAGACAAGAACAATCTAATCCGCCTGGATCCGGGAAAAGAGGCATTCTCCCGGCTGCTGGCCTGCCTGGTCCGACCCGTTACGGACCGGCAATGGTGGCAAAAGGCCATGTCCATTGCGGAAGCCATAATCAATGAAGTTCCTTGCTATGTCCTGGAGTTTGCCGAACAGCCAGGGCTGGCCGGCTATCTGGAGGCCATCCTGCCGCACGCCAGGGCCGACAAACATGGTGATACAGCGGCTTGCCGGGGTAAGGCCCTGAACGAGGGCTTTGATGTCCGTTAAGAAGACCCACAACATCCAGGGGATTCTGCATTCAGGGGGAAGGTCACTCCTGAAGCACCTGGACATTGAACTCACTGAAAGGTGCAACAACCGCTGCATTCATTGCTACAACCGCACTGATGATCCTTCAGCGGCAATGAGGGAGCTCTCGACACAAGCAATCCTTGACATTCTTGGTCAGGCCTGCGACCTGGGATGCATATCCGTGCGCTTCACCGGCGGCGAACCCATGCTGCGCGAGGACTTTCTTGATCTTTACTGTCACGCCCGCCACCTGGGTCTACAGGTCGACGTAACAACCAACGGGACCCTTATCACCAAACACATAGCCGACACCTTTTCAAAGATACCTCCGCTTGGCAAAATCGAAGTAACCCTTTATGGATCCACGCAAGCATCCTGCGAGGCCGTAACACAGGTTGAGGGATCTTTTGAGCGTGCCCGCAAAGGGGTCAATAACCTCCAGGATTTCAGCGTCCCCTTTGAAATCCGTGGTGTGGTTCTTTCCGAAAACGTGAACGAAAGGTCCGCCTTTGAAGAAATGGCGGCATCCCTGGGCCCTGAGACCATGCCGCCCGCTTTCACTGTGTTGCTGGACCTTCGCGCCCGCCGCGACTCTGCGGAAAAAAACCACAGGATTCGCTCCTTGCGCCTTCCCCCGGATGATTGCGTCTCTCAACTCGCCTTTCACACAGAGCAGTACATCAAAGACGCCCGGCGCCTGATGAGGAACTGTGGTTCACTTCCAAACATCAGAATCTTTTCATGCGGAGTCGGGAAGGGCTCTGCATGCCTGAACTCCTACGGTGAGCTTCAGGCATGTTTCTTGCTTAGGCATCCATACACGACCTACTCCCTCCTCGCACCAGGGCACACCCTGGAGGAGGCCTTGAAACGAAAATTCCCCTCACTTGCCTCGAGTGAGGCGGAAAATGAGGATTATCTTGAACGCTGTGCTCGATGCTTCCTGCGCGAACTCTGTGATCAGTGCCCGGCTCGTTCCTGGGTGGAGCACGGGACTCTGGATACGCCGGTTGACTATCTCTGCCAAGTGGCTCACCAGCAGGCTTTCGGGCTGGGCCTTCTGTCGGACGGAGAAATGGCTTGGGAGGTGGAAGACCCGCAACAGCGCATAAAGGAGATGCTTATTCACTCTCCTTTATTTTGAACCTAAAAAATGCGATTAGCCGCTAGCTTTTAGCCATTAGCTTTGTAGTAACAATGGATTATCAGACGTTGTAGCAGCAACCGAAAATGAAAGTTCAGATTCAACTTGAAGCCGGACAGGTGGCTGAAGTTCCTATGTCTAACAGCTAATTGCTAAGAGCTGATTGCAGATTTTCGGTTGAAAACATTCTTATCCTTGTCATTCCGACATGCGTTCTTGACTCTGTGTTTTTGGTTGTGCTATCTTTATTAAAAATTTCAGACGATTCCCTGCAAAACCTGCGGCTCCACGAGCATCAGTGAACGCGGGATCGGGAGGTGGATGACATGAAACCACAGTGGGTAAAACCGGAATTGATCGTTCTTGTTCGTACCAGACCTGAAGAGGCGGTTTTGGCTGCATGCAAAACCGGCGGGCACAACGGGGCCGGTGGCTGGCGCAGCTGCCGGAAAGAAGACGGGGCTCCCTGTGATAACCCGGTGGGTTCTTAGGCAGCACCCATGGGACCTGATGAGACACCTGAAAAGACAGCCTGCTATGCCCCTTCAGATGATGTGGTGGCACGCGATATCGACGGTGACATCCTCATAGTTCCCATTGCAGCAGGCGTGGGAGATGCCGAAGAAGAGCTCTACGGTCTCAACCCTACTGCAAGGGCCGTATGGGACCGGTTGGACGGCAAAACAACCCTGCAGAAAATCATTGACGACCTCTCCTCCGAATATGAAGGGCCATCAGGGCTAATCGCAGAAGACATCCACAGTCTTATTGGTGAACTGCTCAAGCGCAGGCTGGTTGTGAAGAAAGGTTTAGTGCCTTCTTCCGCCTGAAACGGCTCTGAGACCTGTCATGACGACTCGTTCCGAGCAAGACATCCACGCTTTAAACGGCCCGGCCTTCGTGGATATCGCACGGGCCGTGCTGGAAAAAGGCGCCCTTTTCCGTTTCCACGCGACCGGACACAGCATGCACCCCTTTATTAGAAACGGTGACACGGTGGTCCTTGCTCCGATCCCGCCTGCAGTCTCTCTTCACCCGGGAGACGTGGTCCTGTACCAAAACCCCAAAAACGGAAACCCCTTGCTCCATCGCATCATTGAACACAGAGGCCTTGATTTTACGCTGTGCGGTGACAACCTTCCTGAACCGGACGGTCTTGTGCGCCGTGAACAAATCCTTGCCCGCGTCGTGTCCGTTGTGCGAAAAGGCAAGGCCACATCCCTGGGAATAGGC
>CAYPSZ010000376.1:0-3266 GCA_964413125.1 uncultured Desulfobacterales bacterium
GGATGGGATGAACATATGCCTTATGATGCAATCATGGTGACGGCCGGTGCGCCCTCCGTGCCCAAACCCCTTCGTGAACAACTGGCCCAGGGAGGGAGAATGGTAATTCCCGTGGGAGACCGCCACAGCCAGGAGCTGGTCAAGATCAGGAGATCGGGTGATCGATTTGATGAGAGCCGCCTGGGGGGATGCCGCTTCGTAGATCTCATCGGCCTCCATGGGTGGAAGGACTGAAAGGAGAATAATATGCCCAGACGACGGGACATAAAAAAAATCATGATCATAGGCTCCGGTCCCATAGTGATTGGACAGGCGTGCGAGTTTGATTACTCCGGCACGCAGGCCTGCAAGGCCCTGCGAAAACTTGGTTACGAGATTGTTCTGGTCAACTCCAACCCTGCCACCATAATGACGGACCCGGGCATGGCCGATGTGACCTACATAGAACCGCTGGACCTGGACACCATGAGGCGCATTGTGGAGAGAGAAAAGCCGGATGCACTGCTCCCCAACCTGGGTGGACAGTCTGCGCTGAATCTGTCATCGGAACTCGCCCGTACGGGAGTGCTGGAAAAGAATGGGGTCAAGATCATCGGCGTACAAATTGATGCCATCAAGCGGGGTGAGGACCGGATTGCTTTCAAGGAGACCATGGACCGGCTCGGAATCGAAATGCCCCTAAGCGAACCAGCATATACGGTTGAAGAGGCGGAGCTGATCGCTGAAAAGTTAGGATATCCGGTTGTTATACGTCCTGCTTACACAATGGGAGGAACGGGTGGAGGGCATGTATATAATGTGGAAGAACTAAGGGTGATTGCCGCTCGCGGGCTTGCCGCCAGCCTGGTGGGACAGATACTAGTGGAGGAGTCGGTCCTCGGCTGGGAGGAGTTGGAATTGGAAGTTGTCCGGGATTCAAAGAACCGGCTCATCACCATCTGCTTTATCGAGAACGTCGATGCCATGGGAGTCCACACGGGAGACTCCTTCTGCACTGCGCCCATGTTGACCGTCGGCGCCGAACTCCAGGAACGGCTCCAGCAGTACTCTTACTCGATCGTGGAAGCCATCGAGGTCATAGGCGGAACCAACATCCAGTTCGCCCACGATCCTGAGACCGGCAGGGTCGTGGTGATCGAAATCAATCCCAGGACCTCACGGTCCTCAGCCCTGGCGTCCAAGGCCACGGGGTTCCCCATCGCGCTCATCTCGGCCATGCTTGCAGGGGGCATGACCCTTGACGAGATACCCTACTGGCGGGAAGGAACTCTGGACAAGTATAAGCCTTGGGGTGATTACGTGGTTGTTAAGTTCGCCCGTTGGGGGTTCGAGAAATTTCCCGGGGCCCTGGACAGGCTGGGGACGCAGATGCGGGCGGTGGGAGAGGCCATGAGCATCGGCAAAACATATAAGGAGGCCTTTCAGAAAGCAATCCGCTCCCTGGAGATCGGGCGCTATGGTCTGGGTTTCGCCGCGGACTTTCACGAGCGCTCCCTGGAAGACCTCATGGACCGCCTTTCCGAACCTTCCAGCGAGCGTCAATTCATAATGTACGAGGCTCTGCGAAAAGGTGCGGATATTGAGACGCTTTACAGGAAGACCCATATCAAGCCATGGTTCATACAACAGATGAGCGAGTTGGTGGCACTTGAACAGGAGATCCTCGACCGCGGGTCGGGCGATTTACCGGATGCTCTCCTTGAGAGGGCCAAAAAGGACGGCTTCAGCGATCGCTATCTTTCCATGCTGCTCAAGCGTTCCGAGGAAGAAATTCGAAAGCGCCGGAGCCGCATGGGGATCGTCGAGGCCTGGGACTCGGTGCCGGTGAGCGGCGTGGATAACGCATCTTACTACTACTCCACTTATAACGCGCCGGATCGTGTGAAGTCAGCTCCCGGCCGGAAGATCATGGTGCTGGGAGGGGGGCCCAATCGGATCGGGCAGGGCATCGAGTTCGATTACTGCTGCGTGCATGCCGCTTTTGCCATCCGGGACGAGGGTCTTGAATCCATCATGGTGAATTGCAACCCGGAAACGGTCTCAACCGACTACGATACATCCAACAGGCTTTACTTCGAGCCCCTTACGGTGGAGGACGTCCTCAGCATCTATGAAAAGGAGAAGCCCGAGGGCGTCATTGTACAGTTCGGCGGGCAGACCCCGTTGAATCTCGCGGCCGAACTCTCAGAGGCGGGTGTGCGGATAATCGGGACTTCTCCCGACACCATCGACTTGGCCGAGGATAGAGACCGCTTCCGGCAAAAGATGCAAAAACTGGGTATCCCCGAACCTGATTCCGATATGGCAAGCACTCTCCATGAGGCATTGACGGCTGCGGAGCGCATAGGCTATCCCCTTATGGTGAGGCCTTCCTATGTCCTGGGCGGTCGTGGGATGGAAGTGATTCATGACGAGGGGATGCTGAGCCGTTATGTTGCTGCCGCTGTCGGTGTTTCACCGGAGCGTCCGATCCTCATAGACAAGTTCCTGGAGAACGCCATAGAGGTGGAAGCGGATGCCATTGCCGACGGGACCGACGCATTTGTCCCGGCCGTAATGGAGCACATTGAGCTGGCGGGGGTACACTCGGGTGATTCGGCCTGCGTGATCCCGGCCATAAGCATTCCTGCCAAGCACCTGGAGACAATCGAGGAGTACACACGCCGGATAGCCGTTGAACTGAACGTGGTCGGGCTCATGAACATACAATATGCGATAGCGGAAGACACGGTCTATATACTTGAGGCCAACCCTCGGGCCTCCAGGACCGTCCCTCTGGTGTCCAAGGTGTGCGGCATCCCCATGGCGCGGCTGGCTACCCAAATCATGTTGGGCAGGAAGCTGGGTGATTTGAACATCAAGAAGGCAAGCATATCCCATTTCGGAGTGAAGGAGGCGGTCTTCCCGTTTAACATGTTTCCCGAGGTGGATCCCCTGCTGGGCCCGGAGATGCGTTCCACCGGTGAAGTCCTGGGAATGGCCGATTCTTTTGGCCTGGCCTACTACAAGGCCCAGGCGGCAGCGCAGCAGGTACTCCCCCTGGAGGGGACCGTTCTCATAACCGTGTCTGAAAGGGACCGCCCGGCCGTTCTCGAGGTGGCGAGACAGTTTTACAATTTGGGGTTCAGATTCAAGGCCACAAATGGGACGCAAAGATTTCTTTCCGAACACGGCATAGAGGCGGAGCGGATATCCAAGATGCACGAGGGACGGCCCAATATTGTAGACGGCATCAAGAACGGGGAGATACAGCTCGTCATCAACAC
>CAYPSZ010000377.1:0-2001 GCA_964413125.1 uncultured Desulfobacterales bacterium
TCCTCCACCGGATTGAAGATCCATCTGCCGGGGGAGTCAAGACCTGTGTGCGCATGGATCTTCCTCGAGTTCCAGCCCGAAAAGACCGCAGTGCATGGCCTCAAGCAGCTCGGTCTGCCCGAGGGAGGCGTCCTGGAGAAGGAGGTGCCGGCCACGCCAGCGCTGCTGGAGAAAGCTTCGGAGTTCCGAGATTCCCTCCCGCCCGCTGTACTTACCCATGTGGTAAAGGTGGGCGGTTATCCTCTGGCTGCAAAAGGTACCTTGGCAGGGCCCTTTGCCCACACGGCTCTTAAGACCGATGGTTTGAAGACACGGGTGATCCCCTTGCTCCTCGAGCGCGGCCACAATGCCGTCGACCACACTCCCGGGTACCATCTCGCATTGACAGAGCAGGTCATCGTCCGGATCGCCATATTTAACCCACATCCTTGGGGCCAGGCCGGGTTTGGTCCATCGGGCGTTTTCCGCATCCGGCAGCGGCTCTGTGCGGGTCTTGCAGGGTTCAAAGACCCCCAGACGTTCGCATACCAGGTCCGCGGTCTTTTCCGCCATGAGGCGGTAGGTGGTAAGTTTGCCGCCCGTTATGGTGATGATGTTTTGAACAGGCGTCTGGTCCTGTGCATGGTCTATGAGCATGAATCCCCGGCTTACTTTGCGGTCGTCTTCGCCTTCTCCTGCAAGCATCAGAGGGCGCACGCCGCAGTAAGCGCGGGTGTAACGAGCGGTTTCAAGGGAGGGCACCATGACGGCCCCCTCATGGATCATGAGATCGATCTCGTGTAATTCCGTGAAGAACCGTTCCGGCGATTCCACACGCACCGATGTGGTTCCCAGGATGGAGACTGTGCCCCCGGGTACCAGGATATCCGCGTCCGTAGGATAACGCAGCCTGTTGATCACCCGGTGGGTCATGCGGGTGCTGGTGATGAGGAGGCTCCCCTTTGAATAAACCATGTTGATTTCAATGCCCGCCAGGGCGGACACTTTCCCTGCCCAGGCGCCCGCGGCATTGACCACGACGCCGGCCTCTATGACATGTTCGCGCCCGGTGGTTTCATCCATGAGTTGCACGGATTGAATTTGCCCGCGTGATAATCTGAAGCGGGTGACACGGTTGGACTTGAGAAACCTTGCCCCCAGTTTGATCGCGTGCTCCAGGTTTCCCAGGGACAGCCTGAAAGGATCGATGGACGCGTCATTCACGTGGTAGGCGGCGATCAGCTTCTTGGAGAGTTCCGGCTCCAGCTCTCTCGCCTCGCGGACATCAAGTTCCCGGACGGGAATGCCGTGCTTGCAGCACATAGAAGGGAAGTCGGCGATATATTGCTCGTCGTCCCCTTCTACGGCAACAAAGAGGCCTCCTGTTTCCTCGATACAGTGAGGGGCGACGCGCTTCAGAATCAGTCCTTCAGCGCCGCACTCCTCGGCGGTATGAGGGTCTGATGCAAGATAGCGCGCGCCGCTGTGCAGCAACCCGTGGTTGCCGCCTGAAGCGCCTGAATTGACATCGCCTTTTTCCACAACAACACTGGCCACACCCCGCATGGCCAAGTCCCTGGCAATTCCTGTTCCAGTAACGCCGGCGCCAATGATGAGCACTTGCGTTTGCATAGGGCGGAGGCACTCCCGCAAAGTGAAAGTAAAGTAAAAACTTTACTTTCTGATCATGTTCAGAGATAGCCGGAAGCAACAAAGCAGTCATGGTCGTTTAACACGTAAAATTCTGGTTGTCATGTAAAACCTTGACATACGGGACGGGTTCGCCTATGTTCCTTCCTGAAAACGGGAGTCGGCATTATCACACCCTTCTTACCTCACCTCACCGAACAATGGCTGAACTTAATGAAAATACCTCTGCCTTCACTTCCCAGGACGGGCTCAGTATCTTCTACCGATTCTATCCGGCGGATGGTGAACTTGCCAGGCTGGTCATAGCCCATGGACTCGGAGAGCACTCGGGAAGATACCACAATGTTGTTAAGGCAATGGTTTCTCAAAGTA
>CAYPSZ010000378.1:0-2574 GCA_964413125.1 uncultured Desulfobacterales bacterium
AGATCGGCGGGCACACCGTTGAGATGGGCGGGGGAAAGATTCAGGGGCTTCAAGAGTGTGTCCATGTTCATGCGGTAGTTACTTTGCTCATGATCATGGGGCACACAGCGCTCGTCGGCAAGAAAAATCAAGACACGCTGCCAGTCCTGGGATGGCTGGTTCAGGTTCACAATTCGGGAATTGAGTTCCTCCTGAGTCCGGCCACCGCCAACGACCATCCGGAACAAGTCCTGGTTTTCCAGGGTATCATGGATCGTTTGTACAATGCCCGCTGCCAGTTGCTCCAGCATTTTAGCTCTTGTGGGGAAAAGTTTCGTATGGTAATTCAAAAACTGGCCCATTCGTTCTTATTTACCTTGACCACCACTTTTTTGACCTGTTCGGGCCTGCTTCCGGTCATAAGCTTGGGCATGTGAGCATCCTGGGGAAACAGAACCGTAAAGAAACCGGGGCAATTACAGACCCTCGCAGGCGCAACGCCGGGGCGGCGATATAAGGTCCGGTCCCGGTCGGGATCATATTCATTTTGAATGCGCAGGCTGCTCCGCGGATACCAGTCGATGGCTTCACTGTTTTTGAGGGAGACCTGGATGTCGATGCACCTGTCATGGGTTTCCAGAAGAGCGTCCTGAGGCGCACAAGTATCATATGTCATGATGACGGCGTACATATTTTCCCCGTCCAAATCTATTCGTTGGCTATCCAAGGCCTCGGGAGTCAATGAATGGAGAAATTCAAAGGTTCGCTGCCATGGGGGAGCATGGAAATATAGATGCCAGTTCAATAGTGCATCGTGAATCACGAAACTTCCCTCGCCTTCATGAACATCTCAGCCAGTTGCAAATCTTCTTCCGTCTTGATGATGTGCCCGGCCATGCGGCCAATGGGATAAAAGCCCACCTTGCCTGCGTAGGTGGCGCATCGGCCGGATGTGTAGGCATCCATGTAGGTTTTAGACTTCCACCCCGTAATGCTCCAGGTGATCCGTTGAATGGGCCGGAGTTCCTGTGAATTGGTCTTGGTTTCAAAGGAGAAATTGATAGGCTGATCCTGATACAGGCATTCAATCTGCTCATTCACGCCGCTGAGCAGAACATCCATGGAACCATCGTTCAGGGTGCGTGTGAAATCCGCAACCTCGGTCGCAGTCAGCAGAGGGGCAATGCTGTGCACCTGCACCAGGCAGTCGCATGGGTGTTTGCTCAGGAACTCATATACAAAGTCTTCGCTGGTGGCCGTATTGCTGGCCAGAGCCTCAGGCCGGTGATGGAAGGCCACACCCTCTTGGTTGGCTATGTCGCCGAACGCCGGGTGTTCGGAGTTGACCCAGATTTCATCAAACACTGCGGCAGCGATACTCTTGCGGATCGCATGCGTAATCAAAGGCACCCCGTTAAGCAGTCTCAAATTCTTTTGCTTTAGCCTCTGGCTTCCCATACGAGCTGGAATCATGGCAATTTTCAATGTGATCTTCCCTCTTTTCTAATATTGCATTCTTTGAATACCCGGACGGCAATCTACCCATCCAAGTAAATCTGCCTCAGACTTCCACCTCAGGCGGCGTGATTGGCGAGTTTCACACCCCGAATTTTTCTCACAATGGCGGTCGTACTCTTTTCACCGACGAGATCAAGGATCTCCACACTGCCCGTCCACGTCTTCATCAGACCAGCCCCCACTACTTCGCCGGGGGCATAATCTCCGCCTTTGACCAGAATGTCCGGTCGCAGGGCCTTGAGCAGATTGATCGGAGTATCTTCGTCAAAGAGAACGACCGCATCTACTGAATCCAGCGCCGATAAAATGGCAGCCCGATCGGTCTGCTCAAGTATCGGGCGGAAAGGCCCCTTTATGCGGCGGATGGAAGCGTCCGTATTTAAACCCACGATGAGCCTGTCACCCAACTTCTTTGCCCTCTGCAGCAATGATACGTGACCAGGGTGCAAAATATCGAAACAGCCGTTGGTAAAGACAACCTTCTGGCCCAGCATGCGCCAGTGCTCCACCAGGCGCTGGGTCTGGGGCAGGGTGCAGGCTGCGGAGCCGGTCTTTGTTCCCTGGGCCGCCGCCTGCTCCAGATCAGCCCGGGTCAGGGCATAGGTGCCCACCCGGCCGACCACTTCCCCGGCTCCCAGATTGGCCAGGTGCATGGCCTGCTCCATGGAAAACGTTGCTGCAAATCCGGCCGCCAGAAGGGCGATGACCGTATCCCCGGCCCCGGAGACGTCAAAGACCTCTCTGGCCCGGGATGGAACAGAGCTGGAGGTGCCATGTTTGTCCGTTAGAGTCATGCCTTCGCTTCCCTGGGTGATGAGCAGATGATCCAGCCCGTGATGCTGCACAAGTTTTTGGGCTGCCAAATCCTTCGGGGTCGGGCTGAGGCCAAGCTGCCGGCAGGCCTGTTCGAACTCCTTCAGATTCGGAGTGATGCAGGTGGCCCCGGCATATGCGGACCAGTCATCCCGCTTGGGATCAACAAACACGGGCACGCTGTGCCCCCGGCAGAGGGAAATGCAATCATTGAGCAAGGCATCGTCCAAAAGGCCCTTGCCGTAGTCAGAGACTATGACAGCA
>CAYPSZ010000379.1:0-1720 GCA_964413125.1 uncultured Desulfobacterales bacterium
GCAGCACCGGATCCAGCCGGGCCCCGCACTGCTCCTTGTAGAACTTTTCTGTGAAAGCCTTGAGGTCCACATTGGCCGCGTGGAGATCCGGATAAATCTCATCCAGGCACTCCCGCGTCATGTACCCGTTTGTGACGAATACATTCTTGATTCCCCTTGCCGAGGCAAGGCGGGCGGTGTCCAAGGCCAGTTCGAAGTAGATAGTGGGTTCGGTGTAAGTATAAGCGATGGTTGCGGAACCACTCTGCCGGGCCTCGTCCACGAGAGCCTCGGGCGACATGTCCTGTCCCAGGATGCGACCGTGATCCGCAGGCATCTGGGAGATGTCCGCATTCTGGCAGAAAAGACAATGGAAATTGCAACCTACAGTGGCCAGGGAATAGCTCAGGCTTCCGGGAAGGAAGTGAAATAAAGGCTTCTTCTCAATGGGATCGACGTGCCTGGCGATAACCTTGCCGTAAACCAGGCTGAACAGGGTTCCGCCGCGGTTTTCGCGGACTCCGCAGAGGCCGGTTTTGCCTTCCTGGATTCGGCAACGGTGGTTGCAGAGACTGCAATGGACCCGGCCCTTTTCCGTCTTTTCATATAGACAGGCCTCTTTCATGACTTCGCGCTCCTGATGATCTATTGTGTTCTCCCATTGTGGCGCCGTCGACGACGGAGTGTCGCCGGGCACGCGCCGGGACCCTGAGAGTCAGGTTGTCTGTCTTGAATCGGTAAACTATTTCGGCGGATACTCCGATAAAGGAGCCGAACGGGAGCGACGGCTCGAATCTGGAACCGGTTACCATGCTGCACGCCCTTGCGATCACCGGCTGAAGGCTTGAAGAAGAATGCCATTTCACAGGCACGGAACCCAGGGCCGCCTGTACCAATGCCTTGAGTTGCCAGAGGCTGTAATAGCGGCAGCCACTAAGGTGCGGAAAGGACGATGAAAGAGAGATTTTTCTCACCACGCCGTTCCAGGAGAAGCTGTTCATGACGGCTATGAATAAGGCTCGTCGGGTCACCCGTCCAGCCTCTCTCAAAGCTTCCAGAGGGTTCTCGAGAAATTCGAGTGTATGGATCATGACGGAAATGTCAAAGGCGTTGTCCTCAAAAGGCAGATCATCAGCCATGGCGGTTTTGAGATTGCAGCTCTGTCCCAGCCTCTCCCGGGCTCTCTTAATCATGTGCGGCGACGCATCCACCCCGGAAGTATCGAGTCCAAGCCTTTTCAGTAAGAGAAGGTGTGAGCCGTGTCCACAGCCGATGTCCAAAACCCGCTCTCCGGGGTGGATACGGAGCAACCCCGGCAGGCAGGACTCGATCCAACGGTCCATGGCCTGACCTTGCGGGCCCTGTGCCCAAAGGGCGTATTGTTCTGATGCCTCACGGTCGAACACTTTGCCCATGCACTTACCTCAACGGCAGGAATATCCTCGCTGTAACAATTCATGGTGTGATTACCAAAAAGCCTCACCACGTGCGACAAGAAGATCAAGCAGGAAGTTTCATGCCGCTTGATAGAAGAGTAGAGAATGCTTCATCAATTGTCAACGGATCCACGAGCCAATGTCTCGACATGAAGGCTCCCCACATGATAAAACTCGGGGCGGATTACCGGAATATGGCGGTCGAAAAAAGGTCTGGGAGGGAAACCATGAATATATCCACGGTTCAAGAGATGCGGAAACTGGACGCAACAGCCATAGATAAGTACGGCATCCCCGAGGAAATC
>CAYPSZ010000380.1:0-2137 GCA_964413125.1 uncultured Desulfobacterales bacterium
TCTTTCGGGTCCTGTTGTGCTACTTGCTCTTTTTCTCTGCCTGGGGTTAGTACCCTTCGTCCATGGCGCCGACCGGCCTTTCAACCGGGGCGCCAACTGGGGGGGTACAGGGCTCCTGGAGATCCCGAACGCGCGCATTCTGGAAGACGGGGTAATAAGGGCGGGCGTGACCCAGGCCCTGCCTTACCGATGGTTCACCATAGGCATGGGGGTCCTGCCCGGCCTGGAATTCAGCGGCCGCCTGACACAGCTCACCAACGTCCCTGTCACAGCAATGCCCGATTTTGGGAGCTACAAGGACAAGGCCTTTGATATCAAATACCAGATCCTGCCTGAATCAAAGTGGTTTCCCGCCCTGGCCATAGGGCTTCACGACTTTCACGGCACGCAACTCTTTCCTGCCCAGTACCTGGTGATAAGCCGCCAGATTTATCCCTTTGACTTTACTATCGGGATCGGCAGGCAGCGCCTGGCAGGGCTCAGGAATCCCTTGTCCAAGAGAGTCTCCTTTCTCAGCGATGTGGGATTCTTTGCCGGCGTACAAGTGGCTCTGCACGACCGGCTGCACTTTATGGCCGAGTACAATCCCATTGACTATCAGGATGATCCCCGGGCACCCGGACGAGCCCTCCCTGAAGGGGCCTCTTTGCCCATAAACGCAGGTCTGAGGGCCGAGATCCTGCCGGGAGTGGATTTGGGCTTTTCTTATCAGCGCGGCGACACTTTTGGAGTGAGCCTTCATTTTCAGGCGCTCCTTGGCAGTCCCATTCTTTCTAAAGACCCCGATCCTCCAATGCAGGTGCCCGTTGATCGCAGGCCTTTCTCTGAGAGAGACTTCCAGCAGATGACCCTCGAGATCTCCGATGCCGTCCACGCGGCCGGGTTTTCCAACGTGTCGGTGTTTACGGACGGGTCCAGCCTTTTGGCAGAGTTCGAGAACAGAAAGTACCGCTCGGAGACCAAGGCTGTGGGCCGGGTCCTGCGAATTCTCCTCTTCCACTCCCCAGTGGACACCAAGATGCTCACTGCCGTGGCCAAACGGCGAGGCATCCCCGTGGTGGAGGTTTCGGTGGAGCCCGGGCATTTGCAAAAGTACCTGTTCGGCGAGATTCCCGAGCGCATCTTCCGGCAACTCGTTACCGTCAAATTCGGCGATGGAATGGAAGCAATGGAAGCAACCGGCGGGAGTTTTCAAGGCGCTGAGGAGCCATGGAGCCTCGACCACAATCTAGGCGTTAAACCCGACTTTCAGACCTTCCTTAACGACCCGTCCGGCTTTTTCAAGTTCAGGCCGGGAATCAAGCCTTACGCCACGGCAAGCGCCTGGCCGGGGGGTACCTTTTACGGCCGGTTCGACATCCCGTTCTATTCCAACATCGAATCGGCCAACAAGCCCATACCGGGCGCCGTAAGAAGTGATTCGTGGCTTTATTTGGACCGGGAGTATACGCTCGAAAAACTTCTTCTGGATCAGATCGTCCGCCTTGGAGACAAAACTTTTGCACGGCTTACGGGCGGGCTTTTCGAGCATATGTACACCGGTGTGGGCGGTGAGGTGCTTACTTTTTTGGGGGAGGGCCGCTTTGCCGTAGGGCTGGAAGCCGACCTGGTGAGAAAACGAACGCCCGGCACCAACTTTGGATTCGAAGACCTTAGTACATACACCCTTCTTGGAAATGTATACTACAGACACCCTGATCCGGACATCACACTCAGAGCAAGGATCGGGCGTTTCATGGCAGGGGATACAGGAGTTCTCCTGGATGCAAGCCGAAGGTACGATACCGGTGTTATAGTAGGAGGCTGGTACAGTTTCACGGATACGGATGTGTTCACTGACCGATTCAACAGGGGATATAATGAAAAGGGTGTATTCATGAGTATCCCTGCTGATATTTTTTCAAGAAAGCACTCGACCACCAGGTTCGGCTACGCCATTTCGCCCTGGGCACGCGATGTAGCTGCAACACCTGCACATTGGCAGGAGATTTTCAGCACTATTACGGACCTTGTTCCGGGCGCCTTGAGGCAAAATATTAAGGAAATCAAGGAATAAAACAAGGAATAAAAAAAAATCTGCACAATCTTCACTTTTTCCTTGACACTGAGGTCCCCATTGAATAAATATGGTCTAAAA
>CAYPSZ010000381.1:0-6841 GCA_964413125.1 uncultured Desulfobacterales bacterium
ACATCATATTATTATTTTCATGAGAGCCGGCCTCAAGAAGAACGGATGCGGGCAGCTATGGGAATGGGAGTTTTTCAACGAAGTCAACAACGTCCCCTAGGTTTTTCCCGGAAGATACAATGGGGACAAAAACTCGAATCGGTTCTCGTATGGGCTTGGAAGTCGCAAAGGCGTACAGGCGGCTTAAGAGAATTCGGCTCAGCTCCTGTCCCCGGGAGATCACCAGTTGCCCTTCTACAGTATTTATATCCTGGTCCAGGACCATTCCCGCCCTCAGTTCGCGGATTTTGAGCTCCATCCTCCGGTGCCTCGCCTCCATGCCCAGGAGGGCTTCCATGGCATCGAGCACCGATGGGTCATATGATTTACTGCGTTTCCTTAGGGCTGCAAAAGCGTTGGCGCGAGGCACACCTTTCCCCTCGAGTCTATCAAAGTCCAGTACTACCTTAAGAATCCGCGCACCCACCGGAATGTCCTCACCACATCGCGGGTCCTGTGTGGGAACCCCTCTCCCGTCAAAACCCTTTTCCTGGTAGGCGATGATCCGGGAGATCTCCTGCATGCGGGGAATTCGGGAAAGGAGTTCCGCACCGATACCCGGGTGCATGTCATAGGCCTGCTTTTCCTCCTCGGTCAGAGGCAGGCCTTTGGTTATCTTGGTCATCACTTCCTCTGTCAGCACCACGCATCCGATCTGTGAAAGCATAGCCGCCGTTTCCACCCGCCAGGCGTCGGGAAGTTCGAGTTGACGGGCGATGTCCCGGGCGTACCGTTTGATTCGCGAGGCCCGGCCGAACGCCTCTGGATTGACCAGGGATAGGACGTCGGTAAGCATTCGAATGCTTCCCTTCAAGGTCTTTTGCAGGAGCTCCTTTTCGGCCGTTACCAGCCGGTATTGATCAATGCCCAACCTAAGGACACGGGTAAGGGTTTCCTGGTCGCAGGGCTTGGTCATAAATCGGAACACATGACCCTCGTTGACCGCCTCAACCGCGCTGTCCAGGTCGGCGTAGCCGGTCAGGACCATGCGTACGCTTTCAGGGGCTATTTTCCTGACCTGGACCAGAAACCGAATGCCGTCCATGCCCGGCATGCGAAGGTCGGATACGATCACCGCGAAAGGACCGTTGTTCCTGACTGCATCGAGGCCTTCTCCCGGCCCCAAAGCCGTGGTGATATCGAACTCTTTCCTGAGTCGGCGTTGGAGCCCTTCCAGCACATTCTTTTCATCGTCTACAAACAGGACCCGCTCATCCATGAATGGTCTCCTCTCGCAATACGGCGCCGCATGCCTCCTGCCAGGCCGGAAGCCTTCCGTCCAGGCCGAGTTCCTGCAGGAATCGGAGATCGAGACCTCGAGCTATGAGGCCCTCATGACCTATCTCTCCCGGGGTCCTGGAAAGCACATCTGCCACGTGAACGGCCGCCACCGGTCCGAAGCTACGTTCCGGATGTGACGAAGGGGTGTGGTGAAAGGCCACCGACTCCATGACGGGATCCGGGAATCCCCACAGGCCCAGGAGGTACGCACCCACCTCTGCATGGCCGGTACCCAGGCGGTTGCGCTCCGCATGCCATAAGAAGCCCGGGTCCTCAGCGGATTCAAGGGGCCGGAGAATGTCCGAATACTCTTCAGGACAATAGGAGGCCAGGATCAGCTTTCCGATGTCGTGAAGCATTCCGCCCACAAAGGCCTGGTCCACCTGGTCCTTGGGCTGCTTCTCCAGTCTTGCCAGAATTCGTGAAAAAGATCCCACCGCCAGACTGTGGCTCCACAGGCCCTCGAGATCAAGATCGGGCATGCAACCGCCCTCGAACTTGGTGAATACCTCAATGCCCAGGATCAGCGTCTTGACCGTCTCGATGCCCAGGAGTGTAACCGCCTGGGCCGGTTCCTCGATCCGGCGGGGAAGGCCGAAAAAGGCGGAGTTCACCAGCTGGAGGACCTTCGCAGCCATTCCCAGGTCTCTGGAAATGATCCGTCCTATGTTTTCCATGGACGACCGGGGCGATTCCAGCTCCTCCAGGAGTTCGGCATAAAGAGACGGGAGGCTCGGCAGGGAGTCGATCCGTGAGACCAGCTTCCTGAGCGATTCGTGGTCCAGGGTATCGCGCAGAGTGCAGGCCCGGACGATGGTGGAGCGAAGAGTGTCCGCATCACACGGCTTGGCCAGGTACTGGTGGGCGGTCCGGACCGCCTTCATCACCATTTCCATCTCCGAATGCCCTGATAGAACGATACGGACCACCTGGGGATCCAGGTCCTTGATACGTCCCAGCAGTTCACCGCCGTCCATCCCGGGCATGCGCATGTCGGCCACAACTACGTCGAAGGGCTCATTCTTCATCATGGCCAGCGCCATGGCCCCGCTTTCGGCAAAGCGCATGTCCCACTCACCGCGCATGCCTCGAAGCATTCGCTCCAGGCCCTGCAGGATATTCTTCTCATCGTCCACAAAAAGGATCCGTTTTTTCAAGACACCTCCTTGTCCTCATGAATCTGGTCCAGAGGGAGCCGGATTATGAAGGTTGTCCCTTGTCCCGTTTCAGTCTCAAACATAATGGATCCCCCGTGCTTGCTCGTAACCACGGATCTGGAAATGGCCAGGCCCTGGCCCGTTCCTTTGCCCACGCCCTTGGTGGTGAAGAAGGGATCAAAGACCCGGCCCTGAATCTCTTCGGGTATGCCGGGGCCCGTATCACAAATGTGTATCTCGGCATAATCGCCTGCCTGCTTGGTAAGCACGCGAATGAGGCCTTTTTCTCCGCATTCCTTGTCAACCACATCGGCCACGGCGTGGGCCGCATTGATAAGGAGGTTCAGGAACACCTGGTTCAGTTCCCCGGGAAGGCAGGGCACAGGGGGGAGGGACGGGTCAAAGGCCGTTTCCATGTCGGCCACGTATTTCCACTCGTTCCGTGCCACGGTTATCGTGTTTTCCAATGCCTTGTTCAGGTCCACGGCCGTCATCTTCCTGGTTCCCGGATGGGAGAACTCCTTCATGGAGCGTACGATCCGGGTGACCCGCTCAACCCCTTCCAGTGTCTGCTCCAAGGCCATCGGCACTTCCTTTTTCAAGTATTCCGGGTCGGCCTTTTCCTTCGCCCTCTGAACAGCCTGAACAGCCTCTTGAACATCCTTGCCTGACTGAACGGCCTCCATCAAATCCTGGAACCTGTTCAGCACGCGGGCCATGTCCGTGAAGGCCTCTCCCAGGAAGCGGGTGTTATCCCCGACGTACTGAATGGGCGTGTTGATCTCGTGTGCGATGCCGGCGGCCAGTTGTCCAATGGCCTCCAGTCGCTGGGCCTGGGTGAGCTGGACCTCGAGAAGACGTCTCTCCGTGGTGTCGGCCCCCATGATGAGCAGGCCCGGTTCCAGGAGGTCTTCGAACAAAATGGGGTTCAGCGTGATGCCCAGGTAGCCCCTGGTCCCATCCGGCCTTGTGAACGGGACATTGTCCAGCCTGACAGGAGACTGGTACTGAAGGGTTTGGGAGATGCCCCGGCGGACCACATCCCAGTCCCAAGGGATGTCACATTCGGTAAGCTTACGATTCAGGACCTCTCGGCCCGGGATGCCCAGAATGTCCTCAGCGCATCTGTTCCAGCGGATAATTCTGCCCTCCGAGTCGATTCCCACGAGGAGCGAGGTTATGGCGGCAATCAGTTGTACGTTTTCCCGGTGGGCCTGCCTGAGCTGTCGTTCCACTCTCTTTTGGTCTGTGATATTGCGGATTATACCCTGATAGCCGGTCACAATGCCGGTTTCATCCGTTCTTGTTTTTGCCGAAACCAGGCACTCGATTACCTCACCATCGGCTCCCAAAAGGCGCAGTTCGTAATCCCGGACGAAACCGTTCTCTTTCATCCGCCGCTGAAAGGCCTTCCTGTCCTCGGGGTCGGCATACGTTTCCCGGACGCAAAGGCCGTCCATCTGCTCCCGGGTGTACCCCAGCATGTCCAGACAGGCTTGGTTGACTTCAAGAAAATTTCCTTTAGTCGAGGTTACGTAGATGGCATCCAGGGATTGTTCGAAGAGATCGCGATAGCGCGTGTTGGCCCGCTCCAGGCGTGACAGGGTCTCCCTAAGTTCCCTTGTGCGCGAGTTGACCAGTTCCTCCAGCTCCTCTACGTGGGTTCTTGCCCGGATCTCAAGGTCTCTTCGCTTCAATGCATTGACCGTACAGATCAGGATCTGGCTGGGCGAAAAGGGCTTGACCACGTATCCATACACCCCCAACTCGATGGCTCTTTCAGCGGTTTCCGGGTCGTCCACCGCGCTGACCATGACCACGGCCGTATCCGGGTGCGCTTCGGAAATATGCTCGATAAGCTCCAGGCCGGATTCACCCGGCATTATGATGTCGCAGAGCAGCAACTCAAAGTCTTGCTCTTTCAGTAGTTTTCGGGCCTCTTTTGTATCTGATGCAAGCGAACACTCGTGTCCTTTTTGCTCAAGAAGCCGCTTTAAGACGTTTCGTACACCTTTTTGGTCTTCCACGATTAGAATATTTGCCATTTCCGCATTCCTTGAAACTCTGGACTTTTGCCCGCTCTTTGCTCGTCGCATAAAGTCAGGCCGGGCTTTTGCCGGACAACTCCCAAACAAGCGCTCTTCTAATCCCTCTATGATGTAAGGTTCAGGAGAACCCCTTTTTCCATAGGGCTCCGCCGTATGATCTCGCCTGTCTGCTCATTGATGACCTGCGCCACCACGGGACCCTTTTCCATCGGTACAAGGAAGGTCACTCGCGTTCTGTTCCGTGCGACAAAATGTTCGAGGGTCTCTGATACACTTGTATGGGCGTTTTCGCCATCCGGCTCGGGTTTCCAGGCCTTCGCCGGTACCGCATCGGTTTCGTTTGGAACCGCCGGCTTATTCAAGGGCGTTGCGGCAGTTGTGGCACGGACGAAGCGTTCAACCCCCTTGGAAGTCGGAGAGAACAGGTCTACTCCGTTTACGGAACTCATTTCTCAACGCTCCTTTCTTACTCGCCCTAAATGGACATCCTTAGCAACAAACCCTCTACAAAGTAAGTGGCCGGGGTTTATTCGCCTCTATGGTATGGATATCGGCAGGTTTCCTGCAGAAAACGAGACTGGAAATCTGGTGTTAAACTGGTGGGGTTAAATCACCATTATTGAAATGAATGGAGGAAGGTCCTCAGATTGGTCTTTTGGTTTTTCAGGCCGAGCTTGGTTCTGATCTTGTATCGGTGTGATGTGATTGTATTCTCGGACAGGTTTAGAAGCCGGGCGATTTCTTTATTTCTTTTCCCCTGCTTGATGAGATCGGCCACATATAGTTCCGTTGGGGTGAGGCAAAGGTAAGAGGAGGAAAGCTCCCTCACAAAGGGGGACACGAGATCTCTGATGGCGGCTTCGAGCAAATCCATGCATGAGGCCTGCCTTCGGGTCAACCCGCTGTTGGCCAGCTTTTCGAGGTGCGGCTGGATAAGGGTTTTCACATTTTTGAGGATGCCTTCCTCCATGGCCATCCGGTCGCTTTCTCTTTTCTCAAGCAAGACCTTCAATGCCGTATTCATCTCCTCGAGCTCCAGGGCACGCTGCCTGAGCATCTCTTCGCTCCCCTTTAGTTCTTCCTGCACCCGCAACAGATCCTGAACTGCGGTCTCGAGCTCCGAGGTCCTTTCGCGCACGACCTTTTCAAGGTGTTCCCGGTGATTTCTTGCCTTTTTCTCAAGCTCCCGCCTTCTGATTGCATTGATGACGGTGATGAGGACTTGATTGGGCAGGAACGGCTTGACCAGGTAGCCATAGGCTCCTATGTTCATGGCGCTTTCAGCAACCACCGGATCGTCAACCGCTGTTACAACAATTGTACCCAGATCGGGGAAATCACGGGCCGCTTCCTCAACAAGAACCAGGCCTGATTCACCGGGCATTCTGATATCGGTTATCAGCAACTCGAAACTGCTCTCGCGGAGTATCAGCCTTGCTTCGGATGTATTTGACGCTTCAACACACCCGTACCCGTTTTTCTCGAGGATCCTTCTTAAGACGTTTCTCACCCCGTCTTCGTCGTCAACAATCAGGATCTTTGCCATGTCCAATCCTCGATTTCTGTAAAGCCTTGGGACGGTAATCAATCCCCCGGGAATGTGGCCCGGTTTTCAGAGACACCCCATAATATGGACAGCAAAATGCATACCAAGAGGCGGCAACTGGAAATATGATAGTTATGCTGGTCGGTTGATCAAAATACAGGGCCTCTTGCCAACGTGAGTAAACAACCCGGCTCCTTTCCGGTCAAAAAAATGACGGTGCCGGGCCGTTTCCGAAACGGCATGGCCTGCCATGTAGTGATGAACACCCCTGACACGCAATCTTGACGAATTCGTAAAAACCGGATCCTCTCGCAAACACGCCAAGACGCTAAGAAAACACCTTTTGATATCAGTCAGTTTACTTTGCGGTCTTTGCGTCTTTCCACGGTGTACGATATTGTGAAGCAGAGCAATGGAAATATCTATGTGTACAGCGAACCCGGAATGGGGACCACCTTCAAGATCTATCTTCCCGGGTCGGGATCGACCGCCGTTGAAAGGAAAGAGACAACAGAGGAAAGGCGATCTTCCAAAGGCACAGATACGATCCTGACGGTGGAGGATGATGAAATTATCAGGAATGTTGTCGTCAATTTCCTCAGCAGAGACGGTTACAGGGTCCTTACGGCAGCGAACGGTGAGGAGGCCCTTCGTAGCTGCCGGGAGCACAAGGAGCCGATTCACTTGTTGCTCACCGATATGGTCATGCCTGGGATGAGCGGAAAAGAATTGGCCGGCAAAGCCAAAGAGCTGAGGCCGGACCTCAAGGT
>CAYPSZ010000382.1:0-3906 GCA_964413125.1 uncultured Desulfobacterales bacterium
ACCTTGAGGTCCGGCCTCAGCTCTTTGGCTTTGCCGGCCAATTCTTTTCCGCTCATCCCAGGCATGACCATATCGGTGAGCAACAAGTGAATCGGCTCCCCGTGCTCCCGGCAGATACGAAGGGCCTCCTCACCATTCGCTGCCGTCAGGACCCTGTAACCGTCTCTGCTGAGGAATTTAACGACAACATTCCTGAGAATGTCATCATCCTCCACCGTCAGGATCGTCTCTGTTCCTTTGGAAGATCGTCTTTCCTCTGTTGTCTCTTTCCTCTCAACGGTAGCCGATTCCAGCCTGGGAAGATAGATCTTGACGGTGGTCCCCATTCCGGGTTCGCTGTAAACATAGATATTCCCACTGCTCTGCTTCACGATACCGTACACCGTGGAAAGGCCAAGGCCCGTTCCTTTTCCCTCTTCCTTGGTGGTGAAAAAGGGTTCAAAAATGCGTTCCTGCACCTCCTTTGTCATGCCCGCTCCTGTATCTGTAACAGCCATCATCACATACAAACCGGGCTTGACCGCCGCATGTCTGCTTGCATAGTCCTCGTCCAGTTCCACGTTTTTTGTCTCAATGGTGAGTTTTCCGCCGCCAAGCATGGCATCCCCGGCATTGACCGCAAGGTTTATGATCACTTGTTCCAACTGTCCGGGGTCCGCTTCTATGGGGCCGAGATCAGGTGCGAGATCCATGTTCAGCTCAATGTTTTCATGAATAAGCCGGCCCAGCATCTTTTTAATCCCAACAACGATTTCGTTGAGGTCCAGAATTTCAGGTTGGAGAATCTGTTTGCGGCTGAAAGCAAGTAGTTGCCTGGTGAGGTTTGCGGCCTTTTGAGACACCTTTTTGATCTGCTCCAAATCTCTGTAAAAAGGATGTTTTGTGTCAATGTCCATAAGCATCATATCGGCATTTGACATGATGACGGTCAAGGCGTTATTGAAGTCATGGGCCACCCCACCGGCAAGTTGCCCGATTGCCTCCACTTTCTGAGCCTGACGAAGCTGGTCCTCGAGTGAGGACTTTTCCTCCTCCATCTGCTTTCGCTCGGTGATGTCCATAATATTTCCCAGGACTCTCACCACTTTACCGTCTTTAAGGAGCGCTTTTCCCATGGTGCGTACCCATTTTTGCGTTCCATCGGCGGATTTGAACTTCAATTCGAGATCATAGGGCCGGCCTTCGAGCACCGCATCATTGAATGCTTCTTGAATCGTCTCTTGATCTTCTTCCGAATAAAAGCTGATGTTCTTTGTGATATCGCTGGGATTGTAGTCCTCTGCGACCCCATGAATCCGATAGGTCTCCCGTGTCCACTTGATTTCCCCGGTCTGGACATCGTATTCCCATCCCCCGGTTATTGAGGCCTCTTGCGTGTCATTCAAGAGTCGTTCGCTTCGAAGCAGGGCCTCCCGGGATTCAAACAGGTCCGTTACATCCCGTACCGCCTCCACAACATGGGTTGTGTTGCCCTGTTCGTCTTTAAGGGGAGACATGAGGACGTCGACGTGAGCAATGGTGCCGTCGCCCCGAATGTGTAAGTGATGGCTGTTCACAGGTTCCCCGTTTTCGAACACCCATTCCAGCGGGCATTCCTGGCCGTGCTCATGGCAGGGCGATGGAAAATTATGGGATATCTCATAGCAGTGAGATCCAACCACCTTAGCCCGATCCACTGCCAGGGTTTTCAGCGCGGTGTTGTTGATATCCGTAACACGGTAGTTGCCGTCTATCACAAGGATATCCTCGTGAATGCTTGAAAGGACTGAGCGGTAAAAGCGTTCGCTTTTTTCTAGGTCCTCCTCGGCCCGCTTACGTTCGGTGATATCGATGCTTGTCGCCATCACCCTTTCCAAATCGCCCAAAGTCACACGGGCCAGGGTAACGAGTTCCCAAAAGACTTCCCCTGAGGCTTTTCTGTTCATCCATTCAATGCGCAGGGGGCCTTCTTTGAGGGCTTTACGAATCAACGCCAGTGCATCAGTAAAGGAATAGGGCGGTTCCAGCCGGAAAGCCCCGGCCCGGAGTTCTTCGAGAGAAGAGAAACCATAGGACATCCAGGCAGTCTTATTCGCATCCACAATCTCCCCGGTATCCTTGTCGTGAATGATGATGGAAACCGGTGATTCCTGAAAAAGCCTCTTGAACAACTCCTCACGCTGTTTAAGCGACTCTTCGGCCGCCTTTTGTTTGGCTTCATTCGAGTCCCTTTCAAGCCGGGCTTTCAACACCGGGGCGACGAAATTCGCGATCTCCTCCAGCCATGTCTTTTCAGCCTCGCTATAGCCCCCTGTCTTGTTGGCCACCTCGAAATTTCCGATGACCTGATCACGATACATGATGGGCGTAGTCAAAACGTTATCGATGGGCAAATGGCCTTCCGGTACATTTCCTGGCTCATTCTTCAGCAGGCTCTTCTTCCGGCGGAGTGCCCTGGCCCAGATGGAGTCACTATTCTTCCAGCTTTCGTGGGGAAACCGGATACTCCTGTCCGGTACCTGACACTTGTCATAGATGTCTTTTGTCATGGATGCCGTGACCAGTGCCCCTTCATGGTCGATATAACCGAATACTCCGAACTTGCTTTCCGTGGCCTCCAGGATGAGTTGTAATACCTCACCATACATGTCGTCGTCCGGCACAGTGAGGAAGATCTCGGCAATGTTTTTCAGGAGGGTTGCCCTCCGGTTTTGCTTCTCCAGGGTCTTCTCGGCCCTTACGCGGTCGGTAATGTCCGTATGTGAGACCAGGATGATTCCGTTCTGTATGTTGAGCGGTAAGACCCGCATAAGAAACCATTGTTTTGTGTCTGCCGGGCTATGGCAGGGATACTCGATTTCGAAAAAAGCCAACTCACCACATAGAACTCTGCGTAAACCCTCGAAAGCCTCCTCTGCATGCGTCACATCGCCCCAATCTTCCGAGAAAGAAGTGAAGTAGTTGGCGCCAAGGCCCCAGGCAGCCTCAGGGCCCGCGGAATTCCGCTGGGCAAATCGCCTCCAGGCCTTATTGAAATAGACAACCGTGCCGTCCCGGTCCACCACCGCCATGTGTGCATCGGTTGTGTCCAGTATCAGTTGTTCAAGCTCGGCTTGCTCCTGTCTCGATACCTGCCGCTCAAGGAGTTTCACCTTGTTTTCAAGCTCTTCATAGCTCGGTTTTGCGGGCATGCCGGACCTCCTTCGGACTTAATTCAGGTATATTTTGAAGGAAACAAAAAGGGCGATAACCTGCAGCGCACTAATTCCGATGCACTCTTACTGCATTCTCCATGCCATGAATCTGTGAGCATGCAAGGTTGCACAGTATAACACATCCTATAAAAGATTCATCAAGGATCTCTTGTTGTTGTTTAATGTTGATGGACTCGTAAAAAGCCTCTTGGTATGCATTTTGCCTTCCATACTTTACCGTGAAAATATTCCAATGGCGGATCGACAGGGGCGTCGACCCCTACACCGAGGCGCATAGGCCCGTAGGGCACGGCCTCCGTGCCGTGCCGAATCACGAATCACAAAGCATCTGTAGACGCGTTTTCATGAGCGGGGCTGGAGAATGACCGCCATGCTCGTTTGGGGTATTTCTGAAAACCGGGGCACATTCCGAGGGGATTGATTACCGTCCCACGGCTTTACAGAAATCGAGGGTTGGACATGGCAAGGATTCTGATTGTTGACGACGAAGGAGGAGTGCGAAACGTCTTAAGAAAAATCTAGGGGACGTTGTTGACTTCGTTAGAAAACTCCCATTCCCATAGCTGCCCGTATCCGTTCTTCTTGAGGCCGGCTCTCATGAAAATAATAATATGATGTACGTCCCTCACTAACCCGCTCCTTGAAGGGTGAAACCCTTGTCTCGACCAATGCCTTTGAAATCATCGAAGACGGGTCCCCCGCCCACGGTCAC
>CAYPSZ010000383.1:0-4669 GCA_964413125.1 uncultured Desulfobacterales bacterium
GAACGGTTCGCCGGCCGTCCATCAGCCCTATCAGCAGATTGGCCGCAGGGGTAAAGCGCTGGAAACGGCCTGAGGAGTGATCCTGCAGCACATACCATAGCTCTCCCCGGTAGTGGTGGCGGTGGATCTCCACATGCCCCCTCAACCGAGGCTTCAAACCCGCCACACGATACCAGGATGGGCTGAACCAGGATGAGCTCATTACAAAAGACCATTCATCAGGCTAGAGATCCCTGCCTGTAGATCCCGCAATACATACCGTCCTTTGTCTTGCAGGCAAAATGATCACGGTCTGTAACGCCAGAATTGAAGTCGAAACCAGTCCAAGGCCTCGTGAGTCCAGACCCAGATCAACCTGCGCCGTTCGATGAACACTTTGCCGACCCCTTCCATTCCGGGTCGCAACCTGTCCGAGGTCTTTTCCATCTTGGCCTCTACTCGAAAATAGTTACGCCCGTCTTTGGAAAGTGATACGGGCGTAATTTTCTCCACCACAAAGGGTAAACTCTCTCCCGGCAGGGACGGGAGCACCAACTCGCTTCTCTGTCCCGCCTGGATATGGTTAATTCTTCGCTCGTCCACCTCAACGATAACACGGTATGCATCCAGTGGTGCGACCTTGAAAAGCTCCTGTCCTCGTTCCACAGGTGAGCCCAGGGTCTGGCTCAGGTCACCGCTCATGATCACACCTTTAAAGGGGGCTGTGACTCTTGCTCGTCTTAGTTGTTCTTCAATTAATGCGAGCTGCGCCTCAGCCTGGTCTATTTTTGCACGGTTAATTCTTATCTGGGTTCTCTCACGTTTGGCCATTGCCTCGTGATACTGGTTGGTAATCTGATCTTTTTCTGTCATCCATTTGAGACGCTCCAGCTGGAGATCCCGATCATCGATAAGACAAAGGAGATCCCCCGCATCCACCACATCCCCGGGCCTTACAGGCGCTTCCTTAATATACCCGTTAAAGGGAGCAGCCACTGTCCTCTGAACCTCTCCTTCGATTATGGTGGGCGCTGAGATGCGGTAATCCACCTCGAAAAGGGAAAAGAAGGCCACAAGACCGAGTAGGCTTATCAGGGTGAGTTTTCTAAGAAGATGCCCGGGGCCAAGGACCTTCCTGAGCTGGTCAGCAAATGAGTCCACGGCTTTCCCAATGAGCCAGCCCTCTTCCCGTCGTTTTGTGTCGAGAATGGGACCAACCAGGGCCGCCACGGTCTCGCACGCATCCAGAGTATCCTGGGTGAAGGGCTTATCGCCCGGCCTCTCCAGAACAAGGCCGCCCACAAGCTTGTCCTTGTTCTCCAAGGGAACGGTCAGGATGGCCCCTGATCCGTGCTGCCTGGCGAGGGTTTCATGAGCTCGAGTAACCAGGGGAAGCCCCTCGGGAGGCAACGGATACATGACCGGCGCGCGCTGGTCCAGGGCCTCGTCCATGGCCGCTGCGATGGCCCTAACCAGGTTGGTCTGGCCGCCGAAATCCGCAGTGTGAGACATTGCCTTGACTCTGACCTGATTTCGGGACATGAACCCCAGGCTTACCCGATCACACTCCAGGACAGTGGCCATGCGGGTGACCAGGGCCATGGCGCCGCCTTGGAATCCCTCATTCTCAACACTGGTCGCCACAAGATCGAGAACCTTTTCCAGACGCTCGGTCATCTGGGCTGACTTCTGAGCTTCGCCTCGCCGGATCATGACTTCGAGCCAGGCCTCCCCCCAATGGAGCATCCTGAGGAGGGATTGGAGGTCTTGTTTGGATTGATCTTCGGCTTCCAGAACAACTACGCCGTGTAGTTCCCCGGAGACTTCGATCGGGTAGGCTACATGGACTTTCCCGGATCCGTCGACCGTCTCGCTCGCCATGAGCAGGCCGCGGCGTTCCTTGAGGGCACGCTCGGCGGAGCCGGTGAGGTGGTCCATGTTGCGCTTGGCATCAGGCCAGATGGCCACAGGAGAGAAGGGACCCGTATCAGGATGCCCGAGAAGAACCATGCCGCAGCGTACACCTTGGAGCATGCGACACTGCAGTGAAAGCCAGCTCCGGCAAAACGCCTTAGGCGTAGTTGCTTCCACAAACCTACGCCAAAACAGGCGATCCGCGTCAAAGTCTTCGCTATGGTCCCTGTTGACAGCGACATCTTCAGAAATCATTTCCATTGGGCGTCCGGTTACGTCAGGACTCGACTCTCTCACGGATGGTTAAGCCGGCCGGTACTTGGCCGATCTAAACAAATGCCGATAAAAACGTTCATCCCAGTCAGTCTCAAAAGGTCTTCTTTGTTTTCTTAAAGCATACTACTGAATTGACCTATTAGGATTTGTCTGCAAAGCCCCAATATCAAGACTTCCATATCGTTTCTCATAGTCTTGCAAGACATTATTAAGCATAATGGAAAGCCTTTTTGCCGCAAAAGGGCTTAAAACGATCCTGTCACTGAGCTGTACTTTGACCTCTTTCTGGCCCGCATGCCATGCCTGATTCATTCCGAACAAAAGAACTATCTCCTCTCGGCCGCCGGCTACGTTGGATACGTTGGAATACACACTCCTCATGTTCGAATCATCCCAAACAACTTTGGTCTGCCCCGGTCCTTGTGCCGGCTCATTTGCCGAAGGCCCACGTCCTGTTCCATTCCGATCTGTCATGATATCTCCTTTTGTTTTTTTTGTGACAGGCTTTCAAGAGTAAGGCACAAAAATCCACTTTCCGCACCTGTAACCCTTGGGAAAAATCTATACGTCTCGATTCTCTTTGTCAATGACAGCTGCAATTCTCAAAGAGCCCATACTGCGGGCAAAATCGCTATGGTTTCAGCTTGACATCAAGGGGGGGTTCATAGAAAATCTGAAATAAGTGGACTGAAGCTGCATCTTAAAGACGGACGTCATCTGTTCACTGGGACGTACGGCTTGAGCAAAAAGGAGCCGGTTCGTGGTCGATAAATCAACCTGCCTTAACGTACACCACACTCTTCAGCAATTGATGCAAGACCTATTAGATAATTCGTACATCCTTTATATTGGTATTTTAGTGCATATATGATGCCGAAGGAATCCATCGGCTGAAAAGGGAAGGGGTTTTTTTAATGGGCCTCGCAAGGAACTTGAGAAGATTAAGGAAAAAGGCCGAGGGTGCGGTGAAAAAGCGCGCCCGCAAAGTGCTCTTTGAATCGTTGGAGCCTCGTCTGCTGCTGTCCGCGGACCTGTCCTTCACCATGACCGGGGCCGGTCATGATCTCACATTGAAGTTTAATGAATCGAGTGAAACAATCGAGTTGATGGAGGGCGGAAATCTCCGGTCCGATGCTGATGTGGACTCCGACGGCATCATCAACCTTAACGTGACCGGAACCGAGTTCGACGACTCCCTCTCCGTCGCTTTTGAAGGTTTAGACAGTCTTGCCGAGCATACGTCTCTGCCTTTTGCGTCGTTGAACATCTTTTTTGACGGCGACGCCGGTCGGGATGCCCTCAAACTCTCAAGCGACCTGTCCATCCCGGGCGTGGATCTTTCGGTCCGCGCTGAGTCCATCACCATTGATTCCGGCAACACGATCACTGCAGAGGACATCTCTCTTAATGCATCGGATACGGACAACGGTGAAGTCGACAGCCTTGAGGATATGGCGCTGGACCTCATATTCGATGAGGCCGTTCTTGCCGATGCAAAGGCAGCGGTTGATCTTACGGGAGCGACTCTCATCGGCGGCAACATCACCTTGAGCGCCTCATCCACAGTGAATCTTGAGACATCCTCCTTCAGCCTGGGTGACATGGCTGTGGCCGTGGCATACACAATCTCCGATGCCAGGGTGATTCTCGATGACACTGCTATTACCGCTACCGGAAATCTCGACATCACCGCCGCTTCCAATGTGGTCGCCACAGCGGTCGTCAGCGGGAATACAGGCGAGGAAGATACCGACGCCGATGCAATGGTATCCGTTGCCGTGGCGGACAGCTCCGCCACCGCCGGGATTTCAGGGACAAGCCATTTGACCGTTCAAGGTGCCGTGACCCTTTCAGCCGCCAATGAGGCCAATGCAACTGCCACCGCCGATGGGGCCGAGACCGAAGCGGGTGCGACTCTGGCGCTGTCCATCATCAGGGGCACCACCCTGGCCTATATGGACGGGATGGCCGCCGTCCACGATGCAACAGATACCAATGAAGCCGATTCCATAGCGATCACAGCCTCTTCTGTAAGTACCGCCGTCACCGCCGCCAGGTCTACACCGGGCGGGGCCCGGGAAACAGCCTCCGGTGATGAGACGAAGACCGAAAAGAAACTCGCCGAATACGGCGCCGAGACCTCTGAGGGCAGCGTGAATTTCGCCGGGGCTGTAGCCATTACCGATGTGTCCAATAATACCCGGGCCTATATTTCCTCCGGCGGTGAAATAGTTACGGGCGGTAACCTGGGTATCAGCTCTTCGTCACTGAGCCGGGGGACCACCGAGGCCGCCGGCCACAACACCATGAGCGACGCCACCGGGGTCGGCGTGGGCGTAGCCATAGCCTTGGCGGACGTTGATACTATATCGTACATTGCAGGGAACGCAAACTTGACGGCGGATACCGTTCAGGTCAGCGCAGCCCTTCTGCCGTTGAGCGCCTTTTCCACCACGGCCGTTTCCGGCGCCGGCTCGGACAACGTGGGTGTGGCGGGCGC
>CAYPSZ010000384.1:0-8430 GCA_964413125.1 uncultured Desulfobacterales bacterium
GCACTTCTCAACCAGGCGTTCGGAAGTATCCTTACGCCTTCCCTGCATCAGGAAGGAACAGGTTCCCCCGCCTGCCGTCTAATAACGGCAAGGGTTATCACCAACGCATTTAACAATCGACAGCCGGTGATCACTATGACTCCCGGAGGTATAATAACACCGCTGGCCCGGGACTTAGCCAAGGAGTACGGAGTGGAAGTCCGGGAGGCATCAAGACGGGAACCCGAAGAGCCGGAGGTCTTCCCGGCTACAGCCGGCCGAACAAAAGCAAGTCGACAAGGAGAAGGATAGATGGCTGAACTTAGAGCATATTGTCACTTGGATAGGCTTCAACCCCAGTTTGCGTCTCTGTTTGCAACCAGTTGCCGCGGCTTTCTCTGCGTAGAAGGAATGGCATCGCTCTTTGTTGAAGTGGTGCCGGGCATCGAAATCAACCGCCTGACCGATGTCTCCTTGAAGATTACGAACTCGCGGCCCGGGGAAATGATAGTGGAGAGGCGTTACGGCATGCTGGAGATTCATTCCTTCGATCAGGAAGAAATCCTCCACGCAGGGCGTATGATCTTGGAAGAACTGGGACTCAAGGAAGAAGACCGGCTGGCACCCGGCATCCTGGCAACCAGCATCATCAACAAAGTGGATTCCTATCAGGCTGTTATCATAAATCGAAACAGTAAGGGGATGCTCATCCTTGGAGGGGACGACGTCTACCTGCTGGAAGTCACGCCTGCGGCCTACTCTTCCATAGCAGCCAATGAGGCCGAGAAGCACTGCAATATCAAGCTGGTTGACATTCGTTTTTTCGGAGCCGCCGGACGAATCTACCTTGCCGGCACACAGGCCGAAGTTCAGGCGGCCGCCAAGGTGGTGGAGGAAACCCTGGCTAATGTCAAGGGTAGAAAACCCTAAAGGAAGGGATGCGAGCGTCATGCAGCAGGCACTTGGAATGATCGAAACCAGGGGATTGGTGGCGGCCATTGAGGCCGCAGACACCATGGTCAAAGCAGCCAAGGTGGAATTACTGGGGCTTCAGAGGGCCAAGGGAGGCCTTATCACGGTCATGGTCGCAGGAGACGTGGGGGCCGTCAAGGCTGCGACCGACGCCGGAGCCCTGGCCTGCAAGAAAGTCGGCCGAATGATCTCGGCCCACGTGATCCCACGCCCTCACGAGGACATCGATATGCTGATCCCGAGGTCGCCTGATGAGACTCCAAAGAGCGCACCTCCAGGATTGAAGAAGGCCGGCTCAACCCGGAGCGGAAAAACAAAGGGCAAGGGTAAGAAGCGGGCCGGCTCCAACTAGGGCGTCGACGCACCGGCCATAGAGGAGAAGTGAATGGCACCCATTTTTGTGTTTGTAAAGGATGTGGAAGCGATCCTAAGAGAGGGAAAAAAGGAAATTATCATTCCGGAAGGAGCCAGGATTTCACCCGCCGCTCTTGACCTGATTCAGGAGCGGGGCATACGAGTGGCCCGCCCGGCGCACAGCGAACCCCTGCCCGCGCAGGAGGCTCCGGAGCCTTCAAACACGCAGCAGCAAACACCCGGCCCGAGCAAAGAAGAAACCTCCCCCAGTGCTGTCTCCGATGAAGACCTGGAAACAATAATCGATAGGATCATTGACAGGCTTCGGCAGCTCAAGGGGGCGACACTCCCCGCTGCAGCCGAGCAGGTTCGAAATATTTCCCATGACGATGACATGATCATATGCCGATGTGAAGAGATCACCAAGGGAGATATCAAAGAGGCGATTCGAAACGGAATGGGTACCCTTAACGGTATCAAACGAGTTACACGCGCCGGCATGGGCCTCTGCCAGGGTCAGACCTGCCAGAGGCTGATAAGTCAAATCCTGGTGAGCGAACTGGGACTTTCGGCGGCGGATATTGAACCCTCAACTGCCCGTGCACCGGTCAGGCCCATTCGCTTGTCTGTTTTTGCGACAGGCTGAAAAAAGGAGATATGATGCCCAGCACTGCAGACGTGGTCATCGTGGGCGGAGGCGTAATGGGTTGCGCCATCGCCTACAACCTGGCCAAGGAGGGCCTGAAACCGGTGGTTGTGGAAAAATCCGACATCGGCGGCGAGGCCTCGGGCAGCAACGGTGGAGGGGTCCGGCAGTCGGCCAGGAACTTGAAGGAGATGCCTCTTGCAATGGAGAGCGTTCGAATGTACGGCGAACTCCATGAGGAACTGGGAATGGACGTTGAGTACGTCCAAAAGGGAAACCTTAGGCTGTGCACCAACAGCGACGAGTTCGAGACCCTCAGACAGTCCGTGGAAAACCAGAAAGCTGTAGGGCTCGATCTGGAAATGCTCGACCGGCAGCAGGTTCTGGAACTCAACCCCTACATAGGTGACACAGTCATAGGGGCAAGTTTCTGTGCCACTGACGGGCATGTAAATCCGTTTTTGGTAACATACGGTTTCTTCAAACGGGCCCGGGAACTTGGAGCCCGGTTCTTGACCGGTGAAAGAGTTCGGAATATCCGGCTTCAAAAAGGGCGTGTCACCGGCGTAGTAACGGACAAGGGAACGCTTCAAACAGATACCGTGGTCAACGCGGCCGGTGTGGCCGGCCGGGATGTTTGCAATATGGTGGGCCTGGACATTCCCATGCGCCCGGTGTTCTCCGAGGCCCTGATCACCGAGCCTTATCCTCCCCTGTTCCCTCAGATGTTCGGGCACACCAGAGGTCTTTTCTATGGAAGACAGACCGTTCACGGTCCTTTTTTCTGGGGAGGCTTCGTGGGAACGGAACAGTACATTCATCGGGAGGGAAAGCCGTTGTTTCACTACATCGGACCTTCCATCTCACGATCCGTTATCGAATACTTCCCCCTGCTGAAAGATCTCCACGTCATTCGAATGTGGTCCGGACTCATCGCGGCCATGTCCGACGGGCTACCCGTTCTAGGGCTCACGGAAGAGGTCCCCGGTTTAATACTGTGCACGGGATTCAGCGGGCATGGATTCGGACTGGCCCCGTTGATCGGCCGCCTCATGTCCGAGCTTATTATGGACTGTAACGTTTCCATGCCTATCCACGACTTCTGCTACTCCCGTTTTTCCAAGGGGAAGGACCATGAATGCACCTGTGCAGGGAACGCCACTTGCACCATTAACACTGCGGTCTGCCCCAACAAGCGGGCCTTCTTGAAGAACATCTGACGAAAGCGAGAAACCATGATAGACCTTCGGGCCTTTGCAATTATAGACCGACTCCAGAGCCAGTTCGTAGGATTCATCGGCAGTACCGCTCTCGGCTATTACCCTGTGGCGGGACAGTCGGCTTTTTTCGTGGAAATCGCTCCCGGCATCGAAATCAACTCCATCACCAATGTGGTGCTCAAAAGGGCGAATGTCAGGCCCGGTGCCATGGTGGTGGAGAGGACGTTCGGCATGCTGGAGGTGCATGGAGATACCCCGGCGGACGTTCGGGAGGCTGCAGACGAAGTCCTTTCCTACCTGGAGCTGCGAGAGGAAGACCGCCTGAAACCAACAATCGTGGCGTCGGAAATGATCGACCGCATAGACGCACATATGACCCAAATCGTTAACCGGTTCCGTAACGCCGGCATGATCCTTGAAGACGACACGCTATACATACTGGAGATGGTCCCGGCGGGATACGCAGGATTTGCCGCCAACGAGGCTGAAAAGGCGGCAGACATCAAACTGATTCACGTCACTGTCTTCGGGGCGAGCGGAAGGCTCTATATTGCGGGAGAACGATCGGATGTCCTGGCGGCCGGAGAAGCCGCCGAAGAGGCCCTGGCCTCACTGAAAGGAAGAGAAGGACAGTGATTGAGCCATGAGTTCGGCCAAGAAAGAGTTCATTGAAAGAATTGTGCATGCCTACCCTGCCCTGTCACCCAAGAAGAGACGGGTAGCGGATGTAATTATGAAGGATTACAAGAAAACCGTCTTCATGACGGCAAAGGAGCTCGCCCGGGAGTGCAAGGTGAGCGAACCCACCATTGTACGCTTCGCCACCGACTTGGGTTTCTGCGGATATACCGGTTTTCTCGACTACATGAAGGGTTTGCTTCACGCCGAATTGACAAGCGTGGAGCGTCATCAGAGCACCTTGCACCGGTTCGAGCAGGGGTCAATCCTGGAGAAGTATTGCAGAAACGCCATACGAAACCTGGAAAACCTGATCAACAATTTCCCTGTGGAAGACATGAAAAAGGTCGCCAATATTTTGAGCGATGCCGACACGGTCTACGTAGCAGCTTACCGGGCCTCAGTCACACTTGCACACCACTTCGGATACCTGCTCAAAAAGGTGCGGAGCAAGGTGTTTGTGGACACAGGCCTTTCCTGGAACCTGATTGACGCCTTGAACACGGCTCCCGAAAATTCCGTGCTTTTCGCCATTGCTTTTCCCCGGTATCCCCGAAAAACCGTTGAGGTCATTGAGTATGCCCGGGTTTGCAAGGTGCCTGTAATCGGGCTCAGTGACAACCCCAGATCTCCTATCATCACGGGAGCGGACGAGCACCTTATAATCGATATTGAAGGAGTATCTTTTATCGATCCTTTTGCCCATATCATAACATTTCTGGGAGCTTTGGTACACGAAGTCACATCCTTTGACAGAGAAAGGGCGCTGACCAGTCTTTCCGACTTCGACCGGGGTGTCAAGTTGGCAAATGAGTTCTACTCGGAAGAATCGCCCTATGAAAGATTCGAATACCAACTGGAAAGATTGCAGGTAACCTCGCTTTGGCCGCAGAAGGAGTTCGACCGGGAATAGTTCCCCGACCGGAAACCCCTTTTGGAACAACCCTTAAGAACCCTTAAGAGGATGCTAATGAATCTGGACGAAAAAGCAATCAATCAAATTGTGGAAACAGTAGTCAAAAGGCTAACCGAGCGATCGGCGAAAACCGCTGAGACAGGTACCGCCGAATCGGTCCCGGAAGGACGGACGCCCGTAAAGGACGGCGTCTTCCAGGACATTGAAGACGCGGTCAACGCTGCAGAAGAGGCCCAGAGAGCTCTCGTGGCCCTGCCGCTGAAGGTCAGGGAAGGAATAATTCAGGCCATTCGAGACTTGGGACATGCAAATTCAGAAGAATACGGCCTAATAGAGTTCGAGGATACCGGGCTCGGGTCAGCCGTGGACAATACCAAGAAAATCGTAGCGTCCGTACAAGTCCTCGGCATGGAAGATCTCGAACCCGAGGTCTTCATGGGAGACCAAGGCCTTACAATCATCGAGCGCACTCCCATGGGGGTCATCGCCTCGGTAAATCCGGTTACCAACGGCTCTCCAACAATCCTTTTCAACGCCATTATGATGATGGCCGGGGGAAACACAATCGTAAACAACCCGCACCCCAAGACCAGGTCCATATCAGCCCGTGTCATTCGTGACCTGAACCGCGTCATCATTAAGGCGGGGGGGCCCGCCAATTGTGTCTGTTGTCTTGAAGACCCCTCGGTGCCCTCCGCCCAGGCGCTCATGACCCACCCGAAGGTCCGATTGATAGCCGTGACCGGAGGTCATGGTGTCGTGGCATTTGCCAATCAAACAGGAAAGCGTGTAATTGCCGGCGGCCCCGGAAATCCGCCCGCGGTGGTGGACGAGACCGCTGATCTGGAACGTGCCGCACAAAGCATCATCGGAGGGGCCGCTTTTTCCAACTGTATGGCCTGCTCCAGCGAGAAAGAGATTTTTGTAGTGGAATCCGTGGCCGATCGCTTCAAAGAGCGCCTTGTGGCGAACGGGGCCTATGAACTGACTCCGGCCCAGGGAGAAGAACTGCTAACGCACATATTCAAAGAGATAAACGGACCACGTGAGCCGGGCCTCATCAACATGGATTTTATCGGACGCCCGCCAAGCTTTATCCTCCGCTCCATCGGGCTTGAGGTTGGACCCGAGGCCCGCATCGTAATACTGGAAACGGACATGGAGCATCCGCTGGTCTGGACGGAACAGATCATGCCTGTTCTTCCCATTGTTCGCTGCCGCGACGCAGACCAGGCCATTGAGTGGGCGATTCAGGCCGAACAGGGAAACGGCCACACAATGGCAATCCATTCCAACGATCTGGGCAACATCCGGAAGATGGCGAGTATGGCCAGATGCGCCGCCTTTGTGAAGAACGGCTCCACAGGCCTGGACAGCGTAGGCGTTGCAGGTGAGGGTTTTATCTCCTTTCACATCGCCACTAACGGTGAGGGCCATACTCGCCCCAGGATGTTCACGTTGACTCGTCGCTGCGTTCTCAAGGATGATTTTAGATACCGATTCGGGCAAGCCACTATAGTTCGTCGCAAATGAATAGCGACTTCTTCGTGCTCTTAATCTTGCTCTTGCTCCAATTATAATAGTAGCAAAGGGTTTTTTGAAGAAAAAGAAATAAAGAACGGTAAACAAATTTTGAAAGCGATCGTTTCTCTGATAGTAGGCTTGATCAAAACAAATATGCCTTACAAAATTTGTTAATCAACAGCAAACTATTGATTCGAGCACGAGCAAGATTAAGAGCAAGAAAAATGGTATCCATTCATTTGCAATTAACTATAATGCATAGAATAATGGGCCTCATGCAACCATCCCGGACATGCATTTTCTCTTTTAGAGGGATCCCAAGGAGTGCGAATTCATTATGGACTTGTTAAGGAGAAAAAACTTCCCCTCGGGGGCTCCACTGGAGGAAAAGGTGGGATACAGCCGGGCGGTCCGCGTTGGAAACTCGGTCCTGGTGGGGGGCACCACCTCCACCAATTCCGAGGGTCTCGTTGAAGGCGCAGGGGATGCTTACGAGCAGACACGAATAGTGCTCGGCAAAATCAGTGAGGCAATCAACCGGGCCGGGGCCAAGATCTCCGAAGTAGTTCGCGTACGCATATACGTCACGGACATCAGTCGAGGCCAAGAGATCCTTCGTGCCTACTCCGAGTGGTTTAGGGCCGTCAAACCCGTCCTCACCGTTGCCGAAGTTTCCGCATTGGCCCGTCCTGAACACCTGGTTGAAATAGAGGCGGAAGCAGTAATCGGCTCCTACACACCCGGAAAGTTGAAATAGACTGAACCACCACTCCGGAAACAAGCGGCCTTGAAACAATCACTCGGCCGCCAGGCACGATAAAAGCGTGAGTATTGCCGTGGAATCTTCACTTCACGGCGGAATTCATATCCCGCACCCCAAACAAAGGAGAAAAGCAATGAAAGGTAAAGAAATTTCCTGGAAGGGTTCAATCGTGCTCGTGGCTATGGTGGTGTTTGCGTTTTTGGTGGGACCCCTGTTTAGTGAAGCCGAAGCCAAAGTGTACCGGATGAAAATTCAGTCCGCTTTTCCACGAGGGGACATATCCATGGAGCTGCTGAAGGATATGGCAAAATGGGCGGACGAGAAAAGTGAAGGCCGGATCAAGATCCGGGTCTTTGCAGAACCCGAAATTGTGCCGGCGGAACAGCTTTTTGAGGCCACCCAAAAGGGCACGCTTGATATGCTCCATACCGTGGCCGCCATGTGGGGCGGCATAGTTCCGGTTGGTGAAGTGGAGTTCGGTCTGCCATTTGCCTACAACATACCCGGCGATATGCCCATAGACAAGAGCTCCGCCAAGGTGCGCAAGTTCTTTCTCGAGGGTGGTTTTGCCGACTTGCTCAGAAAAGAGTACGGCAAGCACGGCCTATACTGGCTCGACATGCACTCCTACGGCATGCTCTTCACTTTGTCTACAAAACCCATCAAAGACTGCAAGGACCTGGAGGGCATGAAAGTACGCGCCGAAGGTTCCTGGGCTACATACTATGACATGTTAGGAGCCAGAGGCACCTTTATTCCCGGAACCGATGCATATCTAGGCCTCAAACTGGGGACCATCGATGCGTCCCAGTGGGACGTAAGCGCCATTGTGGGACTCAACTGGCACGAAGTGGCCCCTTACTGGATAATAGGCGGGGGGAATGATGTCGTCCCTGGACAAATCCTCATTAACCAAAAGACATGGGAAAGCCTGCCGGACGATCTCCAAAAGGTGATGAAAGAAGTTGCCGATCAATACTACCATGAACTCCTTAATATTCACCTGGAAGAAATGGATAAGGTAGCAAAACTGGTGGAAAAAGGCGAAGTAATCAAATCGTATTTGAGCAAGGAATGCGAGAAGAAGCACCAGGAAGCAGCTTACCAGCTGTGGGAAACAATCTCTGAGAGGGATCCGGCCGCAGCCCAAGCTATCGACATGATTAAGGAGTGGCGCAAGACACTTAATTAAACCGGATGTTCCGACTGCGAGAGGAAGCTGTGGTCTCGACCAGGCCATGGTCGGGACCACAAATCCATGGGGGCTGCTTGATATAGCCGGACCATATGCATTCGGGAGGCGAAAGAAAATTAATCCCACTGCAAGGGAAAGGTGTTCGGACCATGTCTTACGCATTCAAGCGCATCGCTGACTTCA
>CAYPSZ010000385.1:0-36589 GCA_964413125.1 uncultured Desulfobacterales bacterium
GTCGCGGGCCGGGGTCATCAACGCGGTCCCTGTGGAACGGTGCCACCGCTCGCGAAACAGGTCTCCCAGGGCAGCGGCCGCAGGTCCCGCCACCGCCGCCTGCACGTCATGGAAGGGCCGGTAGGGCTTGCCGTCCGGGTTCACTCTTCCGAGGTCCTCGGCGCGATGTTCCGGCGTATCCCAGCGGTTTTTGGTGATATCGAGGCCCCCGCAGAAGGCCAGCTCATCGTCCACCACAACTATCTTCTGGTGCTGGCAGGCCCCGATCGGGTGCTCGCTGTCCATGCGGAAACGGATTCTCGGATGCGTCTTCCAGCCCAGGTTGAATAAAGGAAGGATCTCGCGCTCCATGACATAGATCACGGAGAAATCCCACGACAGGATGTGGATCTCGAGGTCCGGGTTCTCAGCGGCCAGAGCGTTCAGGAAATCGCCTAGAGGCTCCTCCCGGCCGCCGTCCCTCCTCAGAACCGTGCGGCTGTCAATGTCCCAGGCCGCTATGTACAGGCTCTTCTTTGCACGGCTTGCCGCCCGCCTGAAGGCCTCGAAGTAGCCGGCCGCATCCACGATGAACGTAAGCCGTTCCGCTCGCTCCATGCGCCAGCAGTTCCTGCCCGGCACGACGATGCGGGCGTCTTTGTTAAGGGTTTCCATGGGCTGTTGTTCCTCACTCCGTTCCTAAAGCCGCCTCCAGGCATCGCCGGGATGAGCTCCTCCATCAGGATGCGGCGGAATTCCAAATCTTCGTGGTTATATTTTAAGCCGCCAGAAAACCGGCAAAACCTGACAAAAGAGGTATTCCTAAATTATCATCTATCTTTGTCAAAAATACTTCTACAACTGTTGCAGTCAAAGCCATTGAAAAAATAACATAAAAGTCGGTCAGTATAATGGATGCTATCAAGAGGTTCACCAAAAACTCTGCCAAGCTCCCTTCCAAACTCTTTTCCTTGAATAGTTTATGTCTTCCAAATCTTACTCCAATAAGCGCTGCAATTGCATCTCCAAAAGTAGTCATTAAAAGGGAAACACATGCTATATCAAAAGGAAAAAATAAAAAAACAAACAATGCACCGATAGTAAAATAAACATGTGCCGCAATTTTATTTTTTTCGTCTTCTCTGTATAGTAAATGAAAAAATAGAAGCTTTTTATCATATTTAATCCGATATATTTCTAGCAGCAATAAAAAAATAAAAATGAGTAAAAAAATACTTATTGCATGATACAACCCGCAATATGTACTAAATATATAAAATAAAGGTATGTATAATATTGAAAAGAGATGGAATAGTTTTCTTCTTAGTTCAAATATTAAACTTTCTTTCATAAAAAAGTAATTCCAATATTTTAACCAACTTTGATATACCCATATATCAAAATAATTTAATTCACAAAAGGAAAGAAATTGCAATTTGGATGATATATTAGCCTATGAGTTTGTTAGTGGTCAACAAGAACGATAGCTCAACAATATCAGCGCCATTCCCGCCTATGACGAACCAGTGACTGCGGGTCAAAACAGGTTCTTTCGGTCCCCTCGGAGTTAATACAGGATCGCCCCCATTTACCTCGGGCTCAGGCAATTTATCTTACACTATAAGGTCCTTGGGAGAGGATCAACCAAGATATAAAGGAGGGTAAAAACATGGCACTAGGATTGATTCCCAGGAGAAGAGCAGGAGACGTTGCACCCCCATGGAGGGAGATGGAGGATTTCGTCAATCGCTTTATGGAAGAAATGCCATTGGCGGAGCGAACTCTCGGTTGGGTGCCCTCGGTGGACATATCCGAGTCGGACGGCAAGGTCATGGTCAAGGCCGAGCTTCCCGGACTGGATCCGAAGGATATCGATGTCGAGGTGACCGGCGATCTGCTGGTGCTCAGAGGAGAGAAGACCGAGGATGAGGAGCGCAAAGGAGAGAGGTATTATTGCCGGGAACGATACGCCGGGTCTTTTCAGCGTTCCTTCCGTCTCCCGAGCGGAGTGGAAAGCGACAAGGTGGATGCTCAGTTCAAGAACGGCGTCCTCACCATCGAGATCCCCAAATCAGAAGAGAGCAAACAAAAGAAGATTCCAATCAAAACTGAATAACAGCACACCCCTCTCCCAAGGACACCAAAAAGACATAGGGAGGTCCGAAGCGAATGACTGGTTCAGCGCTTTCGGCTTCCGTACAAGAGCTGCGTCACCTCGCGAGGGCCCGGGCCCAGACCGTACAAAGGGCTCTCCCGGAGGACCCGGACATCGGACCGGACAGGCTGTTTCTCGTGGAGGCCGCGACCGTCTCACCAAAGGAAGAGGCCGATGCGAAAAGGAGCCGCGATAACGCATAACCCTCTAACCGTGTAGTCTCCTTCCTCGAAAAGCAACTTCCTATCACAAATAGGAACGCCAGCCGGGTTCCTCCATTGTGGGCTTAAAGAACATGATATAGGGACCTCGTATGACATGGGCCATGACCCCTTCATCATGGATTTTCCTGATTTTTCTGTTTACCAGTACCTTCCCGAATCCCAGCTGGGCCAGCGCCGGTGCACCCCACTCACTGTGGATCAGGTAGGCCGGGGGACTGGGATTGGCCTCCGGGGTTTTGAAGAGCGGTCGGGGATTGTCCGGGGGATTCGCTCCCAGGGTCTGCAATGCCTGTGCCATGGACTTGGGATCCATCATGAAACTGCCAAGGGCGCAGACCCCCATCTGTTTCAATATCATATAGCCCAGAAACCCGGTGGACTCGGATAAGGCCTCCATGGTCTCTATGGCCCCTTTTTCAAAGGCCGTTTCTTTTCCGGGCATCACCGTATGCTCAGCCAGGGTCACACACCGTTTGGGAGTGGCAAAACGGATGAACTCCTTCTGCTGTTGGATGTCTTCCGCCAACTCGGTTATTTCCCCCATGGATCGTACAGGAGACATCTTCGCTTTCACGACACTGTAGACCGGCTCCCAGGGACCCTCCACCACCATGGACAGACAGCCGCCACAAAGCTCGAAGATCCGGTCAAACTGTTTCAGATGGAAGTCATCGTGGTCTGTCCAGTGTTTCCACATGGTATACTGGTAATTCCCCACCGGGTTCAGGGTCTTGCTAGGGAGCCTCCTGAAAGCCCACCATACATGCCTTTCTCCGCTGAGATACGGGATCGACCGGATTCACATGGCCACCAGTTCGTTTATGCTGAAAATACGACTTGCCGAGATTGCTGCTGTCAGTTGTTTTGAATGGAGGAAAAACCCTAAATAGTGTAGCCGTCGTATGGCAGAGAAGGCGGCCCGCTGGGGCTCATCCACTAACTTCACCGCCAATACGCGGGAGAAGAACTTCGACGAAATGAAACAGGAGTTCGAACAGATCATGAAGACCGTGGAAATCGAAAAGTGAGGAACGTCGTTTTGGCGTGTGTGAAAACAAATGCCCTTTCGACCGCATTCCATTGACTCCCACACAGCCCATGGAGGCAATCAGATGAAGAAGACGATGCTCTTGATCCTGCTGTTTCCCCTGGCCTGGGTTTGGCAGTCTGTGAAAAGGAAGGCCCTGCGGAACGCGCCGGAGAGGAGATCGACGCGGCCGTGGAAAAGGCGGGCGATAAGATGGAAGAGGCCGCCGACGATGTCGAAGAGGCCACCGACTAGGTTCAACATCGGCAAGCGAGGTCAACCCCCAAACACGGCTTTTGGGACTGTGAAAGGGCCCCCGCCCGCGAATGCAATGCGCACTCCGCTGAACGGGGACGCACCGAGCACCAAGTCTTTCTGCGTGCTTTTCGCCATCCAGCTTCCGGTCATCTGCCAGTCGGTTGCGGTGTAAGGACGGCAGCTGCTTACCCTGATTCCGTGCGGTCAGGTCATGAGCATGAGCGTCGGAATCTGCCGGTAGAAAAGTGAATCCAGGGGCCTGCAGTGAAAGGAGATAAGAAGAATGGAGCTCATCATTGGAATCATCATACTGATCGCGGACATCTGGGCGATCATTAAAACAATCAAGGCTCCCCGGACATCCACGGGTGCCAAGGTGCTTTGGATCCTCCTGATCCTGATCCTTCCTCTCATCGGACTGATCATCTGGTTCTTTGCCGGCCCTCGGGGTCCAAAGGCGGCCTGAGAGCGGGACAAGGGACGCACCGTAAACGTCTTCAAGCACGGAGGACAAGGTCCGGTGGATTTCCTTCTGCTTGGTTGGCATCAAGGTCGCCCGGCTCTTTCCCGCCCCATACGGCAGGGACTATGTAGACAGGCGGTTTTTCAAGAAGCTCCGCGCGATACGGTGCGCCAGTTCCTGCACCTCCTTGTTGACCTGCACACAGAATGATATTCCTCTCTGCCCTGGAGACGACTAGAAGATCGCTGTTGATTTCACCTGTCAGGCGGACCCTTTCAGCAGGTCCGTGAACGATGCCGTTGAGACGCTGGTTCATGCCGGCAAGCCTCTGAATGCCCGTAACGGACAAGGCCACGGCTATGACCACCAGCAGACCCATAACACAGTAAATTTTTGTACTCATTTTGACATTTTGCATTTTGTATCCTCCCATTTATTAGGGTTAATGAAGGCGCCTCTTTTTACAACTGAAATACCATCCCTTGTAGAAGAGAACTCCGCTCAAGACCACGCAAACCTAACGGCAACTTGTGTGCCAGTTGTATGCGGGGAGATAATGCAAGGAACAATCACTTAAATATTAAATGGTTATGAGGTTTGCATCAGGAGGGGGTGTCGGAGGTTTTCGAGAAACCCGTACTCAATTCAGGACGGCGTACTGATTTCAGAACAGGGAGGATATGAGTGCGCGGGGCCTAACTCGCGCCGCGAAGGCCGTGCTTCCTGAGCCGGGCATAAAGGGGGGTGCGGGAAAGCCCTGAAATCTTGCATGTCTCCTCGATCTTTCCTTTGGTAAGACCCAGGACCTCTTCAAGGTAGGCCTTTTCCGTCTGATGCGGAACGTCTTGAAGCCTCGGCGGGGTAGGGTTCCCGCTCCACGGTATCGGTCACGCCGTGGGCAACTCCGAACCATTCGCAGCCTCCGGAATCGGTTCGGATCCGGGGTCTAGCTTCGATCCTCAACCAGCGTTCAACACCGTCCCGGCGAAGAATGCGGAATTCGTGTCGAACCTTCCTTTGTGCAGCCTGGCACTGTAGCATACGCCGCTGAATCTTCTCCCGATCCTCGGGTAGAACGAGATCCATTACCCGGCCGGGCTCGTCCTGGATTTCCTTCGGATCAAAACCTAGAACTCTTTCGCCTCATCACAAACGAAGTCCAGTCGCAGGGCGCCGCCAGGCCAGGCTCGCTATTCAGGCTCCACAGAAGGATAATGCACACCGGCCTGTTGCTTCATCCGGCTGGTAAGCGCTCCCTCACCCCTGAGAAAACGATTGTACAGCCAAGCGAAAATCAGACCGAACAGCGCTCCGTCCACAAGGGAATATACAATACCGACGACTAGATCACCTATTCCTCCGGTGGCACTGTATCCCGGATAAATCGAGGCGAGTAAAGAAAGAATTTCCACGCCGTAATTGGGCCAAATTTGATTGGCAACCCCTGCGATAAGCACCGCCGCGCCCCACAGGATTCCCGCGGCAAGCGCCATGGCCGTGATATTCAATCTCATGGGTTCCTTCCTCCTTTCTCTTTTGCAATGTCCCATCCCGCTCTGCTGAAAGTGTATGCTAGGTGCGCCAAGGGCGAGGTTACTATGGGGCGGATCCATTACTTTGAAACGGATCGGGGAGTATTCAACCCCACAGGGTCGGGCTTAGAGCCGCTCGGCGCACAGGGTCCGGGCAAGGTCTCAGGGTGCGGGTCAAGAAGAGGAGCCGCTTCTACGAGCACATACTAAGGGGCGGGCTGAACAGAGGGCGGAAGGAAGGTAGGAACAGACACAAATGCAGCCATTCTTCGCCGCTGATACAGGTTTTCACGTATTTACTGCTTACGGGCAAGGATTTATGTTTGGCCAAAGAGATCTGGTTTCATTGCCTGCAAAGAGGAGGTTTAACTTTGGTACGGCTGTATTGGGCGGCTGCGGCGTTTTTTCTTGCCCTTATTATCTGCCAGGAAATGCCCGGGATCACTGAGGCTCAAAGCCCGCCGGAAAACAGGGCTGCAGGAGGGCCTGTGCAGGTTGTCGCAATCGACGGTCCCATCGGACCTGCCACCTCGGACTTTGTGAAAAAGGCGCTGAGCACGGCTTATGAACAGGATGCACCTTTAGTGATTCTGACCCTGGATACTCCCGGCGGCCTTGCGGAGAGCATGAGGGCGGTCATTCGCCACCTTCTGGATTCTTCTGTTCCGGTGGCGGCTTATGTATATCCTTCCGGCGCGCGGGCCGCCAGTGCCGGCGCCTACATCTTTTATGCGTGCCATATTGCAGCCATGGCGCCCGGCACCAACCTCGGCGCCGCCACCCCGGTTCAAGTCGGGGGGGGACTTCCGGGCCTGGGGGACAAGGAAGATCCCGAAGAGGGCGTGGAGGAAAATTCGGGAGGGAGAGACGCCATGGAGGCCAAGATCGTCGAAGACTCCGTGGCCTACATACGGAGTCTCGCTCACCTGAGGGGAAGGAATGCGGAGTGGGCTGAGAAATCCGTAAGACAAGGCGCCAGCCTCCCCGTAGAGGACGCGGTGGAGATGAACGTAGCGGATCTGACGGCACTGGATCTTGTAGATTTGCTGGCCAAAACGGACGGACGCACCGTGACGGTCAAGGGTCGTGAAGTCATCCTGCGAACCAGGGGCCTTTCCGTTGAAACCATCGAGCCGGGGTGGCGAATTCGCCTCCTTGAAATCATCACCAACCCCAACATCGCCATGATCCTCATGTTGATCGGCATCTACGGCATCATTTACGAGTTTGCCAATCCCGGGTTCATTGGACCGGGTGTGGTGGGGGTCATCTGCCTGTTGTTGGGATTGTACGGGCTTCATGTTCTCCCCGTGAATTATGCAGGTCTCGCGCTTTTTGTCCTCGGCCTGGCTCTCATGGTGGCCGAGGTGTTTGCTCCATCCTTCGGTATATTGGGAATCGGGGGGACGGCCGCTTTCATTCTGGGCGCCGCAATCCTTGTTGAAGTCGATGCGCCGGGATTCCGTATTTCATGGCCGGTGATTCTCGGATCCGCTCTCTTGAGTGCAGCGGTGCTCATTTTACTGCTCGGCTACATCGTGAAGGTTCACCGTCGACCCGTAAAGACCGGGGCCCATTCCTTTTCCGCAGGCGAGGCCGAAGTGATGGATTGGTCCGGAGACAAAGGTCATATCCGAATACATGGTGAGAGATGGGAGGCAGAGGGGCCGAGGCCTCTTGCCCCGGGAGATCGCGTAAGGGTAGTGGAAAGCCGCGGCCTCACTCTGCTTGTGGAACCTCTGGAAAATCAAAGCAAAGGAGAAAAGAAATGACACAGGATATCTACTTTATTTTCGTGATAGCCGTATTGATTGTGGGGGTCCTTGCTTCTGCGATTCGCATTATGCGGGAATACGAACGGGCCACGGTTTTCACCCTGGGCCGGTTCAGCGCGGTCAAGGGCCCCGGGCTGTTCATCCTCATCCCCCTGATTCAGAAAATGGTCAAGGTGGATCTGCGCACCATGGTAAGAGATGTGCCCGACCAGGATGTCATTTCCCGGGACAATGTATCCGTTAAGGTGAACGCGGTAATTTACTATCGCGTGGTGGATGCGGAAAAGGCGGTGATCCAAGTGGAGAATCATCATGTGGCAACCAGCCAATTGGCGCAGACCACCCTCCGCTCGGTGCTGGGGAAGCATGACCTGGATGAAATGCTATCAGAGCGGGATAAGCTGAACGACGACATTCAGGAGATTCTGGACACCCAAACCGATGCGTGGGGGATAAAGGTGCGAAACGTGGAGATCAAGCATGTGGACATCGATGAAAGCATGATCCGGGCCATTGCCCGGCAGGCGGAAGCCGAGAGGAACCGGCGGGCCAAGGTCATTAATGCGGAAGGGGAGGAACAGGCCGCCGACCGCTTGGTCACGGCGGCGAAAAAGCTCGTAGCCCAGCCGGAGTCGCTCCAGCTCCGCTATCTGACCACGCTGCACGACATCAGCAACGACCGCACCACCACCATCGTGTTTCCCTTCCCGGGACCGATGCAGAATCTCTTGTTCAACCCTGCACTTTCAGAAGGGAATAGGGCGGGCGGAGAATGAGAGCCGCTCGATCCCGCTGTCCAGTTTGCTGAAGAAGATGTTTCAAGATTCAACCGTTTTGAGAGGAGGAATTCATGAGCGAACAAAGAGAAGAGCTCGTCCGCACCCTGAAGGAAAAGCTGGAGGAGTGGAACAGACGGATCGACGAGCTTGAGGTGCAGGCAGACCTCATGGGGAAGGAGGCGCGGGACGAGCAGAAGAGGCATATCGAGTCCATGCGCAGGCGCGTGGACGAGCTGAGATTGAAAATCGAGGAGCTCAGCCACGCAGGCCGGGATGCGCGGCAGGACGTGGAACAGGGTGTGAAGCTTGCCCTTGGCGCCCTAAAAGAAGCCTTTAATTCGGCCACCTCCAGGTTCGGCTGAACTTGTTCCCGGATTTTTCAAACCTCGAGTTCTCCTTAAACCTGCGCGCAGGGATGAACAACAGGATATGCTCCATGTTTGCACTAGATGCGAAAGCGTAACAAGGCACCGATCCCATGAACATCAAAGACCTCATGTTCCACCGTTGTGTGCCGGACTTCCGCTCCCTGGTTTATGGACTCCTGAACTATTTCGTCCGGAAACCTTTCCACCGGGCTGAGCCGGCCGCCGCAAACCGGACAGGACGCCTCTCCCACGGAAAGGTGGTTATCCTGAGGGCACACATACCCGGGGGTTGAAAAATCAGCATTCAGCACCAGGGTGTGTACCTGCCCCATGTTCAGTGCATCCACCACCGGCTGGACACCGATCACACCCAGGCCCCCTGAGAAGTGCAGGTCCAAAACCCGGTCCAAGAGCCGCCGTTCCTCACCATGTTCCAATTTGCGCGCTGTTTGAAGGGCCTTTTCCCTCAAAGCCTGGTCGGCCTCCTCCGGCCGGGCGATGAATTCGCCTCTTACCCGTTGGCGAAGGTAACTGTGCAGATGGTCCTTTAGCCGGGAGAGGGTTCTCTCGTCCGGCCCGGCCAGTATGAGCCTGTCGAAACCGTTCTTCTTTAAGATTTCGAAAGTGCGCTCGGCAACCTTGCGGAGGTGGCGATGAATGTGATCCTCGATGTGACGCTGAATCCTCTGATCGCCCATGCCGCTGTAAACACCCCAGGCGGATACTGCCATGGATTTCTTTGCGCTTACGCGGTCCGGCACCTCGTTCCGGATGAAGAAATTCGGTTGTTCCTCGAAGTCGCCCAGAAAAAGGGTGAAAAGGCGTGCGTTACGCGTGTCCGCAACCAGAACACAATATCCGGGGAACTCGTCCAGCAGAAAACTCAAAGGCCGGGTGTAAGGAGTCTGCTGAACAACCATTTGGCTGGGCAGGGTGACCGGAAGGCGGTATTCCCGCCGGAATCCTTCCATATCCGCAAATACCACCAAGAGTCTTGCCCGGTTCGCGGATCCGATCCCGCTTTGCACATGGCGCTCCAAATCAAACAGCAGGCGCTCTATGGATTTGCTCTGCTCTCCTGTGAATCTATCATCTTCCTCGAGGCGCTTGGCTGCGGTTCGGACAAGTGAGTTCAGCTCCGTGTTTATCCTGCCCGGGTCTGACATATTAACATATAGGCTCACAACCGCCCCGTCCCGGCTTTCGTATTGAGCAAGTTCTCTAAGCTCTTTTTCATCCATTGACATATAATTGACCTCCTTCTTTGCTCGGGCTTTAAGCGATTTATTGTAATCACGGTAGCGTAACTCATAGCAGCAGGCAATCAGGTGAATCCTGTATAATCCTGGATTGTGTTTCGGGCGCTTGCGCAACCCTCATCCTGAAAATCCGTTCTCGGGTTTTCAAGGCCTTGAGTATTCAGGCCGGTTTTTTCCATTACTAAATACATATTTCAACCCATATGAAAAGAGATTGGCTCAGTGTAGTCTGATTGGAATTTCAGATCGCACTGCACCATGAAAGGCGGGGCTTTACCCATTAACGCGGTCGCTGCGGGTGCATGAGCTTGATTCAAGTTCGGAAAACAGAGGGGGTACAATGAATGCTTCGGGAAAACCCCTGAAGGTCCTTTTGATAGAGGATGATGAGGACGATTATGTTTTCATACGTGATGCTCTTATGGATATTTCTAAAAAGAGATACATTGTGACATGGAAGTCCACATTCCAAGAAGGGATGCAGGAAATAGAGCACGATGACTGTGATGTGTGCTTGCTTGATTACCGCTTGAACTCCCATGACGGCTTGGAGATCCTTCGAGAGGCGGGAAGAAGGGATTGGCCCGTTCCCATCATATTTCTGACGGGCAGGGGCGATTATGATGTGGACGTTCAGGCCATGAAGTTAGGGGCGTCGGATTACCTGGTCAAAGAGGAAATTAATCCGGATCTCCTGGAGCGCTCTATTCGGTACGCCGTGGAAAAGGCCAAGGCATGGAACGCCCTCCAACGGTCCTATGAAGAAATGGAACGTAGGGTCCAAGAGCGAACAGCGGAACTGGTCGAGCTCAACAAGGCGTTGAACTTCAGCTCCGAGCAGCTAAAAATATTCGCCTATACTGTCTCCCATGATTTGAAGAGTCCGGTGGTGGCCATCCATGGCCTGACACGCCGCCTGATCCAGAGCAACGCTCGTCACCTCGATGAAAAAGGCAAGCTTTATTGTAGTCATATCATGTCAGCTGCTGACCAGATCACAGAACTGGCTGACAGCATAAATCTCTATATAAAGGCCAGGGAGCTGCCTCTTAAGTGTGAGAAGATAAGCCTCCAGGAACTCTTCCGGGCCTTAAGGAAGGATTACCGGATTTCGCTGAAGGAGCGGGGAGTGCGGCTTGTGTTGTGCAAAGAGAATCCCTTGATGCTGCTTGACCGCATGCTTGTCATGAGAGCCCTTCGCAACTTGGTGGAAAACGCCTTGAAACACGGAGGCCCTCGTCTTCAGACCGTCAAACTCGAGTACCGAAGTGAAGTGTCTTCCCACGTAATCTCCGTGAGCGACGACGGCGATGGAATTGATGAGAGAGAGTCTGAAGGACTTTTCAATATGTTTACGCGTACCAGCGCATCCTCCGTCTCAGAGGGGATGGGGCTGGGCCTTGCGATCGTCAAGGAAGTGGCCGAGCGGCATGGCGGAAAATCGTGGATTGAACGGGAGACCGGCAAGGGGCTGAGCATTTTTCTTTCCGTATCGAAATACCTTGAACACGCTGCAGACAACAGTGCTTCAGAGATCTTCGACGGATCGGATCGCAGCTGTGGCTAAGTATGAAACAGTTGATGTAATTGAACAAAAGTCATAAACAGGCAAAAGGACATACATATGGGCCAATACAATCTTGATAGAATTTTTGATCCGAAGAGTGTTGCAGTGATCGGTGCAAGTGAGAGCAAAGGCACAATCGGACACGCCATCATTGCGAACCTCGTGGAGGGAGGATATGAGGGGGAAATCCTGCCCATAAACCCTAAATACTCCACGATTCAGGGGCTCAAGGCATTCAAATCAATTTCCGAAGTGCAGTCCAGCGTGGACCTCGCAGTGATTGCAACACCCATATCCACGGTAACGGATATCGTGCGTGATTGTGTGAAAGCCGGGGTTGGAAGTGCGGTTGTTATTTCAGCCGGCGGCAAAGAAATCGGCGAGCAGGGCTTGAAGGTTGAAAAGAGAATCGACGAGGAAGCGCGAAAGGGTGGACTTCGTATTGTGGGACCCAATTGCATGGGGATCATTCGTCCCGGCAGGAAGCTCAATGCCAGCTTTGCGGCCCACATGCCCTATCAAGGCAACATGGCGTTTATCTCCCAGAGCGGCGCTATCTGCTCAGCCATGCTGGACCTTTCCCTTAAGGAGAAAATAGGATTCAGCCATTTTGTGAGCATCGGCTCCATGCTTGATGTGGACTTCGGGGATCTCATCGACTACCTGGGCGACGACTCGGAGGTGAAAAGCATTCTTCTCTACGTGGAGAGCCTGACGAATATAAGAAAGTTCATGAGTGCCGTGCGCGAGGTCTCCAGGGTAAAACCGGTTGTCGTCCTCAAGGCCGGAAGCAGTCCTGTTGGCGCCAGGGCGGCGGCATCACACACCGGCGCCATGGCTGGCGAAGACGCGGTGTATGATGCCGCTTTTAAGCGGGGCGGTATTACAAGGGTCCACACCCTTGAGGATTTCTTTGACTGTGCCGAGCTGCTCGCAAAACAATCCCCTCCTAGAGGGCCGCGACTGGTGGTAATCACCAATTCAGGGGGACCCGGTGTGATGGCTGCTGATGCGGTGGCGGAATACGGCCTGGAGCTGATCCCTTTGAAAAAAGAAATCCTGGACAAACTGGACGAGGTACTTCCCCCGCACTGGAGTCGGGGTAACCCCATCGATCTACTCGGGGACGCAGGCCCTGATCGTTATGCCAAAGCGGCCGATTGTTGTTTCGGGCAGGGCGATATGGACGGCATGCTCGTGATCTGCAATCCTCAGGCCATGACCGATCCGGCCGACGTGGCGCGTTCCATGGCCGAATCCCTTAAAAATCGTCCCTATCCTGTGTTCGCGGCCTGGATGGGGGGCAGGGACATGGAAGAAGGGATCGACATCCTGAACCGGGCGGGTATTCCCACATACAGTACGCCGGAGCGGGCTGTCAGGTCTTTCAAGTACCTTTACCACTATTTCAGAAACCTGAAAATGCTTCAGGAAATTCCTTCCCTGTTGCCACAGGTGGTGGAGCCTGATGAAGAGCAGGCCCGTCAGATCGTTCAGGAGGGATTAAAGCGCGAAAGCGGACTTATGAGTGAGGTGGAATCCAAGAGACTCCTGGCTTGCTACGGCGTAGCAGTGAACCGGACGGAAATGGCCGCCTCTGCTGAGGAAGCTGTCCGGCTCGCCCGGGAGATCGGGTATCCCCTGGTGATGAAGATTCATTCGGTACAGATCACCCACAAGACCGAAGCCGGGGGGGTTAAGCTTGATCTTAATGATGAGGAGGAAATACGAAAGGCCTATGATGAGATTTTGACAAGAGCAATGGAATACGCCCCTGATGCGACGGACGTGGCGGTGAGCCTACAGCCCATGGTAAGGGATCCGGACGTGGAAATACTGTTGGGCGCCAAAAGGGACAAGGTATTCGGCCCGGTCGTGCTATTCGGCCTGGGCGGGATCTTTGCGGAAATCCTGGAAGACCGATCCCTGGGATTGCCGCCCCTTAACCAGACCCTGGCCCGCAGGCTCATGGAGGACACCCGAGTGTTCCGGATTCTGAAGGGATACAGAAACCGCCCCGCAGCGGACCTTGAACTGCTGGAACAGATGATCGCCTGCCTTTCTCATCTCCTGGTGGAGTTTCCCGAAATCACGGAGCTGGACATGAACCCCGTGATCGTGAAGGACGGTAGACCCTGCGCTGTGGATGCGAGGGTCATTGTAGAGCCGTCCGAGCTGGTCTTTCCGCACCATCTTGCCATCAGCCCTTATCCTGAACAGTATGAATCAAATGAAGTGACAAAGGGCGGGATTGAGATTTTCGTGCGGCCCATCAAACCCGAAGACGCCCCGCTCCTTCTCGAATTTTTTGAGGGCATGTCCATGACAAGCCGGTATTATCGCTTTTTCAGCCCGAAGAAATCTCTGTCCCGGGAAATGCTGGTCCGCCTCACGCAGGTGGATTATGACCGTCACATAGCGCTGGTGGCTCTAGGAGAAGAAGCGGGCCGGGAAAGAATGCTGGGAGTCGTCCGGCTCGTAAGCGGCCCGGACGGGAACCACGCCGAGTTCAGTGTGGCTGTAGCTGATTCCTGGCAGGGAAAAGGCATCGGAAGAAAACTCCTGGAGTGCGCCCTGGATGTGGCCGTGGATTACGGGATTAAGCAGGTGCAGGGTGAAATCCTCGCGGAAAACGAACAGATGCTGCGCCTGGGCCGGAATCTCGGATTTCACATCGCCGGGGATGGAGACGCCGGCGATTATCTGGTGACCATTGAACCGGGTAACCGCTAATCGCCCTGTCTTGATCAGCCTCTATGCGGAAATGCACTCTATTTTAAGCTTATAGCCGCATTACTTCTCAATCTGAGTGTCCGGGTTCCGGCAGGCGATCAAAAAAATCCTTGTCAATGGTCAGCCGGACCGAATCTTCGGACACGCTCTTGATCCATCGAGACGGAACGATCCTGCTGTGCCTGGACAAGGCCCCGCTTTCCACAAGTAGATGGGTGACATGGTGTTCGTCCGGCTCCACATAGACGCTCTTCACCTTTCCAATACGGTCTCCCTCCGAGTCCATGACCTTTGCCCCTTCCTCAAGGGGAATGGTGTCGTCGGGGATGTTTCTATGGGTGCTCAGCACAAAGGGTTTGGCATATCCCGGGTAGGCTCCCAAGCCGCCCCACCAAGCGATTCCCGGGTGCTGGTGATACCACGTGACCGGGGGAGCGTATCCTGCCGGGGTCTGACCCCGCCCCTTGGGGTCTTCTGCCGGGATATAGTATTCCTCTTCGAAATCGGGGATTTCATCAAGGTTGTCCGCTCCCGGATGGAGAATCACCTCTTCTTCGATAGTGCCTGCGGTTAGGTCTACGGATAGGACTTTGTCCTTTGTGAACACCATGCCTTTCTTTATGACGAGATGAGTCACTTCATTGGAACCGGGTTCAATCACCACGCGATCGACCGTACCCACCCTGCGCCCGGTAGAAGTTCGTACAACTGCGTCTTTTTTGAACTGCATAAGACTCTCCTTTCAAGATGACCATGCATCCAGTTTCAGATGTGGAGTGTTTGCGCGCAATGGGGTCAAGCATGTATTCCGTACGGAAATGCCGGCCGGTCATCTGATCACGCCGAGATTCCGGAACTTCCCCGGAGACCGCGACGGTCAGACGCAGTGATTTTCCCGTCAGAGTTCGAACCTTTGATGACAAGGTCTTCATGGCGCTCCTGGAAGTTCAGACTTAACAGCTCACTACGCAAATATAAATATATAAAGGGCGTCCCCTGGTCTAAACGATCTGTACCGTGCTCGCTTGAGGACCCTCCTCGCCCTCCTGCTCGACGAACCGAACTCCGGTGCCGATTTCCATCTGGTCGAAATCCCCTCCGGGCACGCTGTTTCGATGGAAATAGATGTCGCGGCCGTCCACGCTTCGAATGAATCCATATCCTTTCTCAGGAAAGATTTTAGTCACCAAAGCACTGACCTCCTGGTCAGGGTGCCTTTTGACGCTCCCATCCTGTTTCTCCTTGAGTTTTTTTACCTGCCTCTCCATCGCATCGAATGCGCGATTAATGACAGTGGTCAGGTCGTCATGCAAATGATCCCGGCCGGGGTCACGGTCCACTGCAAGCTCGTGTCCTGGAGGGATCCGCATGCTGATACGCACTCGGAACGGGCTACCGGTTTCCTGATGCTCCTGCGTCTGCTCCACGGCCACTCGGCAGCTGATGATTTGATCGTGGAACATTTCGAGCTTGGATGCCCGCTCATGAATCATATCCTCGATCAGCTGCGACTTGGGGACGTTTCGAAAGGTCAATTCCAGAGGTACTCTCATATTACCGCCTCCTATTGAACACGCCCGCGCTCTGCCGTCCGATCTCGCCGGAAGGAGGAGCGGGCGGTAGGCGACCCCGCCAAGGTCGGAGTCTACGATTCAATGCACCCGGCGCCTTTTCCTTAATTGGATCCGACGGACAGGTGCGCATTCTTCATGGTAGCCATAATGCAGCCCGGGTTACCCCTCTGGGTTACCCCCGCTCTTTTTCAGCGGCAGCAGCAGGCGAAACGTGCTTCCCCGCCCGGGCGACGTATCCGCCTGGATCTCACCGCCGTGGGCCTCTGCATAGCGCTTCACATTGGCCAGCCCCAACCCCACGCCCCGGATTGTCCGGTCCTCGGTTTGGATCACCTGTTCCCAAGGTTGAAAGGCCTGCTTCAATTTTTCCGGATCAAATCCCTCTCCTTCATCTTTTACCGCCAGCACAACACGGTCTCCCTGCTCCTCCAGCGAAACTCTCACAACAGCCCCTTCGTAACTATTCTTGAGAGCATTGTAAACGAGTTCGGAAACAGCCCGGTCGATCATGTGGGCATCAGCTTCCACCTCCATGCTCTGATCAGGCAGCTGCAGTTCCACGGTCTGTCGGTTTCGGTCGGCCAGAACCCTGGCGGTTTCGACCACCTTTTCCACGTGGTCTTTCAGATCGAAACGCACGGGATAGGCCTGCTCCCAGACGAACTCTCCGGCCGCTGCATGCTCCACAATCCATCCCAGGTCATGCTCCAGCCTTTCGGCCGTCTGAAGAATTATGTCCAGGGCGTCTTTCTGAGCCTCGTTCAGGGAACCCAGCTTCTCTTCTCGAAGTCGTTTCGCATATCCTCCTATGGACAGCACTGGAGTCTTGAGGTCGTGGACCACCTGGGCCACATACTCTTCCGTGAAGCACTTGTCCTGCTCTGTCATAGGCAATACTCCTTAAGTAAAAATGATTTAACATGAAGTTAGCATGGAGAGAACCGGAACTGAATGGGGTGAACCCTGTATTAATTGGTTTCCGGCGCGGAAAAGGCGGCTTTCCCCAATCTCTGCGCAAAAAGTCTTTTTGACGTTTTTCATGCGAAATCCTTCCGCCCTGTTTTCATTGATTTCCTGATGCATTACCCGGTTTCTCCCGATAGACGGAGCCCCTGCCAGGTGCTAGTATAAAAATTACGACTATCGTATTAGTCGAACCATGCCGCTGTGAGGATGTCAACGGAGCGCTTCATTCCTGCTCATCACAGTGGATTCAGACTGGCTGACAAGGTCTATATGATTCGAAAAACCTGTTTGATGGGATTCTGGTAAAGCCATTCCAGATGCGCGCTCTCTTATCCATGATCAATGCGCTCCTGAATGGGAGCGGACAACAGGAGAGAAAACGCCATGGCAGAGAAATTCAGTCTCAATATCAGCCGGAGTTCGGATAGCCTGCACCTTTTTCCCAAGGGCAAATTGGACGGTTCTTCGGCCAGCCTCCTGGCACGTATGCTGGATGAATATCGCAACGGGTCCAAGCGGGTCGTTGTGCACACCGGCGGACTCACACAGATCCACCCTTTCGGCGCGGCCGTATTCCAGGGCCACCTGCCGCGTATTCAGAAAGGGGACGCAAGAGTGGTCTTCACAGGCGAGCATCGCAACCGCCTGGCATCCGTTTGAATGGAAGTGTCGGCTTTCTTCCACTGGCATCGCCAAGCCCCCGACCTTTGATGAGCAGGTGCGCGTTGTGAAGAATCTCCTGGCCTACTGGGCGGAGTCAGTGGTCCTTCCCGAGGGAGAGCCTTGCTTCAACCGGATCGAGCCTTTCCGGCCCGGCCCGTCGGAGCCTTTAGAGTCGGGCTTTGCCCTTTGAAACGTACCGGGACAAAAAGTGCGAAAATAATATATCAGGGTGATCCTCCGAACCGGTGGTCGGTTTACGGCATTCGAACAGGAAAGCATTCCTGTTCCGACAAAGAATCCGTCCAATCTGAAAGCAGCGATCGTTTTCGGCGTCCTATACGTGGCTGTGCTCTTTGTAGTTGCGGCGGCCAGAGACCATTTCAGCGACAGCAGATTATACCTGGTGGCGGCCATCTCCGGGTTGACGGACATGGACGCCATCACGCTTTCGACCACCAACCTTATCAAGTCCGGCAAGCTCACACTTGACACAGGATGCCGTATGATCATTATGAGCGCCCTTTCCAATATCCTGCTCAAAGGATGTATAGCAGCACTTTTGGGTTCGCGGGCTTTGTTGGATAGAATATCCGTGGCCTTTGCCCTTCCTATTGCCGGAGGAATGGCCCTGGTGCTTTTCTGGCCGAAAACCGGTTGAAAGCTGATAGCTTAACAGCGTCCCTACGCAAATATAAATATATAAAGGGCGTCCCCCCGGCCGTCCCCCCGGCTCATGTACGCCGTTTCCGGATCTTGTATATTACGAGATAGGTCAAAATCAGCGCCACCAGGACGGCCGCCAAAAGCAGGAGATTTTCTCCGGCAAGCGCGTGGCCGGCGATTACGAAAGGGATTCCCATGGCGCCCTGGATCAGGTAGCCGCTCAGAAAAAAATAGCGGAAGGGGACCCCGGAGATGGCCAGGGCATAATTTTTCAGAGTGTAGGAAAGGCCGGGAACCGCCATGAAAAAGCAGCTGAACCAAACGACCTTGTCTTGCGGCACTTCGGGCAATCGATAATCGAGCTTTTCCAGGTACCACCAAATCAGGGATCGGAGAAAGGAATGAGCCGCCAGGAAGGCCACCATCAAGTGAATCGGCATGACGAAGGCCACGATCAGCATCCCGCCCCAGGCGCCGAACTTGGCACCAATCAAAACGAGAAAAGCACTGATGGGAAAGCCGACCAAAGGAAGCGATGCGAACATCAGCAAAAACAGGACGGGGTGTGTTTCCTCGCTCACGGCGTAATTCATGAAGGCGGCGATTTCGTCGCCCAGCCACCAGTAAAGTACTGTGACCACTAAGACCAGAGCCAGAATCGAGGCAACTCTCAATTTAACGACACGCCGCCTTTTCATTCTTTCTCTTTCCGGAAGCCTTTCTCGGATTTGGCTTTTATCACTTCTTGGGCCGGGCCGACTGCCTCGTCGGAGTCGTAGGCGACATCCAGTCGAAGCAGCTGCCACCAGTGAAAACAGCTCCTCAGGTGTTATCACGAGCTCTCCGCTCCGATCGCGCCGCAGGTACCGAGCCTCCAACAGTTGTCCGCATTCTCTGACAGCTGAAGTTCCATAGTCTTAGCCTTATTCGTTTAATGTAAAGGAGGAAAAGCTTGTGAACCATGGGGTGCCGGCTGTATTTTACCGATTCAAATCCGGATGCGCCGAGGGAGGCCCGGCAAAGAGCCCATATGGCCGGCCGCCGAAAAAGCGGATCATACATTTTTGGCATTTGTCGGGCCGGAATGTCCTACAAATGCATATACATGCTTCTGCCCATTTACAGAGTGGTTTCGTCTTGTAGAGAAACAACAGTGAGATTCATGATTCCGGTACCAGGGGGCGGTTTCAGCCCCCGCTGATTCAAGCTGAACAGCGGGCTGCTCGTCTGGTCGATTATCAGAAGAATTCCAAGGAATTCAAAAAGGGACAATCATTACCGAAAGGATCGTTCAATGAAACGCGAGGCGATGTTTTACAAGAAACTGGAGGACGGTTCGGTACGTTGCCGGCTGTGCTCCCATCACTGCAAAATTGAAAACGGAGAAACCGGATTCTGCAAAGTCCGGGAAAACCAAAACGGTATGCTGGTGACTCACGCGTATGGAGAAACCATCGCCCGGAACGTCGATCCTATCGAGAAAAAGCCTTTGTATCATTTTTTGCCGGGCACCCTTTCCTATTCCATCGCCACCGCCGGCTGCAATTTTCGCTGCGCGTTCTGTCAGAATTGGCAGATTTCGCAGATCACTTCGGAACGGAGCAGGGTCGGAGACGGGCGGTCCTTTCCCCCATCAGACGTGGTGGCGGAGGCAGAGAGACAGGGATGTGCCGGCATCGCCTATACCTACACGGAACCGACTGTTTTTTTCGAATATGCCCGGGACACGGCGCTCTTGGCCAGGGAAAGGGGCATCAAGAACGTGTTTGTCACAAACGGCTTCATGACCCGCCGGGCGCTGGATGATGCAGCAAACTGGCTCGACGCCGCCAACGTGGACCTCAAGGCCTGGAGCGACGACTATTACAAGGAAGTCTGCAAAGGCCGGCTCAAGCCGGTGGTGGACACCATCGGCTATATGAAACGCCTGGGTATCTGGGTGGAAGTGACGACCCTGGTCATTCCCGGGGACAACGACGCCGACGAAGATCTCCAAAGTATTGCAGGCTTTATCGCCGGCGTAGGCACCGAAATACCGTGGCATATCAGCCGGTTCAATCCGGGCTACCAGTATGGGGACCACGAATCGACGCCCATGGAAGCCCTGGATAAGGCCGAGCGCTTCGGCAGGGAAGCCGGCTTGAAATACGTCTACATGGGAAATGTGGCGCGCGAAAGGGATACCCGGTGCCCTGAATGCGGAAAGCCGGTGGTGCAGCGATCGATGATGGGCGTGCGCGCCGTCAATATCGACGACGGCAAATGCCGCCACTGCGGCGCGATAGTCGACGGAGTCTGGATTTCGGAATGAATACCACTATATCTCAGAAAACTTCAGGAAGAGGTAACTCGGGAAGTGATTGAGTTTTCGTTCTTCACCTGCAAAATGAAGCGCCCTTCCTTCTTCTTTATCGAAGTTACGTCCTCTTCCAGGAACTTCGCTCCCATCTCTCTTGCCTTCAAGCGCGCCTGCTCCAGAAGATTGATACCCAATCTTCCATGGATACAGCAATAGTTCTCGATGTGGAACTTGTAGGCGCTGCTTCTGGAAATCCTGCCAAGGATCAGCACCGACACCTTCCTGCGAGCGGCGTGAATCGAAGCCTCGAGTCCGGCGGGTCCCGATCACAACACAACCACATCATAGGACTCCTATTCATGGCTTACTCCTTTTCCTCGGGGGATCGGTTTGAGCAACAGGAGCAGTGTGTGTCTCAGTATATTCCGGTCTCAGGCAATATCCTATGGGGTAAAAAACGTATTGGGCACCTTTGAATAAGTATCAGGGGCAGCAATATCTCCGTCACGACCTCTCCGGGCTCCAAAACGGTCTCCCGCTGGGGATCCCTATCCGGGGGCATGTGGAACTTCTCCACCGGGACAGATCTTGATCCGTCCGGTCCTTGTGTCTTGACCGTTGCTTCAAGGGCGGCCAGGGAAGGGCGGTGTCGAAGAGGTGCACGATGTAGCATGGACTACGGCTTCCGGGGTTGCGAAGTGTGTTACCGCCTCCCTGAGAGATTTGGCTTGCATATATCGAAAGTTTGGCAGCATGTCATTCCTACTTGAGCCGCTCGGCAAACTAAGAAGCTTCACTTCGCCTGGATATAGAATATAGAAAGTCTCAGCAATGGGTTAAATCCTGTATTTTTAGTTGCAAATGGTAGAGAAGAAGGGGCTTTCCTTTGGATTTACCTGCTTCCTCTGTTCAGAATGCGTTCTCGTAGCATGGAGGCGAATTGGGTGAATACATTTGTTTTCGCTGTTGAATACATGATTGAGCCCCTTTTGTGGTGAATACTATTTCTGTAAAGTGTTCAAACGAAGTCATGGAAGTGACGCAAACCGATATCGCAACGGAAGGGGGGGAGGTCATGGCCAGGATGATAAGAGGGGTTCTGTTTTGTTTTCTCTTCTTGGCGTGGAGCTGTGCGCCCATTGAGCCCCCGGCTGCAGGACCCGGTCATCCGGCAAATCCAGAGGCGGAATCGGCCCTTTTGCCCGACTTGTCCGACGAACTCGATGTCGATGAGCATAACCTCCCCGGCCCGCCTCCGGAGATGCAGGCAGGAAACAAAATGCACCACCAAACTCCCCACAAATCGGACCCAATGATCGAGGAGGAAGATAAACCATGAACCAGGGTCACCGATCTGAAATCGCGTTCGCTCTCGTCTCGTTCATGGCTCTTCTCAGCGGATGCGCCTCCCTGGATGCCCGTCCCGCTTTCAAGGAGGTGCAGAAGAACGCGGAACTCAAGATTGGACACACGGTGCGGTGGCATCAGAGCGCGGAAGAAGATGCTTTGGTGGCAACAGAAATTCAGAGAATGCTGGTGAGCGATTTGACGGCGGACCAGGCGGTTCAGATTGCTCTGCTCAACAACCGGCGACTTCAGGCCACCTACGAACGCCTCCACATAGCACAGGCCAATCTCGTTCAGGCCGGGCTCTTGAAAAACCCTGTTTTTCATGCTGAGCTGCGGTTCCTGGAAGGAAATCCCGCAGGCAAAGATCCGATTCTTGAAATGGCTGTGGCGCAGAGCTTCCTGGACATTCTGATGATTCCGCTTCGGAAGCGTTTGGCCCGCGCTCAACTCGAGGCCGTAAAGGCGGATGTGACAAGCCTGATCATGGACTTGAGCGGAAGGGTAAAAATTGCATTCTACACCTTTCAAGCATCGGCACAGACCCATGGGATGCAACGCGAAATCCTGGCCGCAACCGAAGCCTCCTTTGAAATGGCCCGCCGTCTTCATAAAGCCGGAAATATTACCGCCCTTTCTCTAGCCAATGAGCGCGCCCTGTATGAAGACTCCAAGCTCGCAGCGGCTTCGGCCGAACTCACTATGGCTGAGGCAGGAGAAAGGATGAATTCACTCATGGGCCTGTGGGGCAAGGATACCCAATGGAATGTGGTTCCACACCTGCCCCGCATACCGCAAAATCCGATCGATCTCTCCGATGTGGAACGCAGGGCGGTTGCGAGCAGCCAGGACCTGATTATTCTGCAGGAAAAGATGCGCGTGGTCGCAGCACGCACCGGAATCGACACGAGCAAGCTGGTTTTCCCGAATTTCGAACTTGGTATGGCCTCGGAACGGGAAGCCGACGGCCTTTGGAATATCGGGCCATCCATAGCCTTGGCCTTCCCTGTTTTCGATTGGGGCCGGACCCGGCAGGCTTCCGGACTGGGACAACTGCGCCGACTCTGGAACCAATACACGGCCCTGGCGGTTGAGCTTCGATCCGCCGTGCGCGCCGCGCGTCACCGGCTTCTCAACGCGCGCCGCCGGTGCGAATACTATCGCCGCGTGGTTCTGCCCCTTTCCGAGCAGATCACGATGGAGACCCAGCTTCAATACAATGCCATGCAGTTGGGCGTATTTCAATTGCTTCAGGCCAAGCAGCGAGAGATCAACATCCGTCAACGGTATATCCTTGCTCAACGAGATTATTGGATTGCCCATACAGAACTCGAACAGATCCTGGCGGGTCGATTAATCCGGCAATCGGCTTTGAGCAACGCCATTTCTGTCGACCCGATGGTGCAATCCGACAGCGAGGGATCTCACTGAGGGCTTTCAAGACCATAATCGGATAATAAAAGGGAGAATAGTCGTGAAAGGACTTTTCGTATTCATCTTGGCCATGACAACACTTTTCTTTTCAGGGACTTGTTTCAACTCAGGTCTTGCCCAAGAAAGCGGACCTTTCTCTTACGAATCACCAACGCTTCGGCCGGCCGAACACGCCGATCCTCCACGACCATGGGCCAAGGCCTCACAAGAACCTCTCGCGCCGGGCGAAGCGGGAAGAGATTACACACCCGCAGTCTCTCCCAACGGCACGAAGGCGGACTACACAATCGTCAGGGGCGTCAAGGTCTTCCACCTTGTGGTTGAACCGATCGTGTGGGACGTTGCAGACGGCTTGACGATCACGACCTGGGGCTACAACGGATCGGTGCCGGGCCCCATGATAGAGCTTGCCGCAGGCGACCGTGTCCGGATTTATGTGACCAACCATCTCCCGGCTCCAACCAGCGTCCACTGGCACGGAGTGTTGTTGCCCTGTGGAATGGACGGTGTTTCAGGATTGACCCAGGAGGCCATTCAACCCGGTGAAACCTTTCGCTATGAGTTCATCTTTCCTGATGCAGGAACCTTTATGTATCACCCTCACTTCGACTCCATGACCCAGGAAGGAATGGGGCTTACGGGAATGATTGTCGTACATGAGCGGCAGCCCGACAGGAAAAAACGGCCGGACCGGGACTTTGTGATCATGCTTCACGAATGGCGTATTGAGGCAGGAGCCTCACGACCAAATCCCAACGAAATGACGGATTTCAACGTTCTGACCATGAACGGCAAGGCCATGCCTTCCACGGAACCGCTGGTGGCCAAGCTGGGAGACCTGGTGTGGATTCGCTTCGGAAACCTCTCAGCCATGGATCACCATCCCATTCACCTTCACGGGTATGCTTTCAAGATCATAGGGACCGACGGCGGGTGGGCTGAGGATAAATCCAAGCTGTTACCCGAAACCACGGTTCTGGTGCAGGTGGGGTCTGCAAAAGTTGTCGAGTTTGTCGCCGACAACCCGGGAGACTGGCTTTTTCATTGTCACATGACCCACCACACCATGACCCAAATGGGACACGATTTCCCGAATATGATAGGAGTGGACACGACCGGTGTGGAGGAGAAAATTCAAGAACTGATTCCGGGCTACATGACGATGGGAACTGCCGGCATGAGAGATATGACGCGGACAGGAATGCCGATCCCCGCAAATTCCATCCCCATGCGAGGCTACAAAGGGCAATTCGGCCAGACCATGCTCGGGTCAATGGCGAACATTCTGAGAGTACGAGAAAATATCGAGGACTATTCCGATACCGGGCCGTATCAATTTCCAGAGGGGACGGTGGCTCGGAGGGCAAGCGATGAGGAACTCCGAGCCGATGGAATCGTTGTTCCGGCTATGCCGGAGGACTCCACCCTCATTCATCAACAGAACCGCATGATGAAGCATCGCTCACACGGAAATCACAATGAATAAGCAAAAGTCTCAGGGAGGCTTCATGCAGGAAATTTGAGGTGCGCCACAAGGACCGCCTCTTTTTTCAATGACAACACACTCGATCCTGTATTTTCATGGCAGTTTCCCGTAGGCCCTTTACTCTATCCCTGACATTTGCTAGATAACGCGAAGAAAGGTACGAAGCGAACGACCTCTTATCGGCGGCGGTTTCCCGTGCGTGACCAACACGAAAAGTCCATGTTCCGATCTTTCGTGGACAAGGCGGGGTGTGGTACCTGATCATCCGCGTTTCTTTCTTCTGAGCTTATGGGGATTTAATGCGAAATCACTAAGAGAGATCCCTTCTCTTTTCCTCGAATTCCTGCTTGTCGATCTCTCCCCGTGCATAGCGCTCCTTCACTATGTCGAGGGCTCTGGAAGAATCGCTCTGAGCCGGTTTTGAATCGCCCTTTGTGCTCTGCACCAGCCACTTGATGAGAAAAACCATGCCTACAATGACAAGCACCCAAAATACGATCATGAAGATTCCCCCGAACCAGCCCATTCCCCAACCATCCATCATTCGGGGCCCCATGTGCCAGTTACCGTAATCCCTCCACTGAGCAGCAGCATCGGTTGAGGAAAATATGGCCAGAGCAGAACCTGTGGCAAACCATTTTCTCGGCATCATGATGACACCTTTCTTTTAAAATTAAAATTCAGGATAAAAGCGCGCAATCAATCATCAACCATAACTCTTGGGTTTGGCAATAGGGTTAATCCTGTATTTTGAAACCGGTTTATGTTTAGTCGAGTCACTCTTTTTGCTTCAAATATTGATGACATTTACGATATAGAGAGTCTTAAATCTGATGATAGCGATTTGGTCCCTGCAGTGGAAGCTGTAAGAAAAAATTTTCCAACAAAGAAACTCCTCCTTTTCTTTCCTCCCAGGAGAAGTTCTGCTGCGCTCCGGAAAGACTGCCAACATGTATGGAGGAGGTGCCTTGAATCGCACTACGATATCCAGAAGCCGGTTTCCCGAAGTTGCTCTATCATGCGGAGAGCCACAAGCCACGTAAGCCCGCCGAAGATGAAAATGGCCGTAAATCCGCGGCAGATCCCGCCTATGCCGGCTACCACGCCGAAGGCTATAGCCAGAAAGGCCTCGGCCTTTTACAGCGCCGGATAGCCACCCCCGCACCGGGGCTCCGTAATGGGGATACGCGGAAGCCTTCTGCGACGTGTCTTTTCCGCATTCCTTGCAGGAGGTCATTGCCATAGGTTGTCTCTTTGTTTACCTGCCTAAGCGACGTTAGTCCGCAGACTCGTCTTCATTCGAAACGTTGTGAATAAAGTGTTGCTAACTAATGAGGTCATGAAATCTTTTCAAGTTCATGGGCCATAATTAAATGACGCCAGTTGCGTGTCGTGTGACAACGCCAACAATCCTTACGATCAACGTCCTGCGATTCCTTTTCATGCGTCATCTCTATTTTATTCCAGAACCCCTCGTCTTCATGTGAAGAAGGAACGGCGTGGCAGAGGCTGCATTCCCGCTCGTCCTGAGGCGGATGCCGAAAACCGGGAATGCTCCAGGTCTTGATCCCGTGGCATTCCCTGCAGTCGCTGCCAAAGAACCCGCTGTGAACGTCCGTGTGACATCGCGTGCACATGAGGGAACCGTTCAGCAATGTGTGGTCCATCTTCGAGATATCCTCAGAGGCTCCTTGGTGCTCTACGTGGCACTGCAGGCAATGGTTCTCGGCCTCGTGAAACCGGATCTCCGGTGTCAGGAAGGAGACGTCGGTGAACGAGTGGCACTGCAGGCACATGTCATCGGACACACCCCGCCAAGGCCTGTGGCAAAGGTTGCATTGATCGATCTCCTCATGAAAGACGCTCAGATCGCCCGGCTTGGCTGCCTCTTCGTACAGAAAGAGCCACACGCAAAGAGCCACGGACGCCGCAACGGCGATGACGTAGGCGGCCTTCACGGGAGCCACCTCAGGCCGTAGTAGAGGACAGTCAGGACGTGGAGGATGACAAAGGAGAAGAGAAACAGCGTCAGGAAGTGATGCACCTTCATCCACTTGGAAAACATGGATTTCGTGGAATCAAAGAGGGACGTGGCGTACTCCAGCTCGCTGATGGACCTAGCGAGCTCGTAGAGCCGGGCGCAGCGATCCCGCTGTTCCTCGTCGATCGGTGCGGTCTCTTCTTCCGCGCGGTCCGCGTGAAAGAAGGCCTCACAGGCAGCGATCTCTTGCCTGCGCTTCTGAAACGTGCTTCTGAGGGCCTCGATCTCTTTCTTCTGCTCCTTCAGGGTCCGGTTTATGCTGCGAAAGAGATACCTCCCCACGATGCCGCTCAATACCACGATCAGCATTGCCAGAAAGGTCAGCTGGCCGATCAGGCTGTCCAACTTGTGGGCGGAGTGGATGACCACCAGGGAAGGACCTGCAAGACCATACAGGATGTGCGTTCCCAGGGGATTTTTCCTGCCTCGCCTGCCCAGCACCCGCTTTTTGAAGGGGTAGATGAGGGTCATGAACATCATGATCGTGCCGGCGATCCCGATGAAATGGCCGGTTACGCTGCCGGCGAAGGTGCCGCTCCGGTGAAACAAGAAGCCCGCGGTCAGAACGACGAAAAAGACTGCGGGAAGGCCGTTGATATTTTTTTCCGTCATCATGCTCAGGCATCGATCACGATGTTCGTGGTGGGAACGGCAACACAGGGTAGAATCATGTTCTGATCCTCGTCATCCAGGCCGTCCATGGTCTCCATGTCCACCTCTCCGTCGAGCAGGGCGGTCTTGCAGGTCCCGCAGAACCCTTGCACGCATTCACTGTCGATCTCGACGCCGTGCTTCTCGGCGAGCTCCAGGATGCTGTCGAAGCGGTCATCCCATTCCACTGTCTTCCGGGACTTTTTGAACTCAACGCTCAGGGTCATTGCTCTCCTCCTTCAGCAGGGTGTTCAGAAGCTCCTTGGTCCTCCGATGGCGCATCACAAGGGCGGTCATCGCAGCAATGAAGAAGAGAACCAGGAACAGCATGGTGAAAAAGTGGGTCCACGACATTCCCATGACCCCTTCCTCCTCTTCCAGGTACTTGGGGGAAATCCTCATCTTCTCCCGGAACCATTGGATCTTCTCCGGATCGGTACCCTCAGCTTCTTCGGCGGCGGCTCGCGCAAGGCGCGGGCCTGCCGGTCCCGCGCTCGAAGCTGGGGGCTCGCCCGAAAGAATGAGCCCGCTCGCGAAGAGCGCCGGCAAAAGGCAAAGCCCCCATCTATTCAGTCGGCCGTGTCCTCGTCCTCCCATGTGGTCTCCCTGCCTCCCGGATCAAGCGGTTTGACGAATTTGCAAGGGCCCGCGCACCCGCCGCTGGAAACGGTCTAGTCTATTGAAATTCCAAAGGCAGATATCGAAGCTTCGGTCTTTATGCGGCTCCATCAGATTTCGCTTCGAGCGGCCGCATCGACCCCTGCGGTTTCCTTGCTTACAGGAAGCGTCACCCAAAAGGTGACGCCCCCTTCCGTGTTGGCACGCCAGGAGACCGTTCCCCCGTGGGCCTCGACGATCTTTTTCACGATGGGCAGTCCCAGGCCCGTCCCTCCCTTCTTGGTGGAAACAAAGGGCACGAACACCTTGTCCCGCTCCTCCTCCCGGATGCCTGGACCGTGATCGCGCAGGTCCAACACGGCCTCACCTCTTTCACTCCTACTAGTCTGCGCCAGGACGGTTTCCCCGGGAGGCGAGGCCTGAACCGCGTTCGTGATCAGGTTCATGACGACCTGACTGAACCGGTCCCGGTCGAAGGCAAACGGGGGCAGATCGGGATCCAGCTCCGTCCGGATCTCCACGCCCTGCTTGTCGGCGATGGGTCGGCAAGCTTCCACACAGTCCTCCACCAGCCGGTTGAGGTCCTCCTCGCGTTTCCGGAGCTCGAGGGGCCGCCCGAAATCCAGCATCTCCCTCACCATGGACTCGAGACGGGAGGTCTCGCGCACCACGAGATCGAGCTTTTTCCTGCCGGGGTCGCCGGAGGGGAGTTTTCGCGAGACCTGGGTGACGAAACCTCCGATGGCCATCAAGGGGGATTTCATGTCGTGAGCGATCTCGGCCACGGCCCTCCCGATCCCCGCAAGTCGCTCCGCCTCGACCCTCGCGGTCTGCTCCCTTCGCTGCCTCTCCGACAGGTAGCCCAGAACGAGGGCGATGAACACGTAGAGCCCGCTCTCCAGCAGGATGCTGAAGTCGCGGTCAATCCCTTGCCACTGTTGGTAGACGAAGGGGAGATAAAATATGGCAACCGCTACGGAAACCCCCGCAGCCCCTCTCAAACCGAACCAGAAACTCCCCAGGACGAGCGGCAGGTAGAACAGCATTCGATACACCGCGTGGTGAAGCGCCTTCTCGTGGAGGGTGAGGTAGTGGAGGACCTCGGATGATGGGAACCACGTCAATGCCCTGCATCAGGCTGTTGAAGAACAGGATACTTCCCTCTCTTCAGCCGAGAAACCTGCCCGTGCCCGTGCTGTCGATGCCTCAAAAGGTCTTGGCTTGGCATAATTCCCGGGGCCCGAGATCTACAGCCCTTGAGCCTCCAGCTTTTCGAGCTGCTCCTGGGTGAGTATGCTCTTCAGGCTGCGCAGGTAGTCCAGACTGACAAGAAACAGCTCAGCGTTGGCCTCGGCCCTTCGCACGAACAGGTCCTTGACCTTTTGAGGGTCCACCTCCCGGTCCCAGGGTACGGCGGCCAGCTCGATGCGAAGCTTCATGCGCTGGGCCCACACGTCCACCATTTTCTCCAGTCTGTCCCGCGCCAAAGAACGCACCTGCTCCCATTGCCCCTGCGACAGGTCCAACGCGTCCAGCATGTGGACCACCTTCGGGAGTTCAAGCGGTGAGTCGCCCCCATCTTTCATGCGGGAGCCCATCTTTCCCATCATTTTCCCCATGCCGCCGGTTTGTCCTCCCGTCATGTGGGACATCATCATGTGCATCATGCCCTGCTCCATCATGCCCATCATGCCCGGATCGCCCTCTTCGCCCGATCTGTGCATCTTGGCCATCATCCCGGAACCGCCTCCAGCGGCCTGAGCCGGCATGGTTTCCTGCCCTTGGGATTCGCTCGATGGAGCCTTCTCCCCTTTCGTGCTCTTTTGATGATGGGCCTCTACGGCTTCGCTGGCTGGGACTCCCGAAAAGGCGAATACCCAGAAAGTTGCGGCTGCGATTACTGCATACCCGATCAAAGATGTCGGCTTCATGACCTCCTCCTTCCTTTCTTGTCCTCGACTCAGGAAATGATCGTTTCCAGCACGGTCTGCGTCGTAACCTGTCACCCCGCCGGTCGAGATGCCGCCTCAACCCCTGGCGACTACTCTATTCAGAGGGATGCCGCCTACCTCGAACGCCAGGGTTGGTTTCGCCCCGGAGCGGAATCGGGGGGCGGGCTCTGTGCCGCCGGAGGATGACAGCAGGGGGAGACCGGACGGCCACAGCTCCGGCGTTTCGCATCATTGATAAACGGATCGCGTCCACCCGGTCTGCCGATCGATCTGCAGGCGGTCCACGAGATCCCCCCCTTTGCGGGTTACGATCTCGGCCTCGAACACGTCGCCTTTCTCCTCAATCTCACCGACCTTCAGGTTAGGGTTTCTCGACGAGCTCAGATACCGCTCTACGATCCCTCGGGCCCCTGCCTTGTCCAGCGGTTCCTCGGGGCCCCGGTAACCGTACCCTGGCCCGCGTCCGGGGGCGTATCCCTGGCCTTCCTGCCATCCGCGATGCATGGGGCCGTATCCCCCGCCGCCCCACCGGTGCATCATGCCGGGGCCGTGCTCCATCATGCCGCCACGTCCGCCGTAACCATAGCCGGGCCCCATCATTCCAGAGCCCATCCCCCTGCCGGGGCCTACACCTTGGTATCCTTGACTCGCCCCGCAGTAGGGACAGAACCAGCTCTGGCCCGCAGGCGGCTGATAGCCTCCCTGCCCGCCGGGGCCCATGGTCTGGGCCAGGGCCGGCCGTGCAGCCAGCATCACGAACGTGGCGATCAACAAAGCGCCGATCCATGCTTTCTTCATAGCGTTCCTCCTTTCAAAACTGGAATGAGATTTTTACACAACAAAATCATACTCCTTTTCTGGGCTAATTTCAATCGGGGAAGACAAAATACAGGATTCCATGTAGTGGCGCCTATAAGAGCCTAGGCACCACGGCACCTTCTTCCCTTAAGGAAGAACGTCTCGTTATACGTCCACGGTCACGACGTTGGCCATGTCCGCGTTCATGTAGTAGAGATTCCGTCTAGGATTTGCAAGGGGGGCAACTACGAAGTCGAAATGATTGCCCTCGATGCTCTAATCAAGCACGGGAGCAGTCTTTTCAGCCGAAAAGAATCGGGGCTCGGCCTTGCCTCCGTTTACGGCATTGTCAAAAACCACGGAGGTTTCATCAATGTATACAGTGTAAAAGGTGTCGGCACCACATTTAACGTCTATCTACCTGCTTCACATATATAGGTTATAAGATCAGATGTCGCTGGGATGTGTAGGCATAGCCTTAAAAAGCCCCGTTCGGTCCTAAGACCGTTACCAGCCTTGAGGGGTTCCCGCCTCTGACATCGATAATTCTCCTGGATGCCTCTACAGTGGAAGGATCCACAATCCATATTATGCGTGTTCAATGGCCAAACTCCAGCTCTCGGGAAAGAGGGCCTCTACCTGTCCCGGTTTTTCACCTCCCAGGCTGTGCTTGTGGTGCGGAGGACCTCATTAACGAGATTCCTGGCGATATCTTCCATCACGCTACTTGACATTATTCCCAAAACCGCCTTGATGGCCGCATCGGCGGTTTCCTCATCCATGATAAAATTCAGGGCCTTAATGTCTTCAATAAATCCTCGATAATCCATGCGTGACGGGTCAGTAAAAAGGGCGCCATATAATTTACGGTAAAGCATATTTCGTAGCCATCTTTACTCAGAGATTTTTTGCCCGCCTATTTGGGGGGACCTACTCCGGCATTGTTGATGAGTACATGCAACTCTGAATGGTTGGATCCCGCCTCTTCCGCCAGTCTCCGAACCGCAGCAGTCAAGGAGGCCAAATCCGCCCCATCAGTTCTTAGTTTTTCTTTTCCACTATTCTCATGAGTGCCTATCAGGGTGGATTCACATTTTTCAGGGATGTGACTTTTGACTAGTGTGGAGGCCCATTTCTATGATAGATTTTTAGATCCATCCATCACCTCAAAATTGGAACCACATCTCAGGGAACTGCAACATACAATATACGATATACGGTATAGACCCCATATGTTTTTACAAAAAGGACAGTTAGCCTGATTATTAAGTATAAGAAAATGAGGAACTCTAAAGGCATGAGGGGAAAAATTATGGCCTGAATCCGAAAACCCACTGCCCGAGATATTGAGTGGCGGAGGGCCAGTCTCAAGACCGAGATTAAAACCGGAGTTCACTTCTACTGACCCTGACCAAGCTAGAGGCGCAACGGTGTGCAATACGGCCCGATCTATTCAGCCTGAGTATGGTCCTGTTTCTGATTTGATGCAGGTTGAATAAAGCGATGATTCTTTCAGCGGGAATCGTTTTGGTTCGATGGGAAGACGACGAGTGGAAGTTTCTGTTTCTCAGGGCCTATGGAAACTGGGATTTTCCAAAAGGAGTCGTGGAACCGGGCGAAGATCCTTTAAAGGCGGCGAAAAGGGAAGTGAAAGAAGAGGCCGGGATACAGGATCTGCAATTTCGGTGGGGGTATCAGTATCGGGAGACCGAGCCCTACTCGGGGGGAAAGAAGATGGCCCGCTACTACCTGGCCCAAACCCGTTCCTCGAAGGTGGTTTTTTCCATCAATCCGGATATCGGCAAACCCGAACATCATGAGTATCGATGGTTATCTTACCCCGAACTCAAGGAACTGGCGGCTGAGCGTCTAAAGCCTGTGGTTAAGTGGGCGGGGGAACACATCGGAATAGCTAAAGGAGAGATGTGTAGAGACAATGGCTGGTGAATTTTCCTTTGTTCCTGTTGAGATGACCCCGGCTGCAGCATGCTTGGTGCTGCTGGGGGTGATCCTCTCCTTGAGCATTTTCGTTGATGCGGTGGCGAGCCGGTTGAGGGTGCCGCGCATTTCACTGCTGGTGCTGGTGGGGATCGGCGTGGCCGTGTTTCGGCAGCTTGTCCTCAAGCAACCGTACTCCAACCCGTTGTATGGGCTCGGGGACTCCTTGATCCAGATGGCTCTGGTGATGGTGGCCTTTCTGCTGGGTGGTGAGCTGACCGTTGAACGGCTGCGCTTTACCGGCCCTCTGATCCTGATCTTCTCGCTGGCGGTGATCGGCGTGGGTGCACTGGCAGTAAGCGCGGGACTGTTGGCGCTGGGCTTCCCTTTGTCGGTGGCTGTGTCGATGGCTGCGATCTCAGTGGCCACAGATCCGGCGGCGGTCAGAGAAGCGGTGGGTGCGGGCGGCGATCACCCTTTGCGGGCCCGGCTGCTCCTGGGCACAGTGGCCATCGACGACGCCTGGGGCATCGTTGTCTTCGGTTTGGCAATGGCCTTTCTGGGATGGGCGCAGGTCGGCGACGGCACCCCGGCCCTGCTGCATGCCGGCTGGGAGCTGGGTGGCGCGCTGTTGATCGGGACCGTCATCGGCCTGCCGGCCGCCTGGCTGACCGGCCGCCTGTCGCCCGGGCAACCGACCCAGGTGGAGGCCATTGCACTGATCCTCCTCCTGGCCGGGCTGTCGACCTGGCTGGGGGTCTCGGGATTGCTGGCGGCCATGGTCACCGGAGCTCTTGTGGCTAATCTATCTACCCACCATACCCGTTCGTTCAACGAGATCGAACATATCGAGTGGCCTTTCCTGGTTTTCTTCTTCGTGCTCTCCGGCGCCGGCATCGATCTATATCAACTGGGCGATGCAATAGGTTTGACGCTGGCGTATATCCTGTTGCGACTGAGTGGACGCTTTTTGGGCGGGGTATTGGGGGGCCGCCTGGCCAGGCATAGAGAGGCGGAACTGCCTCTGGATCTCGGCTTGGCCCTGACCCCCCAGGCAGGTGTGGCTATGGGTATGGCGCTGCTGGCGGCGGAGCGATTTCCCGAGCACAGGGCCGTACTGCTTTCAGCAGTGGTGGCCTCTACCGTGGTGTTTGAGATTCTGGGACCGTTGCTGGTCCGTCGCGCGCTGCGACGATCTTCGGCAAACTGATTTTTTCGTTTTAGCGCGATTATTCTTAATAAAGTTACACTAAAGTGGCAACAAGGACCTCCCCTGACCCGCCGTGACCCGCGTGACCCGCTGAAATCAATCGGTGTTCCAAAAATCGTTCTGTGTCATTTCAAGGTCATAGCGGATAATCTTGTTCAGCAAGCCTTTAGGAACGTCTTTTCCTCCGTGGTCGGGTATCTACCGTCTGAATGCTCAAATCGTATATGCGAGCCCTTTTGCCTTATTTGCTGGAAACCCATTTCCTTAACTTTTTGGATGAGCTCTTTGAAAGAAATTGAAGGGTAGGCGTTCATATAGCTATTTCAACGTCCCGCATGCCGATAAATTTTGTGGGTTCTTCATCTACGCTTTGATCTTCCAGACACACAGCGATGGCCTCGGAGATATTTTGTATTGCTTCATCAATGGTATAGCCATAGCTGTGGCAGCCTTTAAAGCTTGGGCAGGAGACAATAAAAACTCCATCCACGTCCTGCTCTATGATTGTAGGATAATGCTTTTTTTGCATAAAAAACTCCTTTTTTCTTTCTACTGCCTTGCCCTGCCTGCCCAGTGAAACCGGGTACCTTTCCAAGGTGTTTCACTGGGGGGGCTCTCAAGGCCTGCTTCAGGCCGGGCGTGAGTTTATTTTGTCTCTCGCCCCCTCGAAAACTTGGTAGAGCCGCAGAGCTCAAGGAGCAGAGAGTTTTATGCATGGGTGATTCGGTATGGATTAGTAAAAAAGGCCGATACCGAAAGGGACGTCCATGAGCAATTCATTTCTGGAACAGTTCGCGCCAAATATCAAGTTCAAATATTCCTGCTTCGACCGCGTCATCATCGAGTCACGGTCGAACTGCCGCTCAACCTGCAAAATGGCCTGTTCCATCGCGAGCGTCTTGTCCGCTCGTTTTTCATTCGCCATGCTTTTCTCCTCAGAGGCAGGTGCTCAAGTGCTCCGGCCTCCATTTAAGCCACACTCGTTCAACCCACCTGACCTATTCTTCCTTTTTCCCGGCCTTTCCCCCAACACTTCAACAGCCCAACAGTTCAACAGCTATGGGGAAATAAAGCTGATCATGATTATGAAGCCGAATTCGAAGGAAGGGGACTATCCGGTGCCTCCTGTATTTGGTTTCAGGATGAAATGTATGGTGTTTGTTCTTTCCCGGCGGTCAAACGGAGGGTTCGGATGAGGGAGAACAAGGGGCGGCGCGGTCGGGAAGTAGCACCGCATCCATCCAGTAAGCCAGAAGAGCCCCCACTACACGAACCTGGTCGTCAAAGGTCAGGGGCTTGACCAGGTGGGATCTGGCACCCATGGCGTAGCTTCGAGCCACGTCCTCGGGCTCCGAGGACATGGTCAGGACCACCACCGGGATGTGGCGCAGTCGGGGATCTTCGCGCAGCTCGGCCAAAACGTCGCCTTCGTTGCCTCTGAACCGGTTGGGTTCCAGGAGGATTAGGGAAGGGTTGTCCTGTCCATTGTGAAGCCGGGACATGAGCTCCAGTGCGTCGGACACGCAGGCCAGGTTTCCCTGGTAACCGTTTTCCTCCAGTGCCTCTCGCAGCAGGCAATGCTCATCCGGATCGCTGTCAGCTAGAAGAATGGTGAAGTTTCTATGCCGTGCTTTCATGAACCTTTCCTTTCCAGCCTGCGGTTTTCTCAGTGCAGCACCTGCCCCTCGGCGGATGCGGTTTTCATGTCGTCCTCGATGAGGTAGAGCATGAGCTCGAGCACGTGGCCGTCCAAGAGAAGAGGTCCTCGTCCCACCCCAGGGTGGAGAGCTTCCAGTTGAGGTGCTCCAGGGCGAACACGGGATTGTGGTTGATGATGTTCAACACATCTCGAACCAGCCAGGGGATCTCCCGGTCTGTAAGGCCTCGGTTGCAGAGCATCGCAAGCAGGCGGTCGGTGATTGCATTCATGGTGCGGCTCCCTTTGTGTAAGGCCCGTGTCCTCATCAAATACCGCCCGCTTTCTTCATCCTTCGGTCCTGCGGCGGGACAGTGGGAACGGCTGCTTATTCAGGGGCGATGCGGTGTCGTTGCTCTCCCGTGAATTCCACGACGGCTGAACCGTTTTGGATGCGCAGGAGATGAACCTGGAACACGGCCGCCCCAAAGGGATGGATCCGAGTGAGCCCGTCGGTGTGGACCACGATCCGGCCGGATCCGTTCCGGTAGGACTCCAAGGTGTGCACCAGTACACTGGCCGACGATCCGTCGAACTCTCCCTCAGGGAACAGGTGGAGGCTATCCGAGTTTCGGCTGATGTTCACACGAAAGTTTCGGAACATAAGGGTTTCCCTCCGCTGGAGCGCTTTTCTCGAGGAGCGCCTGGATCATGGACAAGAGTTCTTGCATGCGGAACGGTTTGGGCAACACGCCCCCAAAGGGGTTACCGGGCTCCTGTGATTTTGCCAGTGCACCGGGGTCCCCGGTCATGAGCATTACAGGGGGACCTGCCTGCTGGCGGCGGATGAGAAGGGCGAGCTCCCAACCGTTCATGCTGGGCATGGTGTAGTCGGTCAGGACCAGGTCCGGGGAGACCTCAGCTAGAATGAGCGCCGCTTGCGTTCCGTCCCTGGCCGGGAACACGGCGTATCCTTCCTCGGACAGGATTTGGCCCACCAGGAGACGAAAGGATGCGTCGTCATCCACCAGAAGGATGCGCAGGTACCGGTCCAACGGATTCATGTTCATTCCTCCTTCCAGCCGCTGAAATCAAAAAATCACCAACCACGCCCATAGGACGTGGTATGATGAAGCCCCCTCGAAGGGGGCATTCTCGTAAGGAAAGCCCCTAAAGGGGCTAATTCATTTATTG
>CAYPSZ010000386.1:0-11667 GCA_964413125.1 uncultured Desulfobacterales bacterium
TCAACTGTGCGGAGCGTGGAAACCCGGACCCGTCGTCCATTGGGCAGGCTAACCGCAATGCAAGCTGATGGCGGGCTGGAACAGGATGCTGCAAAAAGCAAATGCCCGCCTGTAATGGTTGGGATACCGGGTGAGACATTCCCGGTTTCGTAAGGAGGCAGACTTTTGCCATATTGGAAGCAATCAAGAAATTTTCTTTCTTTGGCGACCATGCTTGCCTGATCCATCAGATGATCTTGTTTTGGAAGTTGCAGTAGCCGGAGATTGCGATGCGATTGTCACATATAACAAGAACCATTTTAGACATGCCAAAAGATTTGGATTAAACGTTTACGACCCGAAGGAATTTCTTATTGAAATAGGAGTTTTAAAATGAGCACTTTAAGTTTAAGGATACCAAACTCGCTGCACGAACAGATCAGGCTTCTTGCTAAAAGAGAAGGTATTTCCATCAATCAGTTTGTTGCGTCAGCAGCCGCTGAAAAAATGGCCGCCCTATTGACTGAAGAATATATTGAGGCAAGAGCTAAAAAGGGAAGTATAAAGAAATTTGAGAACGTGCTTAAAAAAGTTCCGGCTTCAGAGCCGGATCATTACGACAGAATATAATTAATTTTCTGGTTCTTGGCCCTGCGGGTGTGGTCCGTAAATGGGATGTTGACGCCCTGGAGACTCTCACGCGCCTTTTGAAGAAGGCGTGTGATGACACGTACTCCATCGTGGAGCAACGTGAATTTGCATCCGTGTAAATTATCTCACGGCAAGGATGACTCAGAAGATCTACCAGGTGGATCCCTTGTCCTGCCCTAAATGCACGGGGCCATGCGCAATCCACCCCGGCCCTTGTCATTGCCGACTTGATGGAAGATAAGCAGATTCGTCGAGTGTTGGTCAAGAAAAAGGAAGGAAAGGTCACCGGCATTGTTTCTTCGGGTTATCCGGCGGTCCACATCAACAATAAATCGGCGGGGGAACGCTTCCTGCTACCGGCCGATCAATTCTTTGAATCCTTCTTCGTCGAGGATTTCCACACCCTCTTCCCGCGCGTGGTCGAGTTTGCTTCCCGGGTTTTCTCCGGCCACCACGTAGTCGGTGCGGCCGCTGACAGAGGAGGTCGGCCTGCCACCCAGTTCTTCCACCAGGGACTCGGCCTCGGTGCGCGTAAGGCTCGAAAGACTGCCGGTAAAAACAAAGGTCTTGCCGCTCAGGGGCTGCTCCTTGGTGCCGGACGGCATGTTCCGAACCTCGACTCCGGCATCGGAAAGCCTGTCGAGAACCCGCTGGTTTTCCTCTTCTTGGAAGAACTGAACCACGCTACGGGCGATCTCGGGACCGATTTCTTCGATCTGCTGCAGATCCTTCTGTACGGCTTTGCGTATGTTTTCCAGGGTACCGAACCGGGAGGCGATGATCTGTGCAACCCGCTGTCCCACATGACGAATTCCCAGGGCATAGAGAAATCGGTCCAGCCGGGAGTTTCGGGTATCCCGTATGGCCTGGACCAGATTGTCGGCGGATTTTTCCGCGAATCTCTCCAGGTCCATCAGGTCCTCCCTTGAAAGCAGGTACAGATCGGCCAGGTCCTTGACCAGTCCTTTTTCCACGAGGGCTTCCACTGTCTTCTCCCCCAGCCCGTCGATATCCATGGCCTCCCGGGAGCCATAGTGCAGGATGCTTCCCACAAGTTGCGGCCTGCAGGAAAGCCCGGCAGGGCAAAGGTGGTAGGCCCCTTCCCTAACGATCTTCGAGCCGCATGCCGGACATTTTTCCGGCATGGAAAACCTTTGTTTCCGCTCTTTGCCGGCTTTTTTCACCCGCTCGACCACCTCCGGGATGACGTCCCCGGCTCGTGCCACCCGAACCGTATCCCCGGGGCGGACATCTTTTCGTTTGACCTCATCTTCGTTGTGAAGGCTTGCACGACTCACGGTCACTCCGCCCACATCCACGGGATCGAGCAACGCCACCGGGGTCAGTTTCCCAGTGCGGCCCACCTGGACCACGATATCCTCCAAAGCAGTGACCTCCTGCTTGGGCTCGAACTTCCAGGCCATGGCCCATCGTGGACTGCGGTGCCGGGTTCCCAGGGTGTTTCTGAGCTCGAAATCGTCGATCTTGATCACCAGCCCGTCGATTTCATAGTCGAGATGCTCCCGCTGCTCCGCCAGCTTGCGATGATAGTTCTTGACCTCTTCCAGGGAGAAGGCCTTTTTGTTGGCAGGCGATGTTTTCAGTCCCCAGGAGGAAAAAAGGGAAAGCCCTTTGAAGTGGGACTCAACGGATAAGCCCTCTATTTTCAAAATATCATAGAAAAAGATCTCCAGGGGCCGGTTTGCCACTTGGGCGGGATCCAGTTGACGCATGGTGCCGGCTGCGGCGTTTCTGGGATTGGCAAAGGGCTCTTTTGCCTTTTCGATTCGCTCTTTGTTCAGGTGCTGAAAACCCATCCGGCTCATGAGCACTTCCCCGCGCACCGCCAGAAGCGACGGGATTTCTTCCTGCTTCTGCAGCCGCAGGGGCACGCTTCGGATGGTTTTCAAATTCCGGGAGATGTCTTCTCCTGTGGTCCCGTTTCCGCGGGTCGCACCGTATCTGAACAGGCCGTCTTCGTACACGATCTCTACGGACAGGCCGTCGAACTTGGGCTCCATGACATATTCGATTTTTTTCCGGTTGAGGGTTTTTTTGACGAACCGATGAAAATCAGCCAACTCCTTTTCTTCCAGAGCCGCGTTCAGGCTGAGCATGGGAGCGGCGTGCTCCACCTTTTTGAGCTCATCCACAGGCTCTGCGCCGACTCTCCGAGTGGGGGAGTTTTGGGCCTGCAAGTCCGGGAAGGCCTCCTCCAGCTCCTGAAGACGATGAAAAAGCTTGTCGTAGAGGGTGTCTGAGATCTCCGGCCGATTATTCACATAATATAGATAGTCATGATATTCGATGCCCTCCCTGAGGGCCTCGACCTCTTCTTCAGCCTTTTTCCTGTCCAGTTCCCGAATGTCCTTGAAATCGGCTTCGGGGTTCTTTTTGAAGTCCATCTCTTTCAATCTCTGTTTTCTTTCTTTTCGTTTTCCCACGTGCAGGGTCCGAGGCGGCCACAGGCCATGTTGCAAAGAGCCACGCTGTTTCCTTTCCTCATGTTTATGCCCAACCGGCAGTGCACATCCATCAGGCCGAGACAGTATTTCCGGCCAACGGTCACGGAATTTATCTATATATGGATCACACCGGATGACGTTTTCGAGACACGCTGGTCCCGGCTCTGCATCTCCAGGGTGAGGAAGAGTGTGTTCCCTTTTCCGATTCAAGAGCTGGGGGGACGAGCAGGAGGCCCTGGAGGTGCAGGACGGCATCGCCCGGCTGAGCACCAGGGAAACGGAGATCTTCGCCCTCCCGGCCGACGGCATGAGCATTAAGGAGATCGCGGGCCTAACCAAGACGTCCTGCTGAAGGTGTGAGTGGCCGGTAGATTGTGCGCAATCCACCTACCTCACTTTCCTTGCTTTCCTGATAACGATTCCAGGTTCTCCTGATAGACACCGATGCTTGCAGTTTCGTAGAATGGTTTCAAATGTCGGAGAGGCCTCTGAACCGGGACGTCGTTCCCTGAACCCGGAGCGCCTGATCCGACTGGTGAAGGCCCGGCCGAAGTGGAATTCGACCTCAACCGTATGAGCTTTTCCTTTCAGTAGAGCGGGGAACCAACATGAACAATCCCTCCAATTCGGCGAACATCCTCGTGGTGGAAGACGATGAACCCATCCGGCTGATGCTCGGGGAGCTCCTGAGCCGGGTGGGGCACAAAGTGTTCCTGGCCCGGGACGGCCTGAGCGCTGTTGCCTTCCTTGACAATACGGTGCCGGACCTGGTGATCACGGATTACCACATGCCGGAGATGAACGGGTGGTAATTGGCCCTGCACATACGGCATACCTTTCCGCACCTTCCCATTATCCTCATCACCGGCGTCCCGGCAGGTCTCTCGCGGGCGAAAGAGCCGGGAAACCCCTTTGATAAAGTCCTGGCCAAACCGTTCCGTTTAGACGCCCTTTTCTCTTCGATTCACGCCGTGCTTGGAAACGAGGATATACCCCATGATGGCGCTTTTACTTGAAGGAGGCGGCATGCGGGCGGGGTTCGTGGCCGGAGCAGCGGTCATGGCTTTGTCTCCAGCACCTGTGCGGCCTTGCTACCGTATCGGTAGACGGTGATTCCCTTCAACCCCATCTCCCAGGCTCGCCAATACGCGCCTGCCACCTCTTCTCGTCCGGCACCCTCCGGCAGGTTAATGCTCTTTGACACTGAATTGTCTACATGGCGTTGAAACGCCTGCCGGATCTTCAGATGGCGCTCCACCGGAATCTGAAGGGCGATTTTGAAAACATCCTTTAGATGATTCGGCTGCTTTGTCGGAATCGTAGGCAATGTCCAGCTGAATGAGCAGGTCGGCAAACCCCATAACCCCCAGCCCGATCTTCCGGTTTCCGAGGGTCATTTTCTCAATGGGCCTAATCGGGTACTTTCCCACATCGATGACATTGTCCAGAAAACGGACCGCCGTTGCGACGGTATTTTTCAGCTTTTGCCAGTCCATGGTCCGGCCGCTGCAATTGAGTATCCGCGCCAGGTTGATCGATCCGAGGTTGCACGATTCATAGTCCAACAGGGGGATCTCTCCGCAAGGATTGGTGGCGAAGATCGTAATAAGACCCCTGCCCGGCCGCTTTCTAACTATTACCGTATGCAGTGAGATTACAACATGTCAATTATGGACAAACAGGATCGCTCGGGGCTGGTCTGCCGCATAGCGGCTTCGTCCAACGATGTCATCAACTCCGACTGTCGGTTTCGTTGCGCTCCATTGCCGGCCGGTTATGCGAAGCGTTGGCAGATTCGATTTAAACGATGAGACAATGGATTTATTAATTGAATTAAAAAGTACTATTGAAGCACATGAGAAAAACAAAATAGATTACGCATTGTGTGGCAGATTAGCTTTGGCTGTATTTGCGAGGCCAAGAGCTACTCTTGATATTGATATAATGATTGAACCGGAGATGCTTGCCTAGGTAAAACAAATAGTAGCAAATCTTGGGTTCAATGTTCCATCAGCGCCCATGTCCTTTAAAGATGGTGCTGTTCAAATTCGGTGATGTCCCCATATCATTGACATTCGGCCGGGAAGGCCAGCAGTTCGTCAAACGTCCATCGGTGGTTGGTTATCTTGGCGGCCATCGCCGGAGTTGTCGCCCGGAAAACCCTGTCATGACCACGGCTCAGCGATCCGTGAGGTCGGATCAAATCGTAGCAGGCCACACAGATCGCGAACTTAGCCGTGAGCCATCGCTTGGATCGAGCCGCTGTTGGCGCCTTGCGGGCCAAATGTGCGTCCCAAAGACGCCAGTCCAGGTTTGATCGCTCGATGTAAGCGGTGTTCACGGTACGGCTGGGCGAGTTGAGCAAGCGGGCTTCAATGCGCTGTTGGCTACCATGGATGACCTTGCATTCGACTTTGACTACCCGGCCTTTCGTTCGGGTTTTATGAACCGTAGCGTAATCCAGATCCTCATCGAGGACCCGTTCAGGACTACGAGGCCTTCCGCGTTTACCGGTAGGCTCCGGCGCAATCAGTTTGTGGAACAGTTCGGCCAAAACGGTTCCGTAACGGGACAGTTCGTCGGAAACGAACAGTGGATTGCCTTTGAGGCGGCCCACCAAGTCCTTCAGAAACTCCCGAGCATCGTTCAATTCGCGGCCGCCGATCCAGAAAGTAATCAAACGTCCACAACTCGTCGAGCTGGGTCTCGTTGCTTAAAATATGCTTATTATATCATAAACTTAGGTAATTGTAAAAGTCTTTTTCCACTTATGAATCGCTTAATTCGGGTATAAAATATTTGACATAGCATGGGTACCGTGTTATCATGCTTCCATGATACGATCATTCAAAGATCAGGGCACAGAAGATATTTTCGATGGGAAAAACAGCAAAGCTGCCCGAAAACTATGCCCACAATATCTTTGGATTTTAGCTGTGAGAAAACTGGAGCAGGTTGACTCCGCAACAAACCTTGACGATTTGAGTATTCCGCCGGGGAATCGCTTGGAAGCACTGTCCGGGAATCGTGATGGGCAGCACAGTATTCGAATCAATGATCAGTATCGAGTATGTTTTAAATGGGATAATGGCAATGCACATAATGTTGAAATAGTCGATTATCATTGAAAATTCAGGAGAGTATTATGATTAGAATTCCAAAATACAGAGAGCCGACCCATCCTGGAGAAATGTTGATGGAGGAATTTTTGGCTCCAATGTCAATAACTCAAAGAGATCTGTCTAAGGCGATTCATGTTCCTTACCAGCGAATTAATGAGATTGTAAATGGGCGGCGCGGTATTACACCCAGTACAGCTTTGCGCTTGGCAAAATTTTTTAACATGTCAGAAGATTTTTGGATGAATATGCAACTTCGTTGGGACTTATATCGTGCTAAGACTTCAGAAGAAAAAGAATTGCGTATGATAAAGCCCTATACGTCTTCTGAACATACAGCCCATATGTAAAAAAGCCCGCCGAACCATTCGCTGGTGCCGACTCGCAAACCTCGCGGCACAGCTCAACCGTTCGGGGTAACTATAATATTGATATAGCAGAGTAAAAGTGGTAATCTGAATAAATGAATAGAAAGAAGACAGCCATATATCGCATGTCGGACCAGCGCCGCGAGGATTTCGTTCCTGGCCGTCCATCAGACCGAATTGGTCTTGTCTGGCCGTTGACTAGAGAAATCGCATCTTTGAGCAAAAAACACGATGCTGAACGAAGACTACAGAGACATGTTACAAGCATTGTCCGACGAGAAGGTTAGATTCCTTCTCGTCGGCGCCTATGCTCTGGCTGCTCACGGTTATCCCCGGGCCACCATGGATATCGACATTTGGGTTATGCCTTCGCCCAAGAACGCTGATGCCGTTCTGAGGGCATTGCGCCGTTTCGGCGCCCCTCTGCACAATCTTACCAAGGAAGACCTTCAAAAGGATGGGACCACCTTTCAGATCGGTGTTGCTCCAAGGCGTATCGACATCATAACTGCCGCATCCGGGCTTCATTTTGAGGATGCGTATGGACGGTCTTTACCTGTGAACATTGAAGGAATAGAAGTACATATTCCGTCGATCGAAGATCTGGTCCGCAATAAAAGGGCAACCGGGAGAACCAAGGATTTGGCAGATGCTGAGGCCTTAGAATCCCTTAGGAACTCCGAACTCCTGCAAGCACAGGAGTTGTCCGCAGTGCGGAGCGACTGAAACGGAGCTATGGCTTGAGAGGAGGAAGCGAGAGGCTCTTTCGTGCGGTTACTCTCACATCGTGTTCACCATCAGTCATGATCTGCACCCGATTTGGCGCTGGAACCGAAACCTTTTCACGGATTTAATGCTCCCGGCCGCATGGCACACGTTGAAGGAGTTACTGGAAGATCCGCGGTGGCTGGGGGCGTTGCCGGGAGCGATCGGGGCATTTCAGAGCTGGGATGATGAGATGCGGGAGCACTGTCACCTGCATTTTATTGTGACGGCGGGCGGTGTTATTGTGGAAGTATCAGCAGTTAATCCTGAAGATGCCGCTCGAAGGCTTGAATCGTTGCAGGGGATCCCGGAGCTATCCATTGACGAAGAAGTGAAGGAATTTGTCGACCAGTTAATATCGAAAGGTGGATTTCCTTTTGGTGCTGAAGCAGATGCACTACATGTTGCAGTCGCTTCTGTGCACCGAATTGATTATCTCTTCACATGGAATTTCGGACATATCGACAATGCGGAAAAAAAACCAATCATTCGTTCCATATGTGTAGCCGACCTCGTTCCTCGACGGCTGAAGCCTAGCGTTGGCGGGACACCAGATAGGGTTTGATAATCTTTCCCTGTTGACATTTTTGCCCATAATATGAACCGTATATCTGTACAGTAAATATGGAGGCAGATATGGCAATTCAAACAAGCTATACCCATGCAAGAACACGACTAGCTTCTTTGATAGATGAGGTAACCAAAAACCGAGAAGTGGTTATCATCCAACGACGTGGAAGTGAAGACGTCGCCATGATAGCGGCTGACGAATTGGCTGCAGTACTCGAGACGGCCCACTTGCTTCGTTCTCCCAAAAATGTACAAAGGCTCTTTTCCGCATTAGAGCGGGTCCGGAAAGGATCCGGTTCGGCCCAAACAATCGATGAGCTTCGCAGCGAGGTAGGTTTTGAGTAGGCGCCGAAAGTAAACTCCCTTCAGCGCCACGAAACGAGAGGCCGTGTTTCAGCCAGAGTTTAGAGAGGATTTACGTTACTGGATAGAGACAGACCGCAAAACAGCTCTTCGAGTTTTTCAATTAATCGAGCAAATAATCCAAGATCCGTTTCAGGGCATCGGCAAACCTGAACCTTTAAAGTTTCTTGGATCAGGGAATTGGTCACGTCGAATTACTCAAGAACATCGTCTGGTTTATGTCGTGGGGCATGCTAGAATCGATTTTGTACAAGGACGATATCATTATTGATACGTGTCAATGAATTCTTAACCGCCAACCTGTCAGTGCACCGGACAGGTTTTCCGCTGCGCTTCACACCTGACGGGGTCTTATTCGTTGGGGTGTGACACGAAGTCGCACAGCTTGAGTGTACTCAGGTATTTAGTTACCTGGAGTACCCGGCATGTTCCTACCTCTGACCCTACGCAGGCATGCTACCGTTGCGCAGGTGATGGGGTGTGAGGCCCTGCGGACAATGTACCGAAAAGGACTCAAATGGTGACAGGCGAACCCCTCCGGGAATACTTCCCGGTTAAGGGCCAGGGTCGGATGATATGGTGAAAGTAATTGAATGCCCGCAAGCGTCGTCAGCTAGCGACGGATCTACGAGGATTAACAGATGGAACAAGGTTAGAGCGCTTCAATATCTGTTAACCCACTCGTTCTACGCCAAGCTTCTGGCTGTGAAACGGGTGATCTCCGACAAGGGGAAAAAGACTCCCGGCATTGACGGCGTCCTGTGGCAAGGCGCCCGAGCCAAATGGCGGGCTGCATGCAGTCTGCGAAGACGTGGCTACCATCCTCAACCACTGAGAAGGATTTATATAGAAAAGAAGAATGGCAAATTACGTCCTTTGTCGATACCCACAATGTACGACAGAGCACAACAAGCACTCTACAAGCAAGGGCTTGCACCCATAGCCGAAACTACAGCCGATAAGAATTCTTACGGCTTCAGGGAAGGCAGGGCGTGTGCCGCAACTCCGGCACATGCTACGCCGACGGCATCCCGCGAAATCCGTGAAATGGCTGATCAAGCATTACTGGTCGGCCGCTGTAAAGAATGTGTTTGCCGTAATGGCCAAGACTGCCAAGACCGGAAAGAGACTTTACCGGGTCCTGCGAGTCAGTGCCATTGGGATTCGAAGAATGGAAATAACCGGTGCTCGGTGGAGCCTGGAAGGAGCCGAGGCTGTGCTCAAGCTCGGGACCCTACGCTCCGGCCAGGATTTTGATCAATACTGGGACTTCCATGAGGCTCGGGAACATAAACGAAACCATCTAGCCCTTTACGATGACGGCGTCGTACCGTCCACTATAAAGCCCCATCTCACTCGCAAGCAGCGCCAACTGAAAAGAATCAAATAATAGAGGCAATCAACTGGCTCAACCTACAACAACTATACCCTTTGCTCATGGTCGTCGAAAAAGAGCCGCATCCAATTGAAAATTGAAAATATGACGAACCAGGATGCTTTAGACCAAGGTCATTCCGCAAAGACAACAAGTAGTATTCGGCTTATCCAAGCAAGAGGCGACGGAGTTGATGTTGAGTCGCATTTTAATGACTGATCGATATGAAAATGCTAACGATGAGCTATGCGAAGGTCCTTGCCCGCGTGGTGAAAAGGATGCCGAACTTCGGAAGCGCTGTATACCAATTCCGTTTTTTCATGTAATCTTTTTTAATTTTTTGACGTGAATATACGGATGTGGATGCAACGCTATCGATAGCCCTAAGATAGGAGTCGATATTAACATGATAACGTCTAACAAAATGATTGATCAGATGCCTAAAAGCGAGGCGATTTGGGCTTTGTACTCATCGATGATAATAACTATTAACTATATTGAACTCCCCTTGCCATTTATCAGGTGCTGCTCATCATTAACGTTCAAGCACAAAGAGAGCAATGACTGATATCCTCACCAAAGAGCAACGATCTAAACTGATGTCGAAGGTGCGTAGCCGAGACACTAAGCCGGAATGGATTCTTCGATGTGGACTGCATAGACTTGGATTTAGGTACCGACTTAAGAACAACCACTTACCCGGTAGCCCGGATCTCGTCTTTCCCAAGCTTCATGCAGTCGTGCTCGTACACGGTTGTTATTGGCACAGACATCCAGGTTGTGAAGACGCCAGCACGCCCAAAAGCAATGTCGATTTCTGGGAGAAGAAATTCATGGAAAATGTGGAAAGAGACCGTCGAATTATACGAAACCTCGAACACCTTGGCTGGCGAATTTTGGTGGTATGGGAGTGTGAATTGACTAAAAAAACGGTTGAAACCATTAATCGGGTCACTTATTGGCTTAGTCAAGGCAAGATATATTATAATGGTGAATTGACACAATATGAGCTGCTATCAGTAGCGGAAGAAAAGATACGTTACCGAATATCCTCATATGATAATGAACCGGAACTTAATAAATTAAAGTAGATGAGGTAAGGGGCTATGGAAAGAGAACGGTTTGCCGTTATCGATCTTTTTTCCGGAGCTGGAGGGATGAGCTACGGATTCCATAAGCATACTTCTTTCGAGGTAATAGCCGCAGCCGATGCTGAACTGGGAAAGCCGAGCACCGGCAAGGGTAAGCTACAGTGCAATAGCACCTATCTTAAAAATATTGGTTTGATGCCAGCGCGTTTGGATTTGACGGCAGTTACTCCTGATAAATTGCGTTCAAAGCTATCGTTATCTGATCGACAACATATCACTGTTCTTGCGACGTGCCCGCCATGCACCGGGTTCAGTCGAGCCAATCCTGAGAATCATCTTCGTGATGACAAGCGAAACAGCTTGATACGGCGATCGGCTCAGTTCGCCGTTGCCCTATCGGTTGATATCGTGGTCATGGAAAATGCTCGTGAGCTGATTCGAGGCAACTTCAAGCACCACTACGAGTGGTTCCGGGAGCATTTGGAGAGTCACGGATACAACGTTTTTGGCAGGACCTACGTGCTATCCAGATTCGGCCTACCACAAATTCGTGAGCGGTCAATCGTGATCGCCGCAAAACAGTATCTCCCGCTTCATACGTTGGAAAGTTTGTGGGATGGCTGGGGTGTCGCAGATGATGCATTGACTGTTAAAAGAGCTTTTGAAATGATATCATCGGATTCCGATGGCATCGATGTTTACCCAAATTTTTCTTCCGATATAGTCCGCCGAAGAATAGCAGCAATTCCGAAGGACGGAGGCTCATGGATGGATCTCTTACGGCGAATTGATGTCGAGGAGCTGTTAACTGATGCGATGAAGCGAATCGTTGCCAACAAGCGGTTCGGATCCTATCCTGATGTTTACGGTCGCATGGCCTGGCGAAAACCCGCCCCTACAATCAAGCGTGAGTGCTCCCAT
>CAYPSZ010000387.1:0-10579 GCA_964413125.1 uncultured Desulfobacterales bacterium
TCCGCTCCGGAACCCCGGGCCTCCTACGCCACCAACCTCGATACAGGATCGAAATCATCGCCGTATTGACTGCCTGGCGTCCAAACTTCTTCTTGTGACAAACTTTCAAGGGCAGGTAAGCCCTAACCAGCTTAACAGCCAACAGCTAACAGCTAACAGCTAATAGCTAATAGCTAATACCCAACAGTGTCGGAGTCGACTCCGGAGACCGGGGATTCCTCCGCTCCGGAACCCCCGGCCTCCTACGCCACCAACCTCGATACAGGATCGAAATCATCGCCGTATTGACTGCCTGGTGCAAACTTCTTGATAATGGGTGAACGAACGGATCCTGGACAAATACACGGTGGCCCGGGATGTGGTCAGGTTGACTTAGTAATAAATACTACAACTTTACTCATTCCTGTAATGCTTTAAATCATTTTCTATCCCTTCAACATAGTTAGTGATTTTTGTCACAAAACCAGCCGCTGGCTTTATTCTTCCGTTTTTCAAATTTTTTCTTGACAGGCATATTGTAATGGAATATTCAGTTTTCATAATGGTATGAAAGTTATGTTTCATTCACGTTTCGGCCTAACAGGGAGGCGCCCATGGACAAGAAGGAGATTGAGGCAAAGATCAAGGAGCACGGGATTGATACCTTGCGGATCGACTTCCCGGACATGCACGGGATAAACCGAGGGAAAATCGCCCCCGCCGGCAGGCTGGACGAGCTTCTCGAAGAAGGCATCAACTGCGCCAAGCCTACATTTTCACTGGACCTGGCGTACAACATTCCCCCGGGGACCGGGACGGCCGACGAAGTAAACTACGAAGACATGAACATCGTGCCCGATCCTGAAACCTTCCACATCGTGCCCTACCAGGAAGGTACCGCTCGCTTCATCGGTGACATATATGTAGAGGGAGAACCTTTCCGGTACGCCCCCCGGTGGCTCTTGAAGCAGGTGCTTGCGAAGTACGAGGAAAAGAACATCATGCCGGTGGCCGCCACCGAACTGGAGTTCTTCGCTTTCAAGAAGGAAGGAGAGGCCTTCCAGTATTACTGCGACAAGCCCAGCAATGTCTACACAACAGGCCCCAGAGTGGACCCTCTGAATCTTCTCCGCTGTCTTCAGAATAACTTGCTGGAGATGGGCATTGACGTGCTCTACATAAACCACGAGTTCTTTCAGGGACAGTATGAGATAAACTGGCGTCATGCTCCTGCCTTGAAAATGGCGGACCAGGCTTTCACGTTCAAGTCCGTGTGCAAGGAATTGGGACACATGAACGGCCTGCACATAACCTTCATGGGACGGCCTAAAGATGAAATGGGCGGCAGCGGCAACCACTTGCACTTCTCAATGGCCGATCCTGAGACAGGAAAAAACCTATTCCACGACCCGAACGGTCCGGAAGGAATGTCCGAACTCATGCGGCAATGCATCGCCGGTCAGATGGCCCACGCCAGAGGCATGACCCTGTTTTTCGCCCCTACAATCAACTCCTATAAGCGTCATCAATTGAACAGTTTTGCGCCCTATTACATCGCTTGGGGACTTGACAACCGGACCACCTACATCCGGATTCCCAGGGAGCGAGCCGGTGCGACACGGATAGAAAACCGCGCCCCGTGCGCCTCGGCCAACCCCTACCTGGCCCTCGCCGTTGGTTTGATAGCTTGCCTGGACGGCATTGACAACCAGATGGACCCCGGCGACTATTATGTGGGCGACGTTTATGGTGAAGAGCCGGGAAAGTACGAGACGGTTCCTCTTTATATGCGTGACGCCATTGAGGCGCTTGAAAGCGATAAGGTGCTATGCGACGCCATAGGGCCCCACATTATTCAAAACTACCTCGCAATAAAGCGGAACGAGGAGGAGCGGTTCAGGACCTGCGTCACCGACTGGGAATTTAATGAATACTTCTACCACCTTTAACATCGGTTGATGAGACCATAGCAACCTTTCCAGCCGAGAGGGAGGGTAATCGTGTGCGGGATCGCCGGAATCATATCAAGACAAGCGTCGGACCTTGGGGGTGACCTCATCAGCATGTTGAAGGAATTGCTTCACCGCGGAAGGGACGCCACGGGATTCGCCGTTTATGGTACTGGAAACGATGTTCAGATTCGGGTGGCGCTCACTGCGCCTCATTTTGAAAAGGACCTGATCGATACCATCGGGCGCTACGGAATCGTAAAGGAATCAAGGGTCTATCAAGGAGGCGGTGTCTTCACATTCTATGAGGCCGTGCTTGATATTGATCCAGCGAAGCGATTCCTGCTCCATTGGGACATTGACACCCATCCCGATCTTTGCGTGCACTCCATCGGACAGAGCATCAAGGTATTCAAGGATCAGGGCTCTGCAGAGGACTTGCAGCGCCAACACAAGATTCCGGCCCTCAAGGCCACCCACGGGATTGGGCATGTTCGCCTGGCCACTGAAAGCATCGAGAACATCAATTTCGCGCATCCTTTCGTCTCTTACATCGATCCGGAGCTGGCCATTGTGCATAATGGTCAGTTCACGAATTACTTCAACACGAGAAGAAAACTGGAAGCCCTTGGAGTCCGCTTTAAGACAAACAATGATTCCGAGATGGCCGCTCATTTCCTGGCTTATCACATGAAAGAAAAAGGAATGGAACTCGATGCGGCCCTTCACTTGGCCCTGGATGAATTCGATGGCGTTTTCACTCTTTTGGTCAGCACTCCAGGCCAAATAGGAGCACTCAGAGACAGGCTCGGGATCAAACCCATGCTATACTTCCAAAAGGACCAGGACACCATACTCTTCGGGTCGGAGCAAATCTGTCTGACTCCGCTTGTGTCCGACGTGTATGCCACAGAGATGGAACCGGGAGGCGTAATGACATGGTCCGTCTAGACTTAGCAGGCATGACCTCCAGAGATGTGAATCGGCGACTCAAGGAACTGATACAAGAAAACTCGGAAATCGAAGTCGTCAACACCCACTCCATTCACAACTTTGCAACGGCCCTCAAGGGCAACGGGCGGATAATTCTCCGCGGCAGCACCGGCTTTTACACCGGGGGCTTCCTTCAGGGGCCCACACTGGAAATCCGGGGCAACACAGGATGGTACACCGGAGACAACATGTCGGCCGGCGAGATCATTGTGGAGATGAATACCGGCAGCAATGCCGCGCCCTCCATTCTCGGAGGCACCATTGTTATCCGGGGAAACAGCGGAAGCCGGGCCGGCCTCGGTATGAAGGGGGGCAACCTGATCGTCTGCGGCAACGTAGGACGGTGGGCGGGCAAAATGACCCTGGGTGGCAGGATCGTGGTCCTGGGAACGGTGGGAGAAGGCATAGGGGAGTCCATGTACAACGGCGTAATCCACGTCCTGGATCCCGAAGCTGAACAAAAGCTGGGTGGCAATGTCAAAGCGGTTCCGATTGACGACCAGGAAAAGAAGGCCCTTGAAGCCCTTTTCGCAAAGTACGGGATCGAACGAGCGGTTGACGATTTTATGAGCATAGTTCCCAAAATCTACGGCCGCCATGAATACAGGCTCTTTATGCCCGGACACAAGAAGGGGGTGCAGGCACCATGAGCGAGGAAGCAAAAAAGGTCAAGGTAAGAGACGTCCAAAGGGGTGTCTGGTCCCAGGAAAACATCGCTGAAATCAAGGAAAAGGCGGAAAGCGGAAAGCATCGGATTCGAGGTTGCGGCACACCCCGGAAATTTCCGAACTTCGACGACCTGCTTTTCCTGCCCTCCCAGTTGACCCGGATGTCCATTGACACCTACAGGGAGCCGTGTGAAACCCGGACGGTCTTGGGGAAACGTTTTGCCAAAGACCCGTTGGTGATCGAGACTCCCATAATGATCTCCGGTATGTCCTACGGCGCCCTGAGCAAGGAGGCCAAGATAGCAATGGCCAAGGCCACGGACATTGTCGGAACTTCCATCAACAACGGCGAGGGTGGACTGATTCCAGAGGAACGTGAGAACTCTTACAAGCAGGTGATCCAGATCCTTCCAAGCAGGATCGGATTCTCTCTCCACAACATCGAGGTGGCGGACGCCTTGGAGATCATTGTGGGTATCGGTGCCAAGCCGGGGCTCTCGGGTCATCTCTTGGCAAGCAAGATCACCGAGGAGATTGCCAGTTTCCGGCAGCTACCCCAAGGTATCGACCTTCACAGCCATCCCCGCCATGGCGACATCTTCGGTGCGGATGATCTCTGCTTGAAGATGGAGGAACTACGCGACGTGACGGACAGCCGGATCCCCATCTTCATCAAGATCGCAGCCGGCCGCGTTTGGGAAGACGTCAAGATCGCCGTCAAGGCGGGCGTTGACGGAATCGTAATCGACGGAGCCGAAGGCGGAACCGGCGCCGCACCCGTGGTTGCCTCCAACAACCTTGGCATCCCTTCCCTTCCCGCTCTCGTACAGGCCGTGCGCGCCCTCGAAGATGCCGGGGTCAAAGACGAGGTCAGTCTCGTCGTCTCAGGCGGCATAAAGGACGGCGCCGACGTGGCCAAGGCATTGGCTTTGGGTGCGGACGCCGTAGCCATCGGTACAGGGGCTATGGTGGCCATGGGCTGTGTGGTCTGCATGCGCTGCCACGAAGGAAAATGCGCCTTCGGCATAGGCACTCAGGAACCTGAGCGAAGAGCCAAACTGGATATTGACGAGGCCGCCGGCAGAGTGGCCAATTACATTCAGGGCATGACATATGAGGCCGTCATCCTGGCCAAGGCGGCCGGAAAGACCAAACTGCGCAGCCTCGAACGGGAAGACCTTCGCTCGCTGACCCTGGAAGCCTGCGCAATGACCGGAATTCCCCTTGTGGGATCCAACTTCACCTTCGGCGATCGTTTCGGGTTTTGCTAGACAAGCCGTGCCGACCAAGACACTGATCATCACTGCGGGCGGAATCATGACATGAAACGAATCGAGGAGCACCCCATTCTCGGGGTTTTCGACAAAGGACCTAAGGTAAGTTTCACTTTTGACGGCTCGAAAATGGAAGGTTTCGAAGGTGAACCAATCGCTGTGGCTTTGAAAAGCAACGGTGTAATGGTTCATCGCTACACGATCAAGCGAAACGAACCCCGGGGTGTTTTTTGCGCAATCGGCCGTTGTACTGATTGCATTATGATCGTAGACGGAATACCCAACGTGCGGACATGCGTTGAACCTCTCAGTGAAGGAATGATTATTCAGACCCAGGTCGGCAAAGGGCCTGTAAAGGCTTCGGAGTGAGCTGTGCAAAGATGTGAAATGGTCAGCATTGGAGCGGGACCTGCCGGACTGGCAGCCTCGATCGAGGCCGCCCGAAACGGTGTTCAGGTCGTCGTCTTTGATGAAAATGACAGACCCGGAGGGCAGCTCTTTAAACAGATTCACAAATTCTTCGGATCCAAAGAGCACTATGCCCGGGAGCGGGGGTTCCGAATCGGCCGGCAATTCCTGGAAGATGCGAACAAGCTGGGCGTTCAGGTCTCCTTGAACTCCACCGTACTTGGAATATATGAGAACGGTGCAATCAACGTCATGTTCCGCGATCATATAGAACAAGTAAAGGCCGAAAGGATTCTTGTGGCCACAGGAGCATCGGAAAACATGATTCCTTTCCCCGGCTGGACCTTGCCAGGGGTTATAGGTGCAGGCGCCGCACAGACCCTGGCAAACATTCACGGTCTCAGGCCGGGGGAAAAGCTTCTTATGGTGGGCTCAGGAAACGTCGGCCTGGTTGTCGCCTATCAGATGCTTCAGGCCGGCTGCCGGGTAGAGGCCGTTATTGATGCAGCCCCCCGAATAGGAGGTTACGGCGTGCACGCTGCAAAGGTTGCCCGATACGGTGTGCCATTTCGAATGTCCCACACCGTCAAGGAAGTGTATGGAAAAGAACGAGTGGAAGGTGCAACCATTGTGGGAGTGGATGAGAAATGGCAACCCGTCCCCGACACGGAAACAGATCTGGACGTTGACACGGTCTGTCTCGCAGTAGGCCTGAACCCCATGACCCAGCTCGCACAGATGGCCGGGTGTAGAACCGCATTCGTGGCTAAACTCGGCGGCCGCGTTCCCATTCATGATGTGAACCAGGAGACAACCTTGCCCGGGGTTTTCGTGGCCGGCGATGTCTCCGGCATTGAAGAGGCCAGCACGGCGATCATCCAGGGCCGAATAGCGGGGCTTGCCATAGCTCACAGTCTCGGCTATCTCGATGATCCAACGTTTTTTGAGCAGCGGGACGTGCAGACAGAAAGCATGAAAGGCCTGAGGAGCGGCTCCCACGGGGAAGCGCGAAGGACCGCCAAGGAATACTTGAGCGCGCTGATGAAAGGCTGAACCATGTCGCAAGGACTATCCCAAAAGGGGTACCTGTCGGATGATGAACTTTCCAAAAGCCCCGGCGTCCCTTCCAAGGACAGGCGTGAACGTGGACCTGTAGCGGTAATTGAATGTATTCAGGATATTCCCTGCAATCCATGCGAGTCGGCTTGTAAGGCGGAAGCGATTTTTGTTGGAGAAGACATCACAAGTCTTCCCAGGATAGACGAAGACAAATGCATAGGGTGTTTTACATGTCTTCCCATCTGCCCTGGACAAGCGATTTTCATGGTGGATGAAAGCCTTCCCGACGGTAGAGCCGCGGTGACGATGCCATACGAGTTTCTTCCGCTGCCAAAGGAAGGAGAGATAGTAACCGCCCTTGATCGATCGGGCGCTGAGCTGGGTAATTCAATTGTGGCCAAAGTAAGAAGAACGGAACGAATGGACCAAACGACCCTTATAACCCTGGAAGTTCCAAGAGATTGGTCCATGCGTGTCAGGGCTTTTAAATTGAAAGGCTGAACCATTAATAAACAAGGAGGATACTTAGGATGGCTGAACAGGCGTTGGGTATGGTGGAAACCAGAGGTTTGGTGGGTGCCATTGAGGCAGCCGATGCAATGGTCAAGGCGGCCAAAGTAAAATTTGTGGGAAGGGAATTTGTCGGCGGCGGACTTGTGACCATTTTCGTCCGTGGGGACGTAGGCGCCGTAAAAGCGGCCACGGACGCCGGAGGCGCAGCGGCCGAACGTATCGGCGAACTGGTATCGGTCCACGTGATTCCAAGGCCGCACGGCGACGTGGAGCAAATCATTCCAAAGTCGGAAGAGTAGGCCTGAAGCCTTTTCTTCGCTTCGGGCCATGATGAAAAACAACGCCCTTTTTCCAGGGTGCGCTGCCAGGGCGGCGGCGAATGGATAATTCATTATGGCACTGAACATACAGTTCATCACTCATCCCGGGCCGGGAGTCATAGAAATGCTCACAGCTCGGATGGGCGCGGTCGGCAAGAAATCCCTGGAGATAATCGATTTTAGTGCTGTTGGGCTCGTTCAGGGTAGGCTGGTGGACATGATTTATGCCGCGGATATCGCCGAAAAGACGGCTGACGTTCATGTATTCGACCTGAAGGGGACATGCCCCCAGCATCTGACCATGATCGGGATTTTCGGGGATATCGCTGCCGTAAGAGCCGGCCTGGATGCCATCGAGGCCCAAGACAAACTGTGATTTTTTTCAATCCTTGGAAGAAGGATGGTGGCCAATGATACTCGGGAAGGTCGTGGGTGATATCTGGTCCACGAAGAAAAACGACAAGATCCATGCCCTGAGGTTTCTTTTCATACAGCCTCTGGGCAGGGATAAGCGGCCCGCCGGGAGCGTGATCATAGCCGCCGATGAGATGGGCGCCGGGGAAGGTGAGTTGGTCATGGTCACACAGGGCGCTCCCGCCATGCAGGCCATAGACAGGGAACAGCCGGCACCGGTGGACGCCGTGGTGGTAGGAATCGTGGACAACCTCTACATGGCCGAGGAAGATAATCAGGCGTAGTTTATGCACCAAGATATCATTGATAAGGTCCGCGCCGCAGGGGTGGTAGGTGCGGGAGGCGCTGGTTTTCCGACTCATGTGAAGCTCGAAGCCGAAGTCGACCGCGTCCTCGGCAATGGGGCGTCCTGCGAGCCTCTATTGAGAAGCGACCCCTATCTTATGGAGCACAAGGCCGAGCAAATCTTGAGGGGTCTCGTACTTGTGATGAAGGCGACTGGCGCCTCAAGAGGGACTATTTGCATCAAAGGCAAACATGCAGGCGCCGTCCGCGCCCTCAATAAAGCACTCCATTCCGGGACATTCAAAGATGTGGACATCTTCGAGATGGACGACTTCTATCCGGCGGGCGACGAACATGTTCTAGTTTACGACGTGATGAGGCGCGTTGTTCCGGAGGGAGGAATCCCCCTGCAGGTCGGGGCCGTGGTAAGCAACGTCGAATCGCTCTTGAACATTTCTCGGGCTGTGGACATGGCCGCGCCGGTCACCGAACGGTATCTCACGGTGTGCGGCGAAGTTGCCCGCCCTTTAGTCCTGAAGGTACCGGTGGGCTCCCGGGTGGGAGACGTCATCCGATCGGCAGGGGGCGTCACAGCGAATCCTTTCCGCATCCTTCTGGGAGGTCCCATGATGGGAAAGGTCGTGGACGACCCAAACACTCCGGTGACCAAGACCACCAGCGGGATCATCGTTCTTCCGGCGTCTCACAACGTGATTACAGGGAAGACCGGCGATCCGGATAGGATCAGACGCATCACCAAAACGGTCTGCTGTCAGTGCACCCAGTGTACGGATCTTTGTCCCCGGCATCTTCTGGGCCACAAGCTGGAGCCCCACAAGATCATGCGCCGACTCGGAGTCGCGGGCAAGCCCTCCCCCAACATTATGGAGGACGCGCTCATCTGTTCTGAATGCGGGATCTGCGAGAAATACGCCTGCCCCATGATGATCTCCCCACGAGAGGTAAACGCCCAAATCAAGCAAGAACTGTTGAAGAACAGTACTGTTAGAACCCCCAAGAAAGATGACTACGTGCCCTCTTCTTTTCGGGACTTGCGAAAAATTCCCACCGGTCGTCTCATGGATCGCCTTCAGATACGGAAGTACGACGTCCATCCGGAAGACCTGCCCGAATCCATCGACGTGGGCGTGGTCTCCATCCCCCTGAAACAACACATCGGTGCACCGGCTGCGCCGTTGGTCAAGACCGGGGACCGGGTCGGGAAGGGCGATATCATAGGAGAAATCCCGGAGCATGCCCTCGGAGCCGCTGTTCACGCCAGCATAGACGGGGTGGTTTACGATATTGACGAAGCAGTTCACATAAGGACATAGGATGTGGATCCGGCAATGGAAATCAAATCAATCGGACTCCTCGAAACCAACAGCGTAGCCAAAGGTCTGGAGTGCGCGGACGAGATGATAAAAACATCAGACGTTGAACTCCTCACCGCCCGCACCACCTGCCCCGGACGCTACATGGTTATGATCGCGGGCGATGTGGCGGCGGTGGATAACGCAGTGGATGTGGGAAAGAACGTGGCCGGCGAATTCCTGGTGGACAAGTTCGTCATCGCCAACGTGCATGGTTCCGTCTTTCCCGCTCTGAGTTGCTCCAGCACCATAGGCGAAATAGGGGCCCTGGGCATCATCGAAACCTATACTGTTGCCTCCTGTATTATTGCAGCCGATGCCGCCGCCAAATCCGCGGATGTCGAACTTATTGAAATCCGTTGCGCCACAGGACTTGCCGGCAAGAGCTTCGTAACCCTTACAGGAGATGTAGGCTCGGTTCGTGCCGCTGTGGACGCCGGCGTGGGTGAACTGGAAAAGGAAGGACTGATTCAGAGCCATGTGGTCATTCCCTCCCTGAGCAGGGAACTGCGCGCGAGTCTGGTATGAGGAGTCATCTGAGAACCATTCACAATTTGATCAACCGCCCTGAACGATGGGATTTCAGCGGCGCCGAGGCCCTTTATGCAGGCGTGGACCTGGGAACCTGGAAGGCGATCGTGGTCGTCGTGGATGAGCTCGGGGTTCCCCGTGCGGTTTCCATGAGGCGAGCCGAGGTGGTTCGAAGCGGTATGATACTGGACTACTTCGGGGCGCTTCAAATCCTGAGGGAAATGATGAAGGAGATTCGGGACGTATCTCCCCTGCCGGTGGAAGCCGGGGCCACCTCGTACCCTCCTCGCACAAGTTCCGCTAACACGGCAACCACAACGTACATTCTGGAAGGCGTGGGTATGGAGGTCATAAGCGTACTGGACGAGCCCACAGCAGCCAACCGCGTGCTCGAGCTTCAAGACGGCGTCATTGTGGACGTGGGGGGAGGAACCACAGGCGTGGCCGTGCTGGAACACGGTCGTGTGATTTACAGTAACGACGAGGCCACAGGCGGTATTCACCTGTCCTTGGTCCTGGCCGGCAGCCTTAAGACAAGCCTTGAAAAGGCCGACGCCATGAAGTCCGACGTCCGAAGAGCCGGTGACGTGCTGCCGATCGTTCGTCCCGTCATAGAGAAGATGGCAGGCATTGTGGACGTATGCTTGGAAGAGTGCGGCAGGCGCGAACCCGTATGGCTGGTGGGAGGGACCTGTGAACTTAAAGGCTTCGACCGGATCTTCGGTCGCTCCATCGGCCTTGAGGTCTTTGTGCCGGCCTTTTCTCAGGGGGTGACTCCCTTCGGGATCGCTCTTTCATGCCTTGATGAAGAGG
>CAYPSZ010000388.1:0-7849 GCA_964413125.1 uncultured Desulfobacterales bacterium
GTGATAGTGTTTTCAGAGTCCATCAACGGAAATCTCTTTCCGGCGGAAATGCCGGGTCGAGCAGGGCACGGGGAAGGCATTGGAAGCGGAAATCACCACCCTCCTGAAAGACAAGGGGCCTCTTACGGGGGCTGAAATGCTGAGTTTTCTAGGAACGGACACCCTTATTCTGTGGCGTGCCTGCAGGCTCTCAAGAGAACTGACCGTGCAGACCATCGGGACAAAATATCTCAGGCTGGATTCGAGAATCAACGACCTTGCACGCCTTTCTCCCTCCATTTTGAGAGAGTTCCTGACTTATTCCGTAATAGGGCTCTCAACGGATACGGATACCCTTAAACAAAAGGTCACAGAGGTCGCCCTGCACATCCGGGAGATAAGCAAGGCCAAGCTAAGACTGGCCAAGGACATATTTCAGGCGGTGATAGGCGGTCTGGAAAGCGATGTTGTTGTTGGAGAACACCTCTGTACCCTAATTGCGGGGGACATCGTCTACGGCATGGCTCACGATGTTCCCCGGCCTGAAAGAAGCACCCGCAGGCTGGTAAAGGGGTCGGACTTGGACTTGATTGTGATAGTTGACGACACGTTTCCCCGCGAATTGATGGAAAGATTGGATTCGGCGATATATGAGGAAAAGAGGAGCGTCCTCATGTCGCCCCACCTTCGGGAGGAGATCGACTATGTGGTCAAGGATATGGCCCGTGTTAGGGAGCAGCTCGAATTCGACACCTTCAAGCGCATCATGGCCTGCAAGATACTCCAGGAGGGGGTGCTTCTTTGGGGGGAACTGAAGTTGTTCGAAAGGCTTAAGGCCATGCTAAAGGATCATGGTATCACACAAAAGCTCGCATCAATGGAAGAAAGGGCAAGGATTCACAGAAAGGAGGCGGAGGAATACCTCTTGAGGGCACCTCCTGAAAAGATCAGGAATGAAGGCCTGTTCCTATTCTATCCCGCGGAAGAATCCGAAGAATTCGAATAGCGCCGGGCCTGCGAACCCACTGCTATGAATCTATTCAGTAAGTTCAATGTCTCTGTGGGATAGAGTGACGTCTTTCCTGATTCCTTTCAGCCAGGAATAGACCTCTTCAGCGACTGCCACGGCGCGGTGCCTGCCGCCGGTGCAACCCACCCCAATGGTCAAATACGATTTGCCTTCCGTCTCATAGGCGGGGATCAGGTATTCGAGAAGGGCCAAGTACCGCGTCAGGAACCCTTCGGTTGTCTCCTGCTTCATGACAAATTCAGCGACCCGTTCGTCCCTGCCGTCCAGGCTCTTTAGTTCCGGAACAAAGTATGGGTTGCGAATGAATCGCGTGTCCATGAGCAGGTCCGCATCAATGGGAATACCATATTTGTATCCAAAGGAGATGACGGAAATCCGCATCTTTTCAGTCTTTGCGATCCGGGTGGCATGTTGTGTGACTACATCTTTCAACTGATGTACGGTGAGTAAGGACGTGTCAATGATCTTGTCGGCAAAATCTTTTAAACCCTGCAACTGGCTCTTCTCATGCCGGATGCACTCGAGGAGACTCTTGCCTGTTGAAACCGGATGCTGCCGCCTGGTCTGACTGTACCTTTTCACCAGAACTTCTTCCGAAGCCGTCAAAAAGACCACTTCCAGATGGTAACCCCTTTCCCTCAACTGCTGAAAGATTTCATCGTGTCTTTCAACAAAACCCTTTTCCCTAAGATCCATGCCGAATGCCAGCTTGTGGATTTCCGAAGCCCCCCACAGGTGAAGCTCCAGGAATTTAGGCAATAGCAGGACCGGCAGGTTGTCCACACAATAAAAGCCGATATCCTCGAGGGCATTGATGGCTATGCTCTTTCCCGAACCCGAAAGGCCTGTGATTACGATTATGTTAAGGTTCTTCATCCCTCGAGAATCCTCTGTATCCAAGAGGCCAGCTTGCCTGAGTCATGCCTCACAATGCCTCCGGCCGTATCCAGAAGATCGCATGCATAAACCGTGCGATTCTCCCATCCGGTTGCTTTGCCGTCTATCTCCACGAATTCGGCCTTCTCCGCCATGTACTGATCCAGGAGCCCGTTGTCGGGTCTTCCGGTATTGTGGATGACCACGTCAATTTCCCGCCCGATGCACTCCTCCACCTTGGAGACGAAATCGTGGCCCGTGAAATGATCGGTCTCTCCATATTTAGTCATGATGTTAACTACATACAAGATTCTACCCGCTGTCGCCTTCAGTGCCTCGCCAACCCCCCCCACTATCAGGTTGGGAATAATGCTTGTGTAGAGGTCACCCGGACCGATAATGACATACCCGGCCTCATGTATGGCTTCAATTACAGGAGGATACACCGAGACGGAACGGGCGTGGTGCGGTACCAGAAAGATGTCCCTGATCTTTTGTCGGGCCCCCTGCGGCACATTGATCGCGGCCTGGCCGTATATGCGCTCGCCGTCGCTCAACTCCGCAACAAGTGTGGCCTTATCGATGGTAACCGGAAGGATGTTACCCTTGACATCCAGGATTTCAGCAAGGGCTTGAATACCTGCGGGAAAGCTTCCCGCATAGTCTGAAAGCTCCATGAGAAGCAGATTGCCGGCATTGTGCCCCTTAAGACGCGTATTGTTTGCGAACCTTTTCAAAAGGATGGTTCGCGCCATGGTGCGATAGGGAGAGAGTGCCAGTATGCATTTGAGTATATCCCCGGGCGGAAGAACCCCCAGCTCATCCCGAAGCCTGCCCGTACTCCCTCCGCTGTCAGCCATGGATACCACCGCAGTAATCTCGATCCCTTCCAGATCCCTGAGCCCCGACAGGAGCGCAAACTGCCCTGTACCTCCTCCTATGGTTACAACCTTCTTCTTTCCCGTATCCGCACAACAAACCATTCTTTCATCCTCCTGAACGCCGCCGGGCCGACTACAAAGACACAGCAACGGCGTCAATATATTTGAGGGGCCCCTTTTAGTCAATGCATAAGCCTGAATCGGCGGCAAGTGAGAAAAATGGGTTGATTTATCCTATAGAATCTGCTTGTTTACCATGCCTCGGTGTTCTTTTTTTGCTGCACTTGGAAAACCTGTCACAACACTCACAATGAACCCTCGTGCTCGGGGGTCATGGCGCTCATGAGATTCCCCCTGCCCCGAACTTGTCGGATTAAGAGGCGGGTACCGGTTACACCTTTCTTGGAATGCGGGCAATGGCCCGTCTTAGGGAGGGACAAGTGGATCTAAAACCCAAGGCCTACGAGAAAATCCTTCAACTGATTCGAAAGGGGGTTTCTATTCCTAACCCTCTAACCCTCGACATCGGCGACGAAGTTGATGTCCACCGAATCTCGGGGAACGGGGTCAAAATCTATCCGGGATGCCGCGTTTACGGCCCTGACACAGTCATCTCATCCCATGCCCGAATCGGACATGAAGGCCCGGTGACCATCGAAAACTGCCAAATCGGCCCCGGAGTTGAACTGAAAGGGGGGTATTTCAAGAAGTCCGTGTTTCTTGAAGGCGCCAACATGGGACCGGGTGCGCAGGTGCGCGAAGGGTGCATACTGGAAGAACAGGCCGGTGGAGCCCACTGCGTAGGTCTCAAGCAGACCATTCTCTTCCCTTTCGTCACCCTTGGAAGCCTGATCAATTTCTGTGATTGCCTCATGGCCGGCGGCACCAGTCGCAAGGACCACAGCGAGGTGGGCAGTTCATACATCCATTTCAACTTCACGCCAAGCGGTGATAAGACCACCCCCTCTCTGGTGGGCGACGTCCCCAGGGGTGTAATGCTCAACCAGCGCCCCATATTCCTGGGGGGTCAAGGAGGTATGGTCGGTCCGCTTCGCCTGGAGTACGGAAATGTGGTGGCCGCAGGCACCATTCTGCGCCGCGATATCAAGCAGGAAAACAAATTGATCGTGGGCAAGCCGCACCAGGGGGCGATGATAGACTTCAATCCCGGTGCATATCCCGGCCTTCCGCGCATCGTGGAGAACAACTTCATATACCTTGCCAATCTGATCGCCCTCGATCATTGGTACACCTTTGTACGGCGGTCCTTCTTCGACGGACAAGAATTCGGGGAGCTCATGTTTAAGGGCCTCCTGGAAAAACTTACCATGGCCCGTGAAGAACGCATCAACCGGCTCAAGGTCTTGGCGGTCAAAGCCGGTACATCACTTAAAGAGAGTGCTTTTGAGAGCGGAGGTATGCTTGGCAGGCGCGAAGTGAGTGAAAACATGGAACAGGCCTGTGCCTTATTCAACGAATTCGTGTCCGCTGACGCGGTCGCCGCCAGGCGTGACAGCTTCCTCGCGCTTTTATCCGAGCATAGGAAAGACGATGCAAGCTACTTGGAGACGATCAAACGACTACCAGAGGCGGTTTCAGCCCGGGGGACACTGTGGCTTGAGAATATAATCTTCGATATTTGCAGCAGGGTGGTCGGACTCTTCCCTTCCCTGCAATTGTTCAGAAAAATGAACAGCCGTCATGAATTCATAATGGAGGACGAAAATGGGTAAACTGTTTGGGACCGATGGAATCAGGGGTGAAGCCAACCGTTACCCCATGGACGCCGGAATCGGTTTTTCCGTTGGACAGGCCGTGGCCAACTTGTTCAAGACACCTGATCACCGGACCCGGGTAGTGATAGGAAAGGACACTCGAATCTCAGGCTACATGCTGGAGAGCTCCATAGAGGCGGGTGTCAGTTCCATGGGCGGCATTTCCTATCTGGTACGGGTCTTGCCCACTCCGGGAATCGCCTTTATCGCCCAGAGCATGCGGGCCGACGCGGGCATTGTGATATCCGCTTCGCACAACCCCTACCAGGACAATGGGATCAAGATCTTTGCCGGCAATGGCTTCAAGTTGTCGGATGAGCAGGAGGAAAAGATCGAAAACCTGATCCTGGGCGGCCGTTTGCCGGAGATGGTTCCTCCGGCCAGGGAAATGGGCAGATCTTACAGGATGGAAGATGCCCCCGGGCGATATATTGTTTTTCTCAAGAGCACATTCCCCCGTGACTTTTCAATGGAAGGCATGAAGATCGTCATAGATGCCGCCAACGGCGCGGCTTACAGGGTCGCCCCCGCCGCATTCATGGAACTGGGGGCCCATGTGGATGTCATTCACAACGATCCCGATGGTCTCAACATCAATGATAACTGTGGTTCGCAGCACACCCGGGACCTGGAAAAACGCGTGGTTGAAACCGGGGCCGCCATCGGCCTGGCCTTTGACGGGGACGGGGACCGGCTGATTGCAGTGGATGAAAAGGGCCGGACCATCACCGGAGATCAGATCCTGATTATATGCGCCAAGGCACTTAAAGATCAGGGCCGCCTCAGAAACGACCTTCTCATCAGCACGGTTATGAGCAACCTGGGGCTGACCTTCGCTTGCAAGCAATATGGATTCAGGCATCATGCTTCGAAGGTGGGAGATCGTTATGTGCTGGAAGACATGCAGCGCCTGGGCGCGGTTATCGGCGGGGAGGAGTCGGGGCATATGATCTTCCTGGATCATCATACGACGGGTGACGGCATCATCACCGCGTTCCAGTTGATTGCAGCCATGGTCCAGATGGGCAAGCCCCTTTCCGAGTTGGCAAGCCTTATGGATGTCTTCCCTCAGAAGCTCATCAATGTGCCTGTAAAGACCAAGCCGGACATTTCCACACTGCCGCAGGTAGTGGATGCCATAAGGCAGGCTGAATCGGACCTCGGGGACAGCGGTCGAGTCCTGGTTCGCTACTCGGGTACCCAAAACGCATGTCGGGTCATGGTTGAGGGACCCACCGACGAGCTGACGGAAAAATTCTGCAGGCAGATCTCCGAGGCCGTGGAAGCGACGCTGGGATGAACCTGGAATTAATGGCACACGACTGTGCTCAGGGCTGTGAAACAGGAGACTCCATATGCCCATAACTGTAATGGTGACGCGGGATTTTGACCACATGAGCCGTGTGGCCTGTGATATCGTGAAGAACGATATCATTGAGAAGTCGGGGAAGAAGAGGGAATACGTTCTGGGACTGGCTACGGGGAATTCTCCCACAGGCCTGTACAAGTACCTGGCCCGGGGGGCTAATGCAGGCGAATGGGACAGCAGCCGGGTCCGAAGTTTCAATCTTGATGAATACGTGGGTCTGCCCGGCAACGACGCCCAGCAAAGAATCATGCACCCTGAGAGTTATTGCTACTTCATGATTCAGGAGTTCTTCGGCCTCCTTAAGCGGAAATTCATCGAGTCCAATCTTCCAGGCGGTTCGATGGTCGACCAGAAAAGGCTGATGGCGGAACTCCAGGCACATCCCGAGGACTGGCGCGAACAGGGCAGGGATGCCGGAAAGTGGATTCGTATCAAAGCAAAACCCGTGTCCGGCTATCTGGCATGGCTGCGGAATGAACTCCTGGAAGCATATGCTCGTAAGATCAAGAAGGCAGGCGGAATCGACCTGCACATCATCGGGGTAGGCGGCCGGGGTCACGTGGCCTTTCACGAAGCCGGAATCCCCTTCAAGGGCAGCCGGGTGATGCTGGTGAAGCTGGATGACAATACGGTGGCCAACGCAGTTACGGACGGCCATTTCTCTTCGGAAAAGGAATCCCCCCGTTATGCCATCACCATGGGGGCCGAACTGGTTTACCAGGCAAGGACAGTTGTCCTCCTTGCTTCCGGGGAGCGAAAATCACAGCCCGTTGCCAAGTCATTGCTCGAGGAGCCTACTCCCGAAGTCCCCATTTCCTATGGGCAAATCTACTCTCAAAAGGGCGGCAATCTCATATACGTGATAGACAAAAGAGCCGGACGGGAACTGATTGATAACAGCAAGGCCCTGAAGGCAAAGGGAATCACCAAGTTCGAAAATCTCGACGCACTGGACGGCGAACGGGAGTGATGTATTTGCAAACGGCTGTGTGCAGTCACTCAACCTTCCTTGCCGCTGATTGCCCTCCACAACCACGGACGGGGCAGGTTCGGAGGCAACACGTATGCCGTTCTCATACATTCCGTCCACGGCGTCAAAGTCGGGTTGCACGATCACACTATGCTGCGGGAGGCGGCTCTGCTTGAACCTGCTTATCCATCACCGCACCCACATCCCAGGGTAATGCTTGCCATGTAAACCATTTCGCGGTATGATTGTCTGGAATAAGGTTCCGCGTCTTGCAACAGATTTGTTAAATAAGAGCAACCTGTGTCGTGCTTGCTCCTGTAGGAAAGAGTTGAGCGGGCGGAAGGAAGCGTTTATACGATTTGGAAATACTAAAATAGTTAGATCGGAGGTGAGGATATGGTCAAGTCATTGGGTTACAGTGTGATGGTTTTACTCCTCCTTTTCGCGGGATGCGCAACACAGCAGGAAGTGGCGGGGAAAAAGACGGCCACAGGCGCTGCCGTAGGAGCGGCCGCCGGCGCAGTTACCGGCGCCGTAATCGGCCACCAGGCCGGCAGCAGGACCAAGGGGGCGGTAATCGGCGGGGTTGCAGGCGCGGCCATCGGGACCGCCATCGGCTACGAACTGGACAAGCAGGCAAAGGAACTGGAACAGATCCCCAACATGGAAGTGGCCAGGTATGAGGATTCTCTAACTGTGACCATGTCGGACGCAGTGCTCTTTGACACCAACTCGGCGGCCTTGAAGCCTCAGGCCCAATCCGTGCTGGCTCAGACCGCGGACGTTATGATCCGGTACCCGGATTCGGACCTCTTCGTCAAGGGCCATACGGACAGCACCGGCTCGGAGGCCTACAACCAGGAATTGTCCGAAAGAAGGGCCAAGTCCGTTCAGAACTTCCTTATTTCCAAGGGGGTTGCTCCTCAAAGAATCACCGCCATCGGCTTCGGCAAGACCATGCCTGTAGCG
>CAYPSZ010000389.1:0-31587 GCA_964413125.1 uncultured Desulfobacterales bacterium
GCCAGGGCGAAACCCTTGCCGCCGACCCTGGACCGGTCCTCCGGGGTAATCTCACGAAGAGTCAAAGTCAAATTCATTTTCAGGTATGAACCTCCGGCATGTTTTGCTCTAGACTTCCAACTTGCAAGGGTTTTCAGCGATGCGGAAAACACTGCTGTGCGCCTGAGCACTCGCTGTGGACGGGGAACACTTAAAGGGAAATGGTCTATTCCATTTTGCGCTATATGGTAACTGAGTGTATGTTTGGGCGCAATGGAAAAACGGCCACAGCATTTGGTGGGTGCAAAAAGGCCATACTTGGAGAGTAACCGGCCTGTGCCCGAGTGATCATTGTTTTCCGGACCGTGTAAACAGGGATAACCTCCTTTGACAACTATCCTACAGCGGCGATCACCTCGATTTCCACGTCCAAGCCGTCATCAATACCCGCCACCGCCACACAGTTGCGGGCAGGCCGGTCCTTGGGGAAGAATTCCAAGTATGCGGCATTCATCTCCTCTTTGATTCCCATGGAAGAGATAGAGACATCGGCGCGAACAACCTTGTCGAGGCTGGAGCCGGCGGCCTTAAGGATAGTCCGGATATTCGAGAGAATGAACCTGGTCTGTTCAGTCACAGAGCCGTGAACAGCTCCTTCGGAAATCGGTCGGCAATCGAATCCTTTTCCTCCACCATGACGGGAGTTCCGGCTTTGAGACTCTCAACCATGGCGGGAGATCTTTCGAGGGAGAGTTCCACCACATGGATTTTCGGATTGATGGATTTGGCCGTCATGGCCATACCGGCCACCAATCCGCCTCCGGTGGCAGAGGGAACGCTGTTGACTTTGGTGAATTAGTCTGCCGTTTTTTGCATTAAGCAAGGTAGGCAAGCAATGCCGAACCTCGAGAACATTCAGGCCGGCAGAGGATTCTTGCCGAATGCAGTCTCTAAAGAAAGATCATAGCCCGCCGTTGGCGCTGGGTCAGGAGGTGGGGAGGGGATTCGGCCGTCTCCAGGATTTGTTGAAATCCATCAAAAACAAGAAACAGAATCTTTCTCTGAGGAGTGGACCTCAAACCTGCAAAAGCCAGCGGCGCGGTCACACACTAGAATAATCTTAACAATATCAATGGTTTCTACAGATAACAGCCTGGCGGGGTTTTTCCACACAGGACATCTGCTATAAGCTGAAGGTTTCCAGGAATGGTCCGGCGGGCCCTTTCAGGCCGCACGAGGTTTGCTGTCAGAGGGTGATTGGATCTCCACATCCAGGGTCTTCTTATCGAACCACCCCTGGAAAAGTATCACCTCTGGATGCTCATCCAGGGAGTGATAGTTCTTGACATTGATGTCTTTCATAGAGACATCGTTGGCGCTGAACACGCGCACCTGAAAAATATTCTTCTCTCCTTCCCTGGGCAGCACAACACCTTTAAGTCCCCAAACCCAGTCAGGATCCAGCCCTCTGTCAACGACCAGATATCTCCCCACCGGGTAGGGAATCTCTTTAGGGCCAGGCAGCTTTTTAGGAGATACCTCATCTTTTTTTTGCCAGAATTTGAAGGACATAGCATCACCTCAGAGTCAACAGTTTAATTATATTATGATCAATGGGATGTTACCATAAATCAGGGTCCGTCAACAGGTTTTTTTACGATTTCCAGAAAGATTTAAGTAATCTATCTATCTACCATGTGCTCCTCTGTCTCCAAAGACCAGGCATGGGGAGGTTCTCTTAAATATGATTAGAATCCCGGAAGCTTGAATTTCATGGTAACTTCTCCGGTCTCCGGGTCCAACCGTATCATTCGGTCCTGACCCTCTGATTCTGCAAGCTTACGGCCCGTTGCCATCTCCATGAGTCCGCTGATAAACGCCATCCCCGAATTCAGGACCGCCTCAACCTTTTCCACCGGCTGGCCGGCCAATCCCGAAGCAACGCTTTCCGAGGACTCGTCCATACCGGAAGCTGAACCTGTTCCGTAGGATTGGGTTTCTCCGGCTCCTTCCAGTTCCTCCGGGCCGGAGTAATCTCCTGTGTCACCCTCCCGTCCCCCAAGGGCCTGGGGGTTGAGAAAATGGGGCGTATCCTCAGGAATGCTCTCGCTGGGGGCAGGATCGTAATCGGAGAAATCCTCTGAGAGTTCTTCTCCCATCATCTTTCGTAGCTGGTTAAGCATCTCATTGCGCCTTTCCCGTGAAAACTCCACGGAATCGACACCACCGTCGAACACGCCTTCAAACAGCTCCGTCTTGAGGTGGATTCCGGCCAGGATCTTCTCCTCGATGCTGTTCTTGGCAATCAGGTTGACCACGTTTACGGTCTTGCTGGCTTGTCCGATACGGTTGACCCGGCCGGTCCGCTGCCTGAGCCTGGCCGGATTCCAGGGCAGCTCGAAATTGATCACGCAGTCCGCAGCCTGCAGATTGAGACCTGTTCCACCCGAATCCGTGGAAAGAAAGACCTTGCAATCCGGGTTTACGGTGAACTCGTCAATCAAGGCCTGTCGCTTATGGACCGGGATCTTTCCGCTGAGTTCCACGAAGTAGATACCCAGCCTGGAGAGACGCCTGGCAATAAGATATGTCATGGTGGTCCATTCACTGAAGATCACCGCCTTGCGTCCACCCTGGACCACAAGCTCGTCCAGGACGCCTTCAAGTTCCTCCAGCTTGGGCGAGATGTTGGTACTGCGATCAATCAGATATGTGGAATCGCACACAGAACGCATACGCAGGAGGATCTCCTGAATACGCCTTATATCCATAGGGGTGAGAAACTTCTTGTTCAGCAGAGGCAGCAAGGACTGCATGTAGCCGTTATGGATCTTGGTCTGCTCATGGGTGAGCTCTATGTAATAGTTGTTCGTGATCTCCTCGGGAAGATCCGAAAGCACCTCCTCTTTCCTACGGCGCACCACAATGCTCTTTAGCTTCTCATGAAGAAGATCCAAGTTTCGATACCCCATGACCCGGTCGTTTTTTGAGCGACTGAGCATGAAATGATCAGCGGCAAAGCGCCACAGGGGTGACAGCATGTATGGATCCAGGAACTGAATGATGGAGTAGACGTCTTCCAGCCGGTTCTCAAGAGGAGTCCCTGTAAGCACCAGGGCGTGCTTGCGGGGAAGGCGTTTTACTGCGTCGGCGGTCTTTGTGGCGAAGTTCTTGATGCGCTGGGCCTCGTCCAGTATGACCAGGTCCGGCTTGAACCGCGACAGAACGGTCACATCCCGGAGCACCGCCTCATAGTTTGTAATCTTGAACAGGCTCGGGTCCTCCTTGTAGATACGCCTGCGAACCCCTGGGCCGCCTGCAACTACAGTTGCCTTTTCGTCCGTGAACCGCTCCACTTCCCGTCGCCATTGCTCCTTGAGTGAGGCCAGGGTAATGATGAGAACACGTTTGAATCCGAACAGCTCTTTTTTCAGGACACCCAGTGCAATGCCTTGAAGTGTCTTTCCCAGACCCATTTCGTCCCCGATCAGGGCCGCCTTTCGGTGGAGAGCAAAGCGGACCCCTTCCTCCTGATAGGGATACAATCGGGTTTTGAAGTTGGAAAGAGTCGGAAGTGGTTCGCTCGCTCGTTTTTCCGCCTCCAGGTCCAGTAAATGGTCATCCAATCGCCGCAAAACCTCCTCCCGGACGCAGACCTGCTTGTGGCGTCCGGCATCCGACAGCAGCGGCAGCAGATCCCCCAGATCCCGCCCTGTGAAGCGCCCGTCTTCTCCGAAACAGGTGTACAAAACCGGCTTTAATGCCGACAATTCCTCGCCCGGCCGCTCGCAGAACAGCCGGGGGGCCCCATGGACCGAATCCCAATAAATGTCGACAAATGGAAACCGCTCCCCGTTTCTGCTGCCGAACATACCTTCTTTTTGAAGGTAGCCCGTGAGAAAAAGCAGATGCTTACATGTGCCAAGCCCGTTCGTGTTGAAATCCGGGCATGAACAGTGACCCAGTCCTTGATCCGGGTCGTGCAGAGTAACCCTGTACTGGCGACCGTCCGTTGTCTGCAGCAGGTGATCGCCCTTGAGCATCTCACCGGGTGTTACGACAAAGGTCTCGTTCTTGGCTCGGGATCGGCGGTCCTCGAGCGCCTTTTTCCGAATCTCATCCGGAGACAAGAAATCCTCGTCGGCATCGGCGGAAGTTCCCTCACTTTCCACATCCACACCCCATCCTTCCAGCCGGTCCAGCATATCCAGCATCACCGCAACCACATGCTTGCACCCAGCCCCAGGGTAAGGGCAGTCGCACAGGAAATTCACACCGTTTTCTCCGATGGTCAGATCGCTGCGGTAATCCCCATGAACACCATCCACCTCATAAGCGAAACATCCCTTATCAGGATCCGCCTCACGGCATATGAAGGCACCGCACTCATAGAGCCTGCGCCCACGTTGAAAGATCGCTTCCGAATCCGCCACATGTCTCCGAATGTAGTCGAGATCAACGATTTGCATAGACAACCCTCCTGTTAACGCGGAAAGCTGAAGGAATCACTCCCGGATGGATTCACAATTATCCCGGAGCCCGTGAGTGCATATCAGAACAGCGGCTTCGGTGCAACCTCACGGATGGTTTTGTGGAACTTACTGCGTGCGTGCTCAGCAAAGGTAGATTTGGCCCCCGCGAACCGGTTGTTCAAGCCGAACCTGAATTCTTTGACAGCCTTTCAAGGTGAGTTTCTGCCTTCACCACTCAGTGCTCTTCAGCTTTTCCAGGAATTCCTTTTCCTCTTCTCTCCAGTTCGGGCCGGTGAATATGACGTCAAAGCTGCCTCCAAGGCGTTTCAACCAGCGAGACCACGGGTTCTTGTTCTTTTCCTGCGCCTCGAGCACATCAGCAACATAGGTTGTGATGTTTGACATCTCTTCCTTGGGCACAAAGTATGCCGCGCCGCTTTCCGCAGATTTCTTCAAGTTCTCGGGGGTCAATCCATGTGCCGTAAGCATAAGCGCAGGGATCTTTTTCTTGTCGGCTATCTCTAGAAGCCTAAAGCCCTGCACTCCCATTATGTCCAGAACGGCGATATCGTAATCATATTTCTCGAGAAGCTCTTTGGCATCGTCAAATGAAGAGGCGGAATCCACTTTACATAATGATAACAGTTCAATCAGGGACTCGAGCACATCTTCCTCATCATCCACTATGAGGACTTTTCTACCCATAATTAATCTTTTGGCATCCATAAATACTCTCCCATGTTGATTGCGATAAAAATGTAAACCATGGTTTTTTGAAGCAAGGCCGGCCATTGGATCCTTGAATCCGACGTTTACAATACCACTGACTCGGGGCCGCATTCAAGCGCCGGCTTTGCCGGTTGCCATTGAGCAAATATCCGTCAATCCGCCCAAACACCTTTGTGGCAACCGGGGAGGTTGAATCCATAATAAGCGGAACACGCCCAGACCTTCCAAAAGAATCTTAACCCGCTTGGTCAAACCTGATCACCCGATGGCGTCTGCAAGGCCTGAATCACCCCCCATTACAGTTTGTGCTTGAAAAGCAAGTCAGGATGAACGGAGGCATCGGCCAGCTCGGTCAAGTGACGGTGATGGGTGAAAAAGATCACCTGGGTCCTGCGGGAGAGCTCAGACAGGAGTTCCAGGGCTGCCCGGGCCCTTTGGTCGTCGAATTTGATCAAGATGTCATCCACGATAAAGGGCATGGGTTCGCTGGACTCCAGATAGGCCTCCAGGCTGGCCAGGCGCAGGGCCAGGTAGAGTTGATCCACCGTACCCTCACTCATACCCCGGACAGGCACAATCTCACCGTCTCCGGGACGGACGCCCATGAGCACCGGGGTCCCCTGCTCGTCATATTCAGCTCGGACTCCATCAAACCCGCCCAAGGTCAGTCGTCTGAAAAGCTCATTGGTCCGCGCCAGCACCGGGCCCTGGTACCTCTCCCTATAGCGCTCCACGGCCCGGGCAAGGACCATTGAGGCCAATCGCAGCCGAGCATAAGCCTCCACACCCCTTTCCAGCCCGGCCAGAATTCTTTGAGCATCCTGGGCAAGCACGGCCGCCTTAGAGCTCCCATCCATTTTGCCGAGTTCATTTCGCTCCCGGCCGATGGTCTGATCGAGCGAGGTCCTCTCCTCCCTCAGCGCCGCCATATCTTCCGCCAGACGAAGAAGCCGGCCGTCAATCTCGTCCGGGTCCACGGCCCGGGCCTCAGCCGCAAAGTCGTCAATGGATAACCCCCCGCAGAGACCATAGAGACGCTCCTCCAGGGTCTTGAGCTCCGCATCCAACTGCCTGCACCGCATCGAGCGGGCTTCAGCTTCAGGAAGATCATTGTGATCCGCACAACCGGCCTCCTCACACATGGCCTGAAGGGCGGAGGTCATTTCAATTATCCTGGCCTCGGATTTTCGGATCCGCTCATTCTGTCGATCTTTTTCCTTTGTAAGACGCACCCTCTGGGTGAGTGCCTCACGGCTGCGGCTAAGACGGGCATGGAGCTTTGAGACCGCCTCATCCACGGAACCTTCCTTTAAATCCAAAGCAGCCTTATGGATAAGGTCGGTAACCTGTGCCTTGTAAGTATCGCCGTCCCTGTCAATGCCCTGAATCCGCTTCTGGAGGATGCCCGCCTCCTTGAGCTTATCAAAGAGCGCCGCCAGAGCCTCCATCACGGCGTCCGCCTGAATCGGGAGGGCATCTGCTTCAAGGCCCAGGGGATTCACGGCCTCTTCCCATTGAACCTGCCATTCGGCTAGGTCGGTCTCTGCCTTATGGAGGAGGAGTGAGGCCTCCTTTTGTTCCTGCACCTTATTGTTCTTGTCCGAAATAAGCCGCTCCCGTCTTTCGAGGATCGCTTTTTGTTGTTCCACAATCCTGCCGCACCGCTCCACAAGGTCGGAGAGACTTTCCTTATCCCCCGCCTGTTCAATGGAGAGCTCCTCCAAGCAGAGGTTAAGTTCCTCACGGCAGCCCATGATATCTCTCTTCAGTGCCCGGGCCTTGGCATCGCGTTTCTTGAGTTCGTTGAAACGTTCCAGGACGTTATGCTGGTCCTGAACCCAGGCGCGCATCTCCCTGGGAGTCAGAGGGGAAATGCCGGCCGGTTCCCATGCCTTGTTCCAGGCTTTGGTGAGGTCTCGGCGCAAGTGCTCGGCTTCCGTCAGGCCGGTATGCAGTGTTTCCAGGTGCTCCCTGCAGGCCTCCTGCTCGGCAATGAGCCCGGCCTTCCTGGCAACCCGGTCCGCCTCACGCCTGAGGCGGTCCGCCACCTCGTCGGCACGGCGCACCATGATCTCGTAGGCCTCCTCCAGGGTCCGGACCGAACCCGCCGCCTCCTTGTAGGGACCGGCCTCCTCTTCCGGCGGGGTTCCCTCCTTCAAGACAAGGCGGATCATTACCCAGCCCTGCTCCCTTAGAGACCTTGCCTCCTCCAGGTCGTCTTCGGTGGGAACCCGGCCCTCCAGCCCTTTGAGGCTTGAGGTCGCCCTTGCCATTGACTCTTCGGCGTTCCTGCACTCGGATCGAAGCCGGGATATGGTTTGCTCAACTTCTTCCCATTGCCGGTCGAATGTATCGATGGTGGCGGTGGATGGAAAAGGAAGCCGGTCCAGCTCCTCGAGGTCCCCTTTCCATAATGACTGCTTTTCCAGACTACGTTCCAAAGACCTTCTACCTGTTGAGATCTCGTCGCACTCCACTGCATGACGCTCTTCCAGGGCGGCCATACGACCTGCCCGCGTCAGGGCCTTCCGTAGCCCTTCCACGGACAAGGGAGCATCCTGACCGGCCAATTCGGCTTCCAGAGCATTAACCTGGTTCTCAAGCCGTGGAAGGATCTCCCTGGCCCTGTCAAGCCGTTCCATCAAACGTTCGTACTGTTTGCCCAGTTCCTGAATGCGGACGGTATGGGCCCTGGTGAGACGCAAGGCCTCAGCCTGCTCCAGGGTCAGGTCTCTTCTGAGTCCGGCAAGGATCTCGCGCGCCTCGCTCCAGAGTCTGTCCCGCAGGTCCACGAGTTTCCGCCGGTCTGTTGCAGCCTTTTGAAAGCTACCCAGCTCCCGATAAAGGGCCTCGATCCGCCCGGCCTGGTCGATCACGGCGTGCTCGATTCGCAGGGCGTCCATGGCCCTTGATGTTTCCTGTGCATCCTTTTGGGCCTGGTCCCGGTTGCTCTGGGCGATCCGTAGCTCCATGAGAAACCTCGCCCTACGTTCCCTGAAGTCCTCAGGCAGAATAGCTGCATCGACCATACCTGCGCGTTCCTCCAAGCATTCCTGCCGCCTGGAGATGACGGGGAGGGCATCTCGAATTCTTTCAAGCCTGTGATGCTCCGTCTCCAGTTCCTGAAGCCCTCGGTCCACCTTTTCCCTGCGCTTCATGGCTTCGTCGAGAGCAGTATGGTGCCGTTCCCATTCCTGTCCCGGGAGCTGAGATTCCCGCAGGAGCTTTTGCGTCTCCCTGAAGTTCGAGATGGCCTTGTTGATCTCCCTGGTGGAGGCGGCCGGCGTGAACAGGGCCTCGGCCTCAGCCTGCAGTTCCATGCGGACCCGGCTGAGACGGGAAATGCCGGATCCCGCTGCAAACAAGGCCTGTCCCACATCCCCGCCCCCCTTTATGATTTCTTCTCCACCTCTCACCAGTTCCTCGTGCCCGATCCCGAACATGGTGGCGAACACCTGCTCATCGATGTCTCCAATGAATTTCCGGAACCTCTTCTCATCCACAGGGTGGTCGTCATCGCCGTCCCTCAAGGTGTTGATGTTGCCTTTTCGACGGGTCACTTCCAACACGGTGCCATCACTGTGTCTTAGGACTCCTTTGATCCGCATCTTCTTGTAGGGATGGATGAAGTCATCAGGGGAACGGGAGGGAATGCCGTGGAGTAGCTGCCGGAGTGCACGCAGGGCCGAGCTCTTGCCAGCCTCGTTGGGGCCGTAAAGGATGTGGAATCCCTCCCGCCCCCCGCTCAGGTCCAGAAAAAGATCTGTGAACGGCCCGAAGGCCTTGGCATTGAACTCAAGGATCTTCATAGGGTAACTTCAAATAAATCTGTAAGTTCCGAGATTGATGGCTATTTCTTGAACAATGCGCCCGGAGCGATGATCATGTCGCCGAATTTCTCTGAGATGCAGTCCAGGGCGATGTTTAGTGCTCTTTTCTTCCTGTGAGCCGCATCCTCCAGAAAAAGAGAAAGCTGGCGTTCGCTCAGAGCATCCACGAGCTGAGACACGGATATACCCAGCAAACGGACACGTCTCTTCCCCACCGATGTCTTGTCCAACAGGCCCAAGACGGCCCGGTATATCTCAAACACGTCGTCCATCGGTTCCGGAAAGGTCATAGACCTGGTTATCATACTGAAATCACTGTATTTAACCTTCAGCGTAACGGTCTTTCCCTTGAATGAGTCCTTGCGCATCCGACGACTGACTTTATTGGCCAGAAAAAGAAGTTCCTTTCTTGCGGAATCGAGTTCAAGAATATCTTCTGAAAGAGTTTCCTCGTGCCCTATGGACTTGACATCACGGTCCGGCACCACATCTCTATCATCCATCCCCATGGAAAGCCGGTGCATCCCGGCGCCTTGTTTCCCGAATTTCTTCTCCAGAACCTCAACAGGCAACCGGCTCAAGTCCCGGAATGTGCGGATATTCATTTGTGCCAAAGCTTCCTGCGTGACTTTCCCGACCCCCCACATCCTGCTGACCGGAAGAGGGTCCAGAAATTCCCTTACACGGGCCTCCGGTACCATGGTCAAACCGTCCGGCTTTTCCATGTCGGAAGCGATTTTCGCGACGAATTTCGACGGTGCCACTCCGGCGGATACTGTCAGACCGGTCTCTTTTAGGATAGTCTCCTTGATCCTTTGTGCCATTTGCTCCGGCGGGCCGAAAAGACTTGCACAGCCTGTGACATCCAGAAACGCCTCATCGATGGAAAGCTTTTCAACCAAAGGCGTGAAACGCTGGAAAACACCGAACACCTGTGCGGAGACCTCACGGTATCTTGACATCCTCCCGGGTAAAAAAAACCCGTGCGGGCAAAGCCGAAAGGCTTTCGCCATGGGCTGGGCGGAATGAATGCCGTATGCGCGGGCCTCGTATGATGCGGAAGAGACCACCCCCCGCTCCCGGCTTCCGCCTACGATTACGGGCTTTCCGCGGAGTTCAGGACTGTCCAGGACTTCCACCGCCGGATAAAAGGCGTCCATATCCAAGTGTATGATTACCTTGGTGCCAATAATCGACCTCTTATTATAACAAGAGCGTGTCCCGGGCCTGATGAGCTTCACCGGGAGCTTTCTTCACGAAGCAGGCGGCGCACCAGCATGGGACGCACCTGTTCCAGCAGGTTTCGAATCCAATCGGGGTCATCGATGGCAGGCGCACCTTCCATCTCCTTGAACTCCCTGGGAAGCTTACGGTCCACGTCCTCCAGGACCCGGCTCAAGGACTCAAGCTGCTCCTGAACGGAACTGATCTCATCCAGACAAGCCAGGATCTCTTTGACCGGCCCGCTTACCGTTCTATCGGGCTCGTTTCTTGCGGGTGTTCGGGTCAGCAACCGGACCTTTTCAAGAAACACCCTGCCTCCAAAGGCCTCCAGGGCCGCGGCCCGTATCTCATTGGTCCACCTCTCCACGTCCGAGACCAGGTCTTCGTGGGCTTCGGAACCGCCTGAGATGCGCACCCGCACAATAAGAGGAAGGGCCGGGTTTTCCTCCCGGAGTTTCTCCAGCCGAGCAATAACCTTTTCCACCACATCGTAGCCGGTTCGGGCATCCTTGACCTGGATCTCTTCGTCAAACCACCGGACCGCATCGAGTGGACGAAAACAGGGATGAAACCCCTCCCTGGCGTCCACTTCCACAAGCATGCATCCTTTGGGGCCGGTCTCCCTCATGTGGCGGCCCTGAGTATTTCCCGGGAACACGATGGGAGGGTCTTCATAAAGGACCTCCTGCTGGTGGACATGCCCAAGGGCCCAGTAATCGTAGCCTTTTGAACGAAGCGTATGGATTGTGCACGGGGCATAGGGCTCGTGTCCTTCCCGGCCGGTGGCGCATGTGTGAAGGAGCCCTATGTTGAAGCAGTCCGGGACAGGATCCGGGTACCCGGCGGCAAGGTCCCGCCGGATTGCAGGGGAGGCGAAACTCCAGCCGTGGACGGCAACTTCCGGCCCTTCCAGAAAGACCGTGGCCGGCCGGTCCGAGGGAAACAAATGCACTCCCTCGGGAAGCCTGAGAGTCCTGGTGATCCTGCTGGCAGCATCATGATTGCCGGCCGCGAGCAAGACCGGGATGCCCGCCTCGCGCAGTTTGCGGGTCTGGGCCAGGAAATAGAGGCCTGTGTTGTAATCCTTCCAGTCGCCGTCGTAAAGGTCCCCTGCAATGAGAACGAAGGCCGCTCCTTCGGCGATCGCCAGGTTCACAAGGTTCTCAAAGGCCCGTCTGGTGGCCTCTCGTAGCTCATCCACCGGCGCACCCTCGTAAAACTCGAGTTTGCGCATAGGGCTGTCCAGGTGAAGATCCGCTGCATGAAGGAATTTAAACACGGAAATAAGCAACCCTCCTGTCGTCGTCGAAAGGGACCCGGTCGCCCTCAGGAAGATTCAAACTTGTGCGGGCTCCTGAGTGTACTATCAGAAAAGCGGCCTCTGCGCAATCTCCATTAGAGAAACCTGAACGCCTTCCTCACGATTATCCTTGCACATGACCATCGATTTCTGGTGAAATGGGAGAACATGTCAGGATCAGACAGTTCGATGTGGAATAGCAACGTGCGCACCTCCGGCGAAAACTCTCTCGCCTTGAGAAGCTTTCCAAGGAGCGACTCTAAGCCCCCGTTATTCATGGGTTGTTACAAGGCTACGCCGCCGGATTGGTTGCCGGCTTACGCCTCTACACTAGAAGGGAGCAAAAATGGATCAGTTTAACGGACCTCAAAATCAGCCGCCCCAGATGCCTCAGATCAGGCTGGAGGACATGGACTTCTCCAAGATTTTCCGCTTCGTCCGGTGGGGTCTGGTGGCCCTGGCCTTCATCCTGCTGTGGCGGGGAATCACCTGGGGCCGCGGCTTTTACGTGGATTGGTTGTGGTTCGGCAGTCTGGGCCACGAAGCGGTCCTTGTGCGAGTGGTTACCGCCCGCATTACCCTTTTCCTCATTGCAGCGGTCCTCTTTATCGCATTTGCAGGCATTAACCTTTACACCGCAAACCGGATCACCCGAGGCATGAGGTCCCCTGTGGAGAGCCCTCTTCCCCCTGAGACCTACGCCATGGCCCGGAAACTCCTGTTCTGGGTGGCGTCCGGCGTACTCATTCTTGCGGCCGCAGTGCTTGCCGCAAAGCCCGCCGTTGACTGGGAGATGTACCTCCGCTTTCTCCACGGCCTGCCTTTCGGCCAGGAAGACCCTATCTTTAACCGGGATTTCTCATTTCATATTTTCACCCTTCCGGCCCTGAGCCTGGCCCGCTCCTGGCTCATGAGCGTTGTGGTGTTGACCATATTGGTCTTGGGGGCCTATTACTACCTGAGCTTCGCCCTGAGAGGGGAACAGTTTTCCCTGTCCGGCCGGGTGAAGGGGCACCTGGCCCTCCTAGGCTCCCTGCTATTCGTGCTCATCGCCGTGGGCCACTGGCTGAGCCGCTACGACCTCCTTTACTCACCCACAGGCGCGGTCTTCGGCGTGGGATACACCGACGATCACATAACCCTGCCGGCCCGTACACTTTTGACCTTTGTGGCCCTTGGCAGCGCCGGCCTTTTCGCGGCAACAGCCTTCTCCCCCAAAAACCGTCTTATCTTCTGGGGGCTGGGAGTGTGGGTGGGGGTGAGTCTCCTTGGCGGGACGGTTGCTCCGGCCCTGGTCCAACGCCTCCAGGTGGAACCGAGCGAGCTCGCCCGGGAAAGGCCTTACCTGGCCAGCAATATCGAGTTCACCAGAGAGGCATACGGGCTGACACAACTCAAGCGCAGGAGTCACCCGGCGCTGGGCAACGTGGAATTCGACACCGTGGCCCAAAACCAGGGCACCATACAGAACGTCCGGCTCTGGGATGAGGGGCCTCTTCTCCAGAGCTACAACCAGATACAGTTTTTCCGGCTCTACTACGACTTCGTGTCCGTCCACACTGATCGCTACCGGGTGGGAGACAAACTGAGACAGGTCATGCTGGCGAGCCGGGAGCTCGCCGCAGACAAGCTCCCGGAAGAGGCCCAGAACTGGGTTAACCGTCGCCTCCAGTTCACTCACGGATACGGCGTGGCCATGAGCCCGGTCACGGAGGTGGAAGCGGGCGGGCGGCCCAGCTTCTTTATTCAGGACATACCGCCCGAGGGCGATATTCCCCTGGATAGGCCCGACATTTACTACGGCCTCAAGAGCCTGAACTACATGATCGTAAAAAGCGAAATGCAGGAGTTCAACTACCCCGGCCCTGACGGTCCGGCCTACACCCATTACGAGGGAAACGGCGGGGTCCAGCTGAGCTCCTTCTTCCGCCGTCTTCTCTATGCGTGGGAGTTCGGGGACATCAATATCCTCATATCCGGCGAGATCAATCGGGACAGCCTCATCCAGTACAGGAGGACGGTCCAGCAGAGATTCTCCACCGTGACCCCCTTTCTCCTGAGGGACCACGAGGCTTACTGCGTGGTGGCCGACAAACGGCTTTTCTGGATCCAGGACGCCTACACCTTTACCAAACGCTACCCTTATTCCACCCCCTGGAACCGGAACTTCAACTACATCCGGAACAGCGTCAAGGCCGTGGTCGACGCCTACCACGGGAGCATCGACTATTACGTGTCCGACCCCGATGATCCCATGATTCAGACCTACCAGGCCATCTTTCCGGATCTCTTCAAGCCCATGGAACAGATGCCCGAACACTTGCGGGACCACATCCGGTACCCTCTGGATCTCTTTACCGTGCAGACAGAGATGCTGCTCCAGTATCACATGACAGACCCCGTGGTCTTCTACAACAAGGAAGACCAGTGGTCCATACCGGTGCAAAACTCCTTCGGCCGCAGCGAAGACCTGAAACCATACTATATCGTGGCCCGGCTTCCAGACACGGAGAAAGAGGAGTTCCTCCTGATCCAGCCATTCACTCCCCAAAACCGGCACAACCTTGTGGGCTGGATGGCGGCCAGGAGCGACGGGGAGCACTATGGTGAACTAGCCCTCTTCCGGTTCCCATCGGGCCGCCACGTGGACGGGCCCAACCAGGTGGAGGCCCGCATTGACAACGACGCGATCATCTCCGAGCAGTTCACCCTTTGGGGACAGGTGGGAAGCGAGGTCCACCGCGGCATCCTTCTGGTCATTCCCCTGGGTGACTCGCTCCTGTATGCCGAGCCGGTCTTTTTGAAGCCCGAGACCCTGGAGTTCCCGGAGCTGAGGCGCATCATCCTGGCCGACGCACGGCAGTTGGTCATGCACCAGACCCTGGATCTATCAATCGATGCCCTGGTCGGGAAACTGCCTCCGGTAGCCGCGGTAGCCGCGGTGGACGAGGATATCGAGGAGCCGACAGGGATTGTTTCAGACAAGATTGAGGCCCTGCGCCAGGGACTGAGTGAAGTCATAAACCGGCTCCAGGAGCTCATGGAAACTCTAAGGGAATAATGTAATCTCTTTCTTGCTGATGTAATGCGAAAAATAAGCAGGCCCTTTTTCCCAGCCGGTGCCTTTTCTGTGCCAATTGCAGCATGCCTGTCAATTCTGTTTTTTCACGGCGCTGCTCCTGCACAGTTGTTCCACCGGGTGAAAGCCCCGGTGCACTCAACGAAAGTGCCGGTATCATCCATCAGGGTCGTGTCACACTTCAATCATGACACGCGGGCCTTTACCCAGGGACTGGTTTATCACGATGGATACCTGTATGAATCAACAGGTCTTTATGGAGAATCCGGGCTTTTCAAGAAAGAGATATCCACCGGAAAAATTATTAAAGCGATCCGCCTTGATCCCAATTATTTTGGTGAAGGTATCGCAATCCTCGGAAACCGGATTTATCAGCTCACCTATAAGAGTGCCACCGGCTTTGTCTATGACCTCGAAAGCTTCGAGGAGATCCGTCGATTCTCATATGAAGGACAAGGGTGGGGCCTGACCACGGACGGTAAGTTCCTTTATATGAGTAATGGAACCAATGTGATTTCCGTTCACGAACCTGACACCTTCCTGCCTGAACGTCAAATCCGTGTCTTCGATGAAGAAAGACCCGTCCATCAACTCAACGAGATGCAATGGGTCAAAGGTGAAATATGGGCTAACATTTTTACGGAAGACCTTATCGTCCGCATCGATCCTTCATCAGGAAATGTGATAGGCTGGGTGGACTTGACCCGGCTCCGTTCGTACCTGAAGACTCATGCCAGGGTTGATGTTCTAAACGGCATTGCCTATGATGAAGAAAAAGACAGGATATTTGTTACCGGTAAACTCTGGCCCAGGATCTTTGAAATCCGCCTGACCCGTCGGCTCCACTGAATCGCCTGGATCCTTGTTCCTATTGCATCCTAAGCCTTCTAAACGCTCAATGAGAATGAAGAGCCATGTTCCGATCGAATACCGTAAGAGTGGCGTTTGAGCCGGCCGGCCTGCAAGGGTACGTACCCGGTGGAATAACTCTTGTTGAGGCTTCCAGGCTCCTTGGAGCGGACATAGAGGCCCTCTGCGGTGAAAATCGCGTGTGCGGAAAGTGCAAGGTGCGGATTAAGCAGGGTCAAGTTCAAGGCACGGGGCTATTGAGCAGCCGGGACCACGTGACTCCCTGGGAGGAAGAGGAAGCGCGATTCATAACGCAGGCAGAAAAAGCGCAAGGCTTTCGTCTGGCATGCACGGCCAGGCTCTTGGGTGACATTACGGTCTTTGTGCCCGAAGAATCAAGGGCTGCCAAGGCAGTTGTAAGCAAGGCGGCCGGGGAAATCCATACGGACTGGGATCCGGCTGTCCGCCTTTACTCCGTGACCATAGGCCCGCCGACCCTGGAAAAGCCGCTCTGTGACATGGAGCGATTGGCCGCGGCACTTGAAACGCAGCATGGTCTCGGCAACCTCGATATTGACCTGGCCGCCCTTCGGGAGCTTTCATCCGCAATCCTGAAAGAAGATGATACCGTGACCGCGGCTGTGTGGATGGACTGCGAGGTCATCCGAACCCTGCCCGGCCGGATAAGGGATGTCTACGGCCTGGCAATGGACATCGGGACCACCACGTGTGCGCTGTATCTCTGCAACCTGCGGACAATGGAGGTTGTGGAAACGGCATCCATGATGAACCCCCAGAGCCGCTACGGCGAGGATGTGATGAGCAGGATCACGTTTCACATGCAGCACGCCGACGGTCTCGAACGCATGCGTGCGGACCTCTTGGAGGGACTCAACCGGCTTATGAAGGAGGCCTGCGCCGAAAACATAAGCCCCACGGACATCCTGGACATCACAATAGGCTGCAACACAGTGATGCACCATATATTTCTGGGTCTGGATCCCGGTTCCCTCGGCAGGTCACCTTTCAACCCGGTGGTGACAAGGGGCCTCGACCTCAAGGCCCGTGATCTGGGCTTGAAGGCACATCCGGGCGCCGGGGTCTTTATGATGCCCAACAGAGCGGGCTTCATAGGTGCTGACTGCGTGTGCGCCACTCTTGCCGCAGGTCTCCACCAGGGCGATGATATTGAACTCCTCGTGGACATCGGCACCAACGGCGAAATCGTCCTGGGCAACCGCAAACGCCTGGTGGCCGCCTCCTGCGCCACGGGCCCGGCATTCGAAGGAGGAGGCATTTCCTGCGGCATGCGTGCCGCGCCGGGAGCCATTGAACGAATCCGAATCAATCCCGAGACCCGGGATGTGGACTACAAGGTGGTTGGCCGTGACGCCTGGCTGAGCTTTTCGCGGCCCGAGGATATGCAGGTCCGGGGCATCTGCGGGTCCGGCATTCTGGATCTTCTGGCGGAGCTTTTCCTGGCAGGAGTGATTGACTCGTCAGGAAGGTTTAGTAAAGAGATCTGGTCCAACAGGTTTCCGGCCGACCAGGGACAAGATATGCGCAAGGCGTTCATCATCGCCCGGGCCGAAGAGACAGCCCTTGGCAGGGACATTGTGATCACACAGAAGGATATCCGGCAGATTCAACTGGGCAAAGGCGCCCTTTATGCCGGGTGCCGGCTCTTGATGCGACATCTGGGCGTAAGCCGGGTGGACCGGGTGAAGATAGCAGGTGCATTCGGCGCTCATGTTGATCGGGAAAAAGCCCTGCTCATGGGTCTGATCCCGGACATAGACCCGGACTTGATCAAACCCATTGGAAACGCAGCGGGCGATGGGGCTCGTATGGTATTGCTGAACCGGGGGAAACGCGCCGAGGCCCTTGCCCTGGCGCAAAAGATCGAGTATCTGGAGCTGACCGCACAGGCGGATTTTCAGGAGGCATTCTTGGCGGCCCTGGCCATTCCTCACCAGTACGATCCCTTCCCTCACTCAGAAAAACTCCTTTCAAAGTACAAAATGAACTCATAATAGGATTCTATCAAAAACTTGCATATTCGAAACAAATTGTCCGTCTATCATGCTATTTTTTATGAAGCTATTTGTTTAAAAGGAGATCTGGATGAATGGGTTTTTGAACCGGATTATCCGGGCCGCCGCCCTTGATATGGCCCTCTACGAAGAGGTGGGAACCGACCCGAAGTATATGAAGGACGCCGGGATGGTAGTGGTCCTGTCCAGCCTGGCCGCGGGAATCGGGACTTTCCAGCAGGCGGGCCTTACAGGATTAGTTCTCGGAACGGTTACGGCGTTCTTGGGATGGTTCATATGGGCTTACTTGACCTGCATCATCGGGACCAGGCTCTTGCCGGGCGCCGAGACCACCACCGACTACGGCCGGCTCCTTCGGGTCATGGGGTTTTCGAGTTCGCCGGGATTAATCCGTTCGGGTGGCATCATTCCCGGCATAGGGCCCATAGTGCATTTTGCCGGGGGCGTATGGATGCTGGCGGCCATGGTGGCGGCGGTGCGCCGAGCCCTTAAATATACGAGCACGATCCGGGCGTTGGCGGTCTGCATTATCGGCTGGATTCTTCAAATGGCCTTGCTGTGGATGTTTATAGCTCTGGTCAAGTAATTCACGGAGGTTGGGCTTGACAAGCTACCTGCTAAGGGCCTTTATTGGTCCATGCTTTTTTTGGATAACATACCGACCCTTGTCAAGGTGGGTGCAGCCTTTATACTGATTGTCGGCCTGAACCGGATACGTCTGCACCTCAGCCTTGCCTTGTTCGCAGGTTCTGTCTTCCTTGGAGCGGCCATGCGCATGCCGCTCGCCAAGATAGCCGAAGCATTGGCCGACAGCCTTTTTGATCCGGGAACCGCCGCCCTTCTCTTGATTGTGTCCATAATACTGGTCCTTTCGCGCATCATGTCCGATTCAGGGCAGATGGAACGTATCGTCTCGTCTTTCACAAGCCTGACACACGACTCCCGCCTGGCGGCCATGGTAATGCCCTCCCTCATCGGACTCCTGCCCATGCCCGGCGGAGCGCTCTTTTCCGCCCCCATGGTGGAAAGTGCTTGCCGGGAGGAGCCGGTTCGCCCGGAAGTCAAGACCGCAGTCAATTACTGGTTCCGTCACATGTGGGAGTACTGGTGGCCGCTGTACCCGGGGGTGATTCTGGCGGTGAGCCTTCTCGGTGTGGAGGCATGGCGTTTCATGCTGTGCCAGATGCCCCTTACAGGGTTCACCGTGGCCGCCGGGATCCTTTTTCTCCGGCCGCTCCTACCGAGACACAAGGAAGAAAAAACCGACAACTATAAGACCGAGCGCGGTAAGGCTTGGCAGGAGTTCAGGCGGGAAGTCCGCCCCATCACCTTGGTCGTCATGGCGCTCCCGGCCGTATGGCTTATGGAGGCGGCAACCGGCATGGATGCCCCCAAGCTCACAGAGGTCTTCCTGGGCCTCGGGCTCTGCCTCATTTGGGTGATGGTTCAGAACCGGCCTTCACCGCGCCGGGTCGTCCGAAGCCTTTTCAACAGTTCTTCCAGCTGGCTTCTTCTACTTATATGCGGTATCATGGCATTTAAGGGCGTACTCATGGAAAGCCACGCCGTAAGCCTGATTCAGGAGGAGATGGTCCGCTACGGCATACCACCGCTGGCGGTAGTCATGGCTGTTCCGTTTCTGGCGGGGTTCATCACGGGGATCGCCGTGGGTTTTGTGGGTGCTTCCTTCCCCCTGGTTATAGCCCTCCTAGCCGGTAAAACCGGGCTGGACTACATGGCACACGCTTCTCTGGCCTATGCGTTCGGGTACATGGGAATGATGATCTCGCCGGTGCATGTATGCCTCCTGGTGACCCGGGATTTTTTCCACGCGAGACTTGGAAACGCCTACCGCCACCTCTTGGCCCCCACGGGTCTGGTGCTTGCTTCCACCCTTGTCTACTTCGCCATCCTACGCGCCTTCGCCTGAGGGGCTGCATTCACTTCAACAAAAAGCATGACCGCATGTCAGGACATGACGGCTTTACGGACCTCCAGAAAGAGATCGCCCATCACGCCGTCACAACTCCGGCCCTTGCCTCGAAGACGCAGTCGTGTGCCGGGACGCGTGCCGGGAGGGACTCTCACCCGAAGGGTTTCCCGTCCTGAACCGCGGTCTACCCCTATGGTCACCGAGGTCCCGTCCCTGAGTTCTCTTTCTTTGAGGGAAATGTGGTAGAGCAGGTCCGCCTGACCTTTACCTTGGCTCAACTCCCCGGAGGTACGCCGGGTTTCGTTGGTTTCACGTCCTCCTGCAAGCTTCTTACCCAGCCATTTGATGGCGTTATGAAGCAACCTTGTCTCACCTGCAACCGCCGGGGGACGATGATGTGCAATACGCCCCCAAGAACTCTGACGGCCGGTGTTGGACGGGCCGAATACGAAGAAACCGGCCATGAAAAAACCCCGACCTCCGAAAAATACCCGGCGGAAAAAGCGGCTGTCAGATCGAAGTCCCGCACGCTGGAAATCCCGGAAGAGGTCTCCCGCCATTCTCTGGAATCCGGGGTCGCGGAACAGGTCCCTAAAAATCTCCTCTTGGGAATAGTGAAAGCCTTCTCCTCCCCGGGCCGCCGCCTGCCGGCCGCCCGGAGTCCCGGCCCTATCATAATGCCTTCGCTTTTCAGGATCTGACAGCACACCGTAGGCCTCCGCCACCTCCTTGAAACGCTCTTCAGCCCTTGTATCTCCCGGGTTACGATCCGGGTGAACATCGAGGGCCTTCTTTCGATAAGCCCTGCGGATCTCTTCGGCCGTGGCCTCGGGTCGAACGCCCAGCATATGGTAGTAATCTTTCATATAAGCCATTTCAAAGTTTCAACTGTATTAACGAACGAAACCATGTCAAGGATTTTAACGTTAATATCAGCCTGGAGGGATCTCCACCGTGAAGGTTGTGCCCTCGCCCGTCTCGCTTTTCACGTGGATGGTCCCATTGTGCTGATGAAGGATTGAGAGGATTATGGCCAGCCCCAGCCCTGTCCCCTCCCCAGCGGCCTTTGTGGTAAAGAAAGGATCGAAGATCCGGTCACGAATCCCCTCCGGTATACCCGGCCCGTTGTCAGTGATGCTCACGCAGACCCGGTCATTTCGAGTATAGCTTTTCACCTCGATCAGCCCCTTGCCCCTGGTCTCATCCCCAAGGGCGTCCATGGCGTTGATAATCAGGTTCATGAAGACCTGCTGTATGCTGCTTCGCTCCACGCGGACCCATGGTAGGCCTTCACCTTTATTCAAAACTATCTTAAGACCTTTCATGCGGGATTGGTGCTCCATCAGCCTGTGGGTTTCATCCAGCACTCCATTAAGATCAACTTGTTCCCATAACCCTTCGGACGCCCTTGAAAAAGATCTGAATTTCACGATAATGTCACGAAGGCGGAGCAGCTCTGACTGAACTATTTCTATCTGCCCTCGCTGCTCTTCGTCCATGGGCTCGTCCAGAATCAATTCCACCAGCCCCTGGAGCGAGGTCATGGGCTGGCCTATTTCATGTACAATGCCTGCAGCCATCTGTCCGAATGCGCTCATCTTGGCGGATTGAACCAGAAGTTTCTGCCCCTGCTCCAATTTGATGCTCATCTCATTGAAGGACCGGGCAAGGGTCTCGAATTCGTCTCCACTGCGGATCTCCACCTGAGCCCCCAACTCACCCCGACTGATACGATCGGTGCCCGCCCGGAGTGTTTCAATGGGCACAAGGCTCTTTCGAATAAGGATGACGCTCAAGAGTGCCACAACCCAGAAAGTAAGGAGGATCATCAGCAGGAAAAAAATCTTGAAGCTGTGAACCGGTGCCAGGACACTGGATCGGGCTTCGCTGACAAGTATGGTCCAGCTTGAGGCGAAAAAACGAGGCTTTATGAATAGCTCCCAATAAGCGGCTATGTAATGCTCGCCTTCGAGCTCAAATTCGAAATGCCCGTCCGATCGGGGACGGGACAAGAGATCCATTTGCCTATCATTGTTTCTGAACGCCTGAAGGGATGAGATAAGCACCCGTTTCTCCGAGTCGGTAACCACCATTTCAACTTCGGGCGGCAATGAGCTCTCGGAACCCACCCCCCAGAGATAGACGGGATTAACTTCAGCCATCAGGATGGGGGAAGCATGAGATTCGGGATCAACAAGTCTGGCCATATACACCGCATGGTGAGGTATCCCTGGGCGGGTCATAACCAGGGTGCCGCCGCTCTCCAGGTGGACCCGCTCCGACCGGAGCATCTCCGGAGGGGGTTTTGCGTCTCCCAGGATATGTTTCACGGCCCCGTCTTCGTCCAACTGCATAACATTCAGAAAGCGGGTTCCGGCACCTTTGTCCGAGGCATAAGGAACAAGTGTGATTTTTCCGGGAGGCCCTTTTATTATTTCAGATGCGATCATATTCATCTCGGTCTCCAGAAAAAGAAGGTGTTCATATATCTCGAACCCCTTGGCCTTGCAGATCTGGCGCAATTTCCGTTTGGACTGCTGTTCCAGTTCCCCGCTTACAAAGAGAAAGGCGAACCCGGAAAGCATAAGCAGCGGCAGAAGGGCGCAGAACACGAAAAGGACAAACACCCTTCGGGCCACACGGCTCTTCAGGAAGCTGATTTCAATGCCGGCGAGTTTCATGGCATCTCAATGCATTCGGATTAAGCCGGCCGCCTTCATTTGTGTGCCGGCACTGATTCTTCTCCAACTGCTACTGATGTCAGTATTCCGAGGCGGGCCCGATGTACCCACCGTCATTGGCCCGGATAATGTCATCACGGCTGTGCATGGAAGTTATGGGTGCCACACTTTTACCGTCAGGTCCCATGCTCCACAGGTCATAATCTGTATTCAAAGGCACCAGAAAGCGATCCTTTCGCCATTTCCCCTTGGGGACATTATCAAGTACCTGGTACTGATAATAATTTCCCCAAGGATCAACAAAAGGTCCCATGCCCAGATCATCCAATGTCTCAGGCAACTCGCCTTTTTCCTGAAAATAGAAATCAATGTATGCTTCTATCTTAGCTATTTCTCCTATAGCTATTGTGTTTCTTGTCTGGATAATTAGCCTGTTATACCCTATCACTGCCATACCGGCAAGTGTACCCATTATGGCAATGGAGATAAGCAGCTCAACCAATGTAAAGCCCAACCAAAGTGCATTTTTATGTCTTAATATAGGTAATATAGCTGAAATATTGTCCATTATCTGACGGCTGGTTTTCATCTCGCCGTGGAGGCTAATAGCCTATCAGGGCTTGGGTCATAACGAAGGCCAGGAAAAGGAAGATCACACCCAGCGACAGCATGATCTTCACCCCGGTGAAACGGGAAGGACCATTACTGGGTCTTGGCTTACTCGGACAATTGCATTGGGCAAGGAATATTATCCGTTCTCGGAAAGTCTTTGCAAGACTTGATTCCGGGTTTTGAAGAAGAAGAACCTGATACTTTAATGCGGCAACGTCCAGACATGCACCCTCCCGACAGTATTCCAGGAATGCCTCATGACAGGCCTCGTTCTCCGGATCATTTTCAATTTGTTGCCAAAGGGCAAGCAATCCGGGATCCTCCACAGCCCTCTTAGAGCTGGTTCCCGGAATACGGACCATTCCATTTTTCCACAGTGAAAAGATAAGACCACATTTAGGGCAAGACTCCCTTCCTGAAGGAACAACCCTTAAACATTTCGGACAACGGGAATCAATCTTCTGCTCCCAACGGCCCGAGGTAGAGAAAACCGAAATCAGCCGGAGAGGTCCGTTACGAACGGTTGGTGCGGTAGGGATTTCGTCTGTACATGTTGAACGGCAATGTTTGGCCATGGACTGCAGAACCTGGGTTTTCATTAAATGTACATCTCCCGGATTTCAGTTTCAATCCTTGAAGATTTCCCGATAGATCTCCCTCCACGATTCGCGACCGGTCTTATAATCACTATGGGGCAGTTCGGGCTGTTCAATGCCCACTATGGCTCCGGTGCTGGTCTGCAAAAAGGCCTTGGCTCCCCTGTCCACCCCTACATGCAGGCTGGGGGTCACCGCCAGTCCGGGACCTATGCGGCGGCGATACTCCACAAATTCTTCGGTATCCGAATCAACGTAACGCCTGAATACCGAGCGATGCCATGCAGTTCCGGTTTGGTAATATAGAGCGTAAAGATCGGAGAAACCCTCAGGGCTGCAGGGATCTTGACTTGGAAGGTATGACGAAAAGGTAAGCAGACCGCCCAGCAGAGTTGCCTGGCCCAGGTTTCGCTCGCCTGTATCGTGGAATTTCCTGTACCATCCCTGACACTCGGAGCCCGCCATGTAATTGCGCAACTGAGTGAATGTCGAGACTTCGGCAGGCAGGCAATTATAGGTCTCATCCGAGCAAACCAACTGCGCTGTAGCGGCGTAACGATCACCCAGTACTTCTATTTCATCGACCCGCAGCAACCCCTCGCCGGCGGTACTGTTTTCAAGAATTTTATCCTCAAACCCAACGGGTTCCCAGGTAAATTGATTGCTCTGGGAGCGAGGCTCCTTTATGCCGAAATAGGAATATTCGGCAGTATCCTTCAAGTCTTCGCGATTGAAAAATCGGCCGGTACCAAAGTAAATCCAGTAGTTGTTTCCGTCCCAGGCCGCGGCGGGAGCGGAGGTGACGGGTTCCCCTACATCGATCAGCGGCAAGGGATTTTCAAGGTTACGGCTCGCAAGTAGTTGGTCCCACTCATGGGGTTTGCTGGAAATCTGTTTCCCGCTTGTGTCCAGTTTTTCCGTGACGAGGCGATACAGCTTGCCGCTTCCGTCCCATCCACCTTCATCAAAATTAAAGGCCCCGCTAACTGTCCCGAAATAGACAGAGTCCGCCATATAGTTGAGTTTGAAATCCACCGTAACCAGATCGGAGACAAATGAGTCGGCATTTCCGGTTAATGGAAAGCTGCCGAACTGTTTTGTGTCAGTCGGAAGCGCCATAGGAATACGAAACGGGGTCGGTTCCGTGGGGTTAATAGGATCTACCAGTTCCTTAAGGTCGATCACCGCCACCCGCCCAGTCTGGTCGCTCTCTCCTTTCAGATTGGTCGGACCGCTGCCCATCACCAGATACCATTCGTCAGTTCTGTTACCGTTCTCATCCCTTTCCACCATCGGGACCACCGTGGGCACCGAAGTGGTAAAGCCCATTTCGGCCTCATCCTCACCGCCGGTGAAGGTCATTTCTCCCAGCAATACCGGGGGCTGTTCCGGATTGGTTATGTCCAGGATAAAATAGGCTGAGGTAAATGTCCTGTCATTTACCTCAGTCTTCTCACCGCCGAAACGCATGCCGCCCACCAGGATTGTCCCCCAGCCACCGGGATGTATGCAGGCCGGATCATTGAGATCAGTGCTGCAAGCGCTCTCTTCTTCGAAAATCCTTACGTCAAAAACGCGCGGCACCTGGTCCACATAGTACTTGTGTCCGTATTCTTGATCCGCAAGGCACTTGAGATGGGGCCATAGATTGTAGGGGACATAAGCCCAGACCTCGGCACCCAAAGACAAGGCCTGATTTTCATCCTGGCAGTCGGAGGTCTTGCAGAATTTATTCTGATTAATGTCGAAAAAACCGCCGTTAACCGCATGCAGCATTCCATCGTTACCGCCGAAGTATATCATGTGGCGGCGATTGTTGTAACGGCTTGCAAAACGGGCGTAGGACCGATCTTGGTAGAGAAAATGATACCCTTCAGCCGGCCTGGAAACCGCAGTGGGGGTGGAATGGACAACATCACCCAGACGCCACGTCCTTGCTTGACCATTAATATTGATTTCTCTTGATCGCAATCCTTCCTGATCAAAGCCACGCAACCAGTTCACAATTTTTTGGGCCTCTTCGGGAGTGTCGACACCTAAACTCTTGTAGATTTCCTGTTTTTCTTCCTGTTCTTCTTCCGGGTTACCGATAGTGAGAGCTTCAAAGGCCAGTATTTCAGTGTTATCATCTACGACCCCATCGCCATTATAGTCATACCAGGTGAATATATGACGCTGGTTGCTTGTACTCACAAACTGTGTCTCAGTCCGGTTGCTCTGAACCTCGCCATCACTGAGCACACTCAGCCAGTTGTTGGCACTCCAGAGATAATTGACGTCGGAAATCTCCACGATGTCACCGGTACATTCTCCTCCTTCAATAAGACCGTAGCAGGCCCGGGAATACCCCTGTATGAGATCATGGAAAATGGTGACCTGTTTATCATCGGCGTCGAGCCGCCTGTTGCCGTTCGTATCCTCGAAAAGCCGGCCATGATCGTCCACAAAAAGGGCCTGTACCTCGCCGGCCCAGTAAATGGTGCGGCCGGCGACATCACTCTTTTCAGGCCAGAAAATCGCCTGATAGACCGCGCCCTCGCCTGACCGGGTGGCGGAAATCACCGAGGCCGCTGAACCAGCTGCAGCCCCGGCCCGGATATTGGTGAAGGCCTCGCGTAATGCGGCCTCAAGGTCGTTGAGGGTCTCTGCCTGGTAGAGGCTGGTGCCGCCGTATTCCGCGGTTGTTTGCAGGAGTACATCAGGGCTGCAAAGGTCGGCACCCTCATCCCGAAAATCGCCAACCGCTACTACATGGGTAGTGATGGTCTGCCACTCCTCACCCTCAGGGAAAGTGATTCCTGTCCAGACATCTTGGTAGCCATATTTGGTGACATCGAGAAGGTGGCTGCTGCCGTGCAGAGCCTGGCAGGTGCCCGTGCCAAGGTCGTAGTCCAGTGATGCAACAAAATCTATCATATCTTGATTCTGGTCGGCAGTAGGTGCTCCGTCGGTAATCAAGAGGATGTTGTTCAACTGGCACCAGTCTGTAATTGGTTGATCAATAGGAGCATCATTTTCGTCTTTGTAAAAAGTAAAATCGTTATCATTCAAACGCATTAAATTTGCTTTTCCATGTTTTTTCTGTGCATAATAGCCTACAGCGTTGTACATGGCCTCGCTCAGAGGGGTCCATGTGTCGGCCACTATGTTGTTGATGGCTTCCACCAGGACGTCGGTGTGATCGACGCTTTTGCCTATGGAGGCTATTATCCGGCCGCCGTCCCGGATGTTCGGGTCGAGACACTGGTAGGTAACATAAGGGTCGTCTTGGCTGCACTCGCTTTTGGCCCCGTCCCAGTTGAAGACCATTGCCCCCATCCGCAGGTCAGAAGCGAACTCCTGAAGCAGTCCGGAGGGCGGCTGGGACTGAGATATGCGGGCCTTCATGACCAACAGGGGTTCACCCATTTGTCCGGCTACGCCCGAGTCCACCAGCATGGCAGGGAGGTTCCACAACTCCTGAGTGGTGTCGCCGGTTCCGGTAACCTGGTCGCTGGGGTCAACTACCTCTGGAAAGGCCATTGTGCCGCAGTAGTCACGAAGGCCCTGTTTGACGCAGGTATTGATAGAGCCTGTGTCATCATCGCCAAGCCAGCCGACATATCCTGTCTCATAGCCGCCAACACAGTCGATAATCCGAACCCAGTCTTTATTGCACGTATCCTGGTTAGAGTTATAGTTGCCGCTGCATTGATATACATACCCATCGTATTCACCGTCATTATTGCTACACCTTGGGTCGGCACCCGATATAGGTTCGTCAAGACACTCCCTTTCGAAACATATTTCCTCTTCCCCTTCTTGTTCCCCCGTGCTCCAGCACCGTCCGACATAACCGCGCTCAGAGAGGCGGGGGAGAGGGTCACCGAAAGCTTTGGTGAAATCGCCGAAGCATACATAGCCGCTGTGATCGGGCGAAATATCCCGGGGAAGAACGTAATGCCCCGAATCTTCATCGTAACCGTACACCCTGCTGCAGTCATTCTTTATATCGCTTACAGATGTGGTCTGCTCCCACATATCCCAGCCCTGTTTCGCCGCATACCAGCAAGACTGAACGGAGTGATTGAATGCAGCCACGGAGTCGGAAGCAGGGTCTTTGGGCCCGCTGGGATCGTACCCCATACAATCATCAATGAAACCCTTAACTTGGCCTTGGTTGGGGGACTCCTTCTTCATTTCATCAATGGCGCTCTGGCAGGCATCGTGATTGTAACCGGTGGCTGTCACCTGAAACAGTTCGATACGGGTGGCGGTGCCGGCTACATCGTACTGTTCCGCGTCGGTGGGCGGGCGCACCGCAAGCGTCAGGGTATGGTCCGAATCAAACCCGGTTTTTCTTATGAACCTTCGCTCCAGGCAGCCCCGGGATTCCATGACCAGTTCGCCGGCCGTGCCGTCATACTTCCCGCCTGTGAGAATCTTTTTTTCAATGTCCAGCTTGGAGGCCGCGGCCCAGTTGAGAAAATTTCCCTTGGCCGTCAGGGAGCCAAACGTTCCGTCTTCATTGATTTTCAGGCAGATATGCTTTTCCCCGTCTACAGTCTTCACGTAGTTTGACGCCTCACACAAGACCTCAGCCTGGGCCTCGGTCTTGCCTGCAAATTGGCCGTTCTCATAGGCATACCAGTTGTCTTCTACAAAATAGCCGGCATAACCGGCTGTCCCGTCGTAGACGTCATCATAGCAAAGACCGGCATCGGCAATATAGGCAAGGTCGTACATGCTGGCCGAGTTATCGATGATCATAAGCAGATTAGGGTCCACACCTCTGGTGATAAAGGGTGGAATTTCATCCGGATTTTTGCTGTCGCATATCAAGGCTTGCGCTTTTCCTATCGTGAAAAGCAAGACCAGAACCATATATATTAGCGTCGCAATACGTATTATTCTTCGTCTATAAATCATTTTTCCCCTCGTTCCCGGCTTTCTTCCGGAAGTGCATCAGAGTTCGGAATCACGGCAAGGCCCTTCCTGGCCAACCACGTGCCGCCACTGAACATGAAGGATGGTTTCGCTGTTTTGCAGGCCCAGGTGTTGCGAGTAAATATCGTAGACGATTATGGCACCGCCTGCTGCCGCAGCCTTGCCCAGCCCCACATAGCCCGCAGCCATCTGCAGGGCGGCACCTGGGGTGAAAGTTACATCGCCACCCACCCTGATGTTGGTCGCCCGGTCGGGATCGGGAAAGACCCAGGGGAAGTTGGAGCCTAAGGTAAAATCGGCTTCGTTGTCGGGGTCGTTCAGAAAACCCAGCACTTCACTGTCAGTGGGGGAGTCATTGAGCCAAAATGCCAGGGAATCGGAATAGACCCGAATTGGGCCGATCATTCGGTCCGAGGCCGCGCTGCCGGAGGTGAACCCCTGCGCACAACTGATATTCTCCTCCAGCAGTGCCGTTGCGATCTCCAGGCCTGACTCGGAATTGTAAAATGTCTCGTTGTGGGTACGCTCGGCCCCGGCTATTTGCAATTCCAGATCCGTGGATGTAGTTGCAAAAACTCCAATTAATACAAGCAAAAGCATGATAAGGAGGGTCATCACCAGGACAAACCCATCCTCTTCCTGAACGTGATACCCCCGCTTTATCCCTTTAATTCGGTTTTCCATCCTCAAATGGGCCTCTTTCTGATCATATCGAACGCCACAATGCGCATTACACCTTTATCGGACCGCCGCACCATCACCCTGATGGTTTTGCAGTCCACGAAAGGGTAGTCGTCCCTCACCTGCCAGAATAATTCGTAGCCCTCGGGTTGCTGAGCCGGGAAATTGACGTCCAAATCCTCCAGGTCAGAGTTTAGGATAGAGGTGTCATTGGGGTTGACCAGATCTCCGTTAACCGTTGATTCCAGCAAGGGGTCATTGTAACCCATGTTCATAATCTCTTCGATGGCGCCGGAGGCCAGGGTGGAGGCATGGGTGGTCCGATCGGCCAGGCTGTTTCCGCCCAGGGCTGAGACCTGCATCAGGCCCGCCGCAAGAATCCCCACGCTAAGTAGTACAATAGCAATCAGTACCTCGAGTAAAGTGAACCCTTGTTGATTGTTGGCGCATTTCATTCTCATACCTCCCAACGCTAAAGCCCCAGGTTTCGGCAGATCACGGCGGTGGTAAGGAAACGGCTCAGGAATCCCGGATCCGCCTGCCACTCTTGTCCTCCCGGTGTTTCATAAACAGGACGAGGAGGGTTCAGCCGCGGTTCCGGCCCGGCGGATTGGGCAAGTATTGAGATTTGAACGGCGCGAATATCTGTCAGTACGTCGGTGGTATTTCCGTCCATATCCAGATAATTAAATTCAAGAAAACGGATGTTTTCCGCCACCGGCTGTCTTCCAGCGCTGCCTCCCGTTGCGTTGGTGACTTGCCTGGCCAGATCATCCTCCACTCCGTCATTCTGACCGATGCTGACAAAGGCATCGAAAAGAGAGTACGCTATGGTTTCAAGCCCTCCGCTATTGTCGCTGCGGGTAAACGTGAGAGTCTGAGACGTGGCCGTGGTTATTCCGGCCCCCAAACCATCAGGATCGTATCCTGCGCTCCGGATATCGCGGGCCAGCATATCAACAGCTATCCTGGCGTTTTGCTGCATCTCAACCACCTGGTCCTGAACCAGATAAGTGTGCTGTTGGGACTGAAAAGAAGTAAGGACCGCACTGAGGACAATGCCGCTAACCAGCATTGCCATAAGAACCTCCACGAGAGTAAACCCCTTACTTGTCATTATATATACCTTTAAATAATTTATATATGTATTATCTTAATATTACTCAAATAGCCGCCAGTCTGACCGCTCCGGCAACAGATAAGGATATTTCATAACTCTTTGTTCCGCTCCTCATTTTTAAAGTCACCTTGCCTGTTTTGCTTGGTAATCCACGGCTGTTGTATCCAAACCTATTGCCCGTAAAGGTTAGTAGGTTTCCACCCGGCAATCTCACATTACGTGGCATGCTCACGGTATTAAGCAGCAAGTCGCCGCTGGTCCAATCGCCGCTTTCGTCCACATCCACGAAAACTCGGTAGGATCCCCCCGCATCAGGATCGCCTGTGGTTTCCGGAGTGAACTCGATAAGTACGGTTCGGCCCCTCTTTACAGCCTCCATCTTGGCCTTTTTGAATTCGATAACCAGCTCGCGAGAGGCGGCCCGCAATTGATAGTTGGGGATAACCCTTGAAATTACGGGAAAAGATATGGTTCCGAGCACAGCAAGAATGCCGAGAACCACCATAAGCTCGAGAAGGGTAAAACCCTTTTTCTTGTTGTGACTTGTCACGGCCACTATTCCCCATCAAAAGCTGGTTTCCATCCGGAATTGCAAAACCTATAAACAACTTTCATGCCATGAAAACTGCGTAAACAATTTCAGGTTAAATCAATTAGTTAGCAGGAGTACCGAGGATAAAAACAAAAGGTGAAGCAGAATTGGCGAGGCAAGATGGTGGCATAATGCAACTCTATATGGGAAAACCAACCGATAATTCAATGGGTTATTGTAGGATATGCATTTTGCAATGAAGTGGCTAAATGCAACTCCATTGTGATTATTCAAGCCCGTAACGCTTAATTTTTCGATGGAGCGTGGATTTGTCGATGCCCAAAATTTCCGCTGCAAGCTTCTTATTGGCGGCCGTTTTCAGTAGGGCCTTTTGTATAGCCGTCACCTCCATATCCCTGAGGTTTAGGTTGGTATCACCCGCACGGTCTGTGTAGGTTGTCTCAATCAATTCTCCCGGCAGGTCTCGGACCTCGATCTTGTCCCCGCTGAAACTGGTCGCAGCACATCGTTCCAGGAGGTTCTCCAACTCACGAACATTCCCGGGCCAGTCATAGGAGAGCATAATGTTCATGGCCCCCGGAGCAATGGCTTTAACCCTGGATTTCCCCACTCTTTGGAGTTTCTTAAGGGTATGTCCGATGATGACTGGTATGTCTTCCTTTCTTTCCCTCAGAGGAGGAATCCATATTGGAAGAACCCGGATACGATAGTAGAAATCCTCGCGCAGCCTTCCCGATTTCATTGCCCCCTTCAGTGGGCGGTTTGAAGCGGTAATAATTCGAACATCCACAGGGACCTCTTTTTTGTCTCCGACCGGACGAATGGTTCTTTCTTGGAGTAATCCTAGCAGTTTAACCTGGATTTCAGGAGGTATTTCAGCGATTTCATCTAGAAAAAGGGTCCCGCCATGAGCAGAGAGGATAATGCCGAGGTTGTCTCGAACCGCTCCGGTGAACGCTCCCTTGACGT
>CAYPSZ010000390.1:0-3869 GCA_964413125.1 uncultured Desulfobacterales bacterium
GCCCACAAGATGGAATCCATCGGCACCCTGGCAGGCGGCATCGCCCACGACTTCAACAACATTCTGAGCATCATTGTGGGGAACACCGAAATAGCCATGCTGGACGTCCCGGAGTGGAGTTCCGCCCAGGACAACCTGAAGGAGGTCCGGGAGGCGACCCTCAGGGCCAGGGACCTGGTCAAGCAGATCCTGATGTTCGCAAGGCAGAAGGAACACACCGTCTCCAATATTCGTCTGGAGCCCATTGCAAAGGAATCCCTCAAGATGCTCCGGGCCTCCATACCCACTACGGTGGAAATCCGTGAGAACATCGGGGAAGAACTTCCGCCCGTTCTTGCCGATCCCTCCCAGATCCAGCAGATCATCATGAATCTATGCACCAATGCCGGACAGGTGATGGAAGCCGAGGGCGGGACATTGACGGTCAGATTGGACAGCGCCGTCCTGGATGTCTCACTGCCTACCTTGGTGGACGTGCTTACTCCCGGCAGTTACGTGCGCATGCAGGTGGGGGACACAGGTCCTGGAATTCCGGCTGAGAACCTGGAACGGATTTTCGATCCCTTCTTTACCACAAAGGGCGTAGGCGAAGGCACGGGCCTGGGGCTTGCCGTTGTCTACGGGATTGTCCAGGACCGCAAGGGCGGAATCATTGTTGAGAGTGAAGAGGGCCGGGGAACTACTTTTGCCATATACCTGCCCGCCTCAGAGGTCGAATCGGTTGAAGTAACGGTGGACCAGAAGGAGGATCTTCCTCGTGGCACCGAGAGGATCCTCTTTGTTGACGACGAGCCCATGATCATGAAAATGGGACAGCACATGCTTGAACGCCTGGGCTATATCGTTGAGGCCCGAGCGAGCGGCACGGATGCGCTGGAGTGTTTCAGACAGGACCCCAGTCGCTTTGACGTGGTGATCACTGACATGACCATGCCGGGCATGAGGGGGGACAGGCTGGCGGAGGGGATCCTGGCGATCCGGCCGGACATCCCGGTGATCCTATGCACGGGTTACAGCAGGCAGATTTCTAAACAGAAGGCTGGGGAAATAGGGGTTCGCGCCTTTGTGATGAAACCCCTGACCCAGCATGAGCTTGCGAACACGGTGCGGAAGGTGCTGGATGAGAAGCCGCGGAAATAGCATCAAGGTTTTACTCGGCGGTTAAGGACTGCGATGGAAGGCGATTCCCGACCCCGCTGAATGTTCAGCATTCGATAGGACGGTCTTGAATGCTTTGTCGGGTGAAGATCCAAACAACAGGGATGGATGATGGCCAATATCCTGATTATGGATGACGACCGGGTTTTCTGCCGGATGCTCCGTCTCAATGTGCAAATGGCACAGGCCGCGCCGGCAAAGAGGCGAATCTTCGACGATCTACCCGATCCGGCCCGGGCGGCCGGGAAACGCTGCCTCCCTCAAAGAATTTCGCGAGGAGGGGCCGGCGGCCATGGAAAAGAACTACCTCAGTGAATTGATGCGCATAACCGGCGGGGACATGAAGAAGGCCTGCAGCATATCAGGCCTGTGCCGATCCCGCCTCTATAGCCTTCTTCATGAGTACCGGCTCACCAAAGACAGGTAATCTCCCGGGCTTTGTCATTCGGCATTGTTCAGCAATCCTTTTCTGCGCATTGTGTCCTGTTCTGCAGGACTGATTCCTGTAACGCAGGACAAAGTCTTGCGAAACAGGACAAAACCCCGTGTTTCACCTTCCATTTTCGTTGACCCACCAAACAACATAAACCATATAACAACCTGTTTTATAAGCGCTTTCTCGTTTTAAGGCTCATGCGGCGTCCTTTTGGCACCGTTCTTGCCTTATAACCGTGCATGACAACGGGCGGTTTTGGAGAGGCCTATTATAAACAACAGAAGGAGGAAATCATGAAGACTAAGTGGACCATCGGCAAGAAGTTGATAGCAGCATTTTCAGGGGTGGCCCTCATTACCCTGGCTATGGGGATCACAGGGTACTACGGGGCCGTAAAGAGCGAGCATCACATTGACGAGATCGGTATGGTGCGCCTGCCGAGCGTGGACAGCCTGCTCATCATCGCGGACAGCGCCGAGAACATCAGGGGGACCATGCGGACCCTGGGGATCCCGGGGCTGGCACAGGAAGTGCGCCAGAGGCAGTACAACAACATGGATCAAGCGAGAGAAGTATACGAGGCCGCCTGGAAGGTCTATGAGCCTCTCCCCCAGGCAGCGGAGGAGGAAAAGGTCTGGCAGCAGTTCGTGCCCGCCTGGAACGCCTGGAGGGCCGAGAACAACAAGTTCGTGGAGATGGCCAGGCAGTTCGATCAAAACGGAATCGCCGATCCCGGGGAGCTGGCACGGCAGATCGAGCGCTTTACCAAGGACCACTACATCCTGGTCCAGCAGGTGAACCACCTGCTTCACCATGATCAGAGCTTTGAGGGAGGAGAGGACCACACCGCCTGTGCAGCAGGCCAGTGGCTCCCTAACTTTCAGACCCAGAACCAGGAGTTTATCGCGCTTGTACGTGCCTTTGACGCGCCTCACAAGCGGTTTCACGATGCGGTTGGGACAATCAAGCGGGCCGTTGGGTCCGGTGCCATGCACGAGGCCAACTCTCTGTATCAGAGGGAGATGATCCCCAGCATGGAGGCCGTGTTTGATGCATTCGGCCGGATGCTGGCCCTTGCCAATGAATCCATGGCGTTAATGGAAGCGGCCCAGGCCCAGATGATAGGCCCTGTGATGGAGGCCCAGCGGACGGCCATAGGCCTGCTCGATCAACTTGTCGAAATCAACCGGGACATAGCGGCAGCCGAAGTGGACCAGGCCCATTCAGACGCTGTGTTCATTGAGTTCTTCAGTCTCGCTGCAATGATAGCAGGTGTTCTTCTTGCACTCGGTCTTGGAATCCTGATCACCAGGAGCATCAACACCGCCCTTAAGCGTATTATAGACGGGCTGAGCGAGGGAGCGGACCAGGTGGCCTCGGCCTCGGGGCAGGTGTCTTCGGCCAGCCAGTCTCTGGCAGAGGGGGCGTCGGAACAGGCGGCATCCATAGAGGAGACCTCTTCGTCTCTGGAGGAGATGTCCTCCATGACCAAGCAGAACGCAGGCAACGCCGAGCAGGCCAATACACTGATGGACGAGGCCAAGCATGTGGTGGGATCGGCCAACGCCTCCATGACTGAGATGGTCTCATCCATGCAAGAGATTCGTGAGGCAAGCGACGAGACCTCCAAGATCATCAAGACCATCGACGAGATCGCCTTTCAGACGAACCTTCTGGCGCTTAACGCGGCTGTTGAGGCTGCCCGCGCGGGCGAGGCGGGGGCCGGGTTTGCGGTGGTAGCCGACGAGGTGAGAAACCTTGCCATGCGCGCGGCCGAGGCCGCCAAGAACACATCGGCCCTGATCGAAGGCACCACCAAGAAGGTGCAGGACGGTTCCACACTGGTCGAGCGCACCAACGAGGAGTTCAGCAAGGTGGAGCAGAGCTCCATGAAGGTGGCGGAACTCCTGAGCGAGATAGCGGCGGCTTCCAAGGAGCAGGCCGAGGGTATCGATCAGACTAACGTGGCGGTGGCCGATATGGACAAAGTGACCCAGCAGAACGCGGCCAATGCCGAGGAGTCGGCCAGCGCATCTGAGGAGATGAACGCCCAGGCCGAGCAGATGAAGGTCATGGTGGACCAGCTGGTGACGCTCGTGGGCGGGGCTGCGAAACACCGGGAAGCGGGAGGTTCAGGCTCCGTGCAAACCAGGGCCGTCAAGGGGCAGAGCCGTCAAGGCAAGGCGCAACAACTGCATGCAGGAACCCGCAAGATTGCCCCGGTATCCAGGCACTCAGGCAAGGAGGTGGATCCTGAAGAGGCCATCCCCTTTGA
>CAYPSZ010000391.1:0-6290 GCA_964413125.1 uncultured Desulfobacterales bacterium
ACCGTCTGTTTGATGAAGGCAAGGACATTACGGGTCATCTTGACCTGAGCAAGGCTAGACGTTCCGGACATGAACAGAAGCGAGTCAATGTGGACTTTCCGACTTGGATGATTGAATCACTGGATCGTGAGGCTAGTCGCCTTGGTGTTACTCGACAGTCCATTATTAAGATCTGGCTGGCGGAGCGCTTGGAGCATGCTTCGAGTAACCAGGCAATGAAGGAAGAGGGCTGACAATGCTCAAGAGTAATCGGGGGCACTTCCATTTTGAGCTGGAATACCGGCAATTCGAAGCCCCACTGAATGTGCATGATACGATAAGCTATACGTAACAAAACGGGTCATTTCTGAGGGTCTTGGTTTGAATGCGGTCGATTTTCAAGGAGCGTAGGGTTAATATGGAGTTGGACGGCTATCAACAATTGTGTTGGTAGTACTGACTTGAAGGAAATGGAGATAAGATTAACGTATAGGAACCGGACAGGGGGCGGGGCTCAGGCGCGCATAGGGCAGAGTGATAAGTAGAGTCCTTGGAGCCCTCTCCTCAGGAAGCTTAGCCATAACATCAAAAGGTATGAACGGCTGAGTCTTCGAAAGATACCAGCACATCGAGCCCTTCCTTCAGCTCCATGTCAACGAGCACCTTCCTGGTTATCAGCGATACAAATGTGAGAGCATCCGTTCTTACATGGACTTCATATGTGAATCCGCGGTTTGCCACGGTCGAAACCACTCCCGAGAATGTATTTCTCGGGTTCGGGAAGAATGGTTTTGTGTTGACCGTAATGTCTTCAGGCCTGATGGCCAGGTAACGGTGCATATCACCTGAACGGCTGCTTAATGAGATCCTTTGTCCCCTGACGTAAGCGGTGGAGTCTTGAAACTCGGCTTCAAAGAGATTTTTCATGCCAACGAACTCGGCCGCCGCGGTGGAGGCGGGTTTCTGGAATATGTCGTGTATGGCCCCCACCTGTTCGATTCGACCCCGGTGAATGACCGCGCCCCGGTCGGCGAGGGACAAGGCTTCTGCGAAATCGTGAGTCACCATCAATAATGTCGTGCCGGAGTTGTTGTGGACTTCCTTGAGTGCCTTACGGATTTCCTCCCGGAAGACCGGGTCGATGGCGGACAGAGGTTCATCGAGAAGAAGGACATGAGGCTGCACGATAAGGGCCCTTGCCAGCGCAACACGCTGTTTCTCTCCGCCGCTGAGGTTCATTGGGAGCCTGGACAGGAGGTGGCCTATGCCCAGCAACTCCGTAAGCCTGTTGAACCGCTTTATCCGTTCCTCGCTTCGGACATGGTGGAACCGCAGGCCGAAGGTTATGTTTTCCAAGACGTTGAAGTGGGGAAAAAGGGCTTGGTCCTGGTACACGATTCCCACCCCCCTTTTCTCCGGAGGCAGCCGGGTTACATCTATCCCATGGATAAAAATCTTTCCTTGGCTCACCTGGATCAAGCCCGCCAAGGCCTCCAGCAGGACGGTTTTCCCTGCACCTGTAGGCCCCATAAGCATGAAGAATTCGCTTTCTTCAAGGGCCAGGTTGATGTTTTCCAGATGAAAGCCTGGGAGCCGCACGTTCAGGTTTTCGATCCTGATCATGTCTCCTTTGCCTTTCTGGTGGTCAGGATGCGAAGAAGAAAGAAGAGAACGAGACAGACCAGTACCAGCCATACGGCCACGGGCTGGGAATATTTCAACCCGTAGCCTTGAAAGCGCTCGTAGATGAGCACAGGAGCCGTCATCGGATGATAGGCCACAACGACTACGGCTCCGAATTCGCTGATCGCTCGGGCGCTGCACATAATTATGCCGACCAACATGCTGCGCCAGGCAAGTGGAAACGTTATTCTAAAAAAGGTGGTGATCATCGAAGCGCCAAGGCTCCGTGAAACCTTTTCCAGCCTGGGCGAAACAGCTTCAAACCCGTTCTTTGCAGAATGGACGTAGAAGGGTATCCCGACAAAAGTAAGGACCGCAATGATGCCCGTTACGCTTCCAAGCACCCTGATCCCCAGTTCACCGATAATCTGACCGATCCAGTGATTTCTGCCCGCAACACCAAGAAACGCGATCCCGATAACCGGATGGGGGATCATGATCGGAAGGTCTATCACGGCTTCGAGAAATCGTTTGCCCCTGAAATCCTGACGGGCGAGCAGGTAGGCGAGCGGTGTCCCGAAAAGAAAAGAGATGACGGCGGCCGACCCGGCCGTGTAAATGCTCAGCCGGATCGACCGTGCCACATCCTTGTCCTGGATGCTCGCCCACAGGTCCGGAATGGACGGGGAACGCATCAACTCGACAAGGGGGATGAGGATGTAGGCCATGATTACCACGCCGCAGGCGAGGGTAAACCAGAAAAACGGCTCTTTTTTTCTCATCGGATGCTTCCGGCTTAATTTTTTACCTCAACCAGCAGTTTCAACTCCTCAGGCAGTTTTTCCTTCATGGCCGCGTCCGGCACCCTGCATGGGATGAAAGGAGGTTGCCCCATGTCTTCCAGGATCTTGAGACCGCCGTCGGGGGAGAGCATATACTCAAGAAAAGCGACGGCGGCCTCCATGTTCGGAGCGTCCTTAATGAGCGTCACACCGTAAGTGCATGAGCCGCCCTTGATGTCCATGTATGTCCCTGGTTCCTTACCGGTCACCTTGACCACGGCCTGGGAGTAATAGTCGTCATACTGATAGTTCCCAAGGTTTATTTCGTCGGGAAGGACGACATACTTGAGGCCGTGCTGCACTGCGACGGAAAGATATTCCCAGGCATAATCCATGTTTCCAGTCTGCAGCAGGGAAACAAGCTCCACCGATTTTGGACGGATATTCGCCTTGGGTCGGTTGGCGATGACCGCATCATAGAGCCCGGGTTTTTCGTAATACTTTTCCGCCAACTGGATCACCATCAGCGACCGGTAGCCGCAAGGGTCCAGATTGGGATCGGAGTGCCCCCACACGACACCATCTTTCTGAAGGATCTCGTACCAGTTACCTTCATTGACCTGGTCCGCGTGCTTGCTTTTTTCAGTGAAGCACAAGACAAGCTGATTGGATGCGAACCGGATGTTCAAGTCAGCATTATCGGGAATAAGAAGTTTGTCGATGACCTTGTAGTCCGCCGAGGCCATGATGTCGCATGGCTTCTTCAGATCCGTGACCTTGCGTGCCGCCGCCTGACTTCCGCTCGCTTCACGAAGGAGGTCCACCTTCGGATATTTGGCTTCAAAGGCCTTTTCCATGGCCTCGAAAGGGACAGAAAGGCTTCCTGCGTGAAACATAATCAGCTTACCCCGGGGTTCGGCGAACGTATTGGCCGCAAACAGCAGGATGATCAGCGTGGATAGAAATATTCCAATTCTTTTCATGGGTTAAGTCCTCCCGGTTGTCTCTTGGGTTGATTTTGAAGGGTATTTATTTGCTTTTGCTTCACTCTATTTATCAGTGGTCATACTGTTTCGCATATTCCGCATCGTTGTAAAGGCCTTCCCCATATTTGTCGGCGCCGTAATGACGGATGATCTTCTGCCCTTCCTCAGATCCGACGAAGTCAATGAATCCGGCCGCGAAAGGCTGTCCCGGTGTGGCCCCTTCAGGCTGGCAAAGGGCATGGTAGGTGTTGACCAGGAACCGGTCCCCCCTGAAAAGGATCTCAAGATTCGGGATCTCCCTTCTGGCGGACACCCAAGTACTGCTGTCGGTCATGAAGTAGCCTTTCTCCGCATCAGCTCTCTTGAGAGTGGCCATCATGAAATCCTTCGTTACGATGTACCAGTCGCCTGCAGGTTCGATCCCCGATATATGAACTTGGGGGGATGGTCAAAGGCCTTCCATGCCTTGCGGTTTTCTTCCTCCAACGATTCGTACTGTTTTTGTTTTTTCTCCCAGTAGGTCTCGAGAACAGCCTCCTCTCCTTTGTCTTCAGCAACCGCTCGTGTGGCCGCACCCATGGCGAAAGCACCGGCTGCCAGGGATGCGGCGCCTATCTTCTTGATAAAATCCCTGCGGTTAAACGTGTTTGTTTTCTCTATCTCCACGTCCTTCCCTCCTTTCTGTTTGATATTTGGGCCTGTTGAATCAACAAAAATTGATAAAATGACTACAAAAGTGATATGCCATAAATGATACAACGATGGGCAAAAAAAAGACCCCTCCGGTTTGCTTTTAATCAATTCGAATAATCTTGACGTGATGGTGGACCCACTCGAGCGGGACATAAACCCGGCCGCTGTTACCGCTCAGCTTGACCTTCTTCTCGATCATCATCTTGCCGAACACCTCAAACTTAACCCTATACTTCAATTTATCGCATAAATAGTTGTTATTAAGCTGGCTTATAGTGTCCATTAAATAACCTATTTCCTGTAGATAAAATTGTAATTTGAAATCATAACGTTGATTCATTTTGTCCCAAAAGGGACAGGAGTGCGGGTACCATAACACGAGAACTGCGCTATGTCAATAATGATATATCGATTGGCTTTTCTCAGTTGAAGAATTGTGTCTTGAGTCTGGATAGAAGGTTGGGGGCGCATCACAAGGAGTGAGGCACTGATGTAGTGGATGTTTATGCCATTGATTTCAGACTGAAAATTATATCTTATCAGAAGTCCCGGTGAAAGCGGTTTCAAAAAGCCGGTCAGCTTCTTGGGCTATTTTCTTGTGCAGGACGGCAAACTCCCGAATTAGACATTCGGCAAAAGGAGTCAAACAGGAGCCCCCTCCCGAGGCACCGCCGATGTTCCGTACAAGAAGGGGCTGCCCCAGTCGCTCTTCGGTAGCTTTTATGCGGCCCCACACGCCGCGGTAGCTCATGCCGAGTTCCTTTGCTGCCGCGTGGATAGAGCCTCTCCTTCGAATGGCCTCGAGGATCCTTACTCTTCCGAGGCCGAACGCCACGTTACCTGAATCGTCTTCAATCCAGACTTTTGATCGTATTCTGTATTTTTTCCCCAATCCTGACATAAAAAAACTCTATCATGTGTTTTAACTATAGGCAAGTAGGCAAAAAGAAAGGCAAAAGAAAGCACAATGAATGCCCTTGGCCACTCCGGCGGCAGGCTTGCGTCACCTTCTGGTGCCGGTCAAGGTTTGCGCTGGAATACTGGCAAATTCAGAACCCGCGGAAAGTCCATGATACGATAAGAATTACCTTCACCCGAAACCATGATGGCTACAACTGTTATACTACGTGAAGGCTTCCATATACGTTAATCTAAGGTTCACTGAAAACACACAAAATAACCAAAAAAAGACAACATTTCAGATTTTATAAAAAAAGGATGTGCTTGTAAGATGTTGTAATAATTACACAAAAAATTGCCATTTTCAGAAGTTCTTGGCACTTTTTCGTGTCTTTGCACACAAAATGCCCCGAAATGTCCATTTCCAGGGTCTTCCGGCATAAAATTGGGTCTTCTATGGCTAGTAAACAACCACAAAAAGATATCCCCCGAAAAACCGCCCTTCGTCCACAGTCAACCCCTGAGACCCCTCAAAGAGAACGAATCGAACCTGGGGAGTACTGGCCCCCTTTACAGTCCGACTAACGACGGTTACCAGCAACAAGAAAGCCCTCAGTTTTTCACCGACCAAAACCCTGGATTTTCTGGCCGACGACGATATTCAACACGGGGTTAGGTCCTTCTTGATAAACTGAACATGCTCAACGGGCCTCAACAGGCTGATCGCGCATGACATTTTAATTTTAAGGTCACTGCAAGTTCTGCCGATATCTTTTTCAGGGGGAGAGGGTCCGGAGCCGACATCAATACATGATGTGATAATCATGATATCTGTCCTATAGCCACATGTCGTTTGACTAGCTTACCAGATTGACTGTCAGGTGATGGCCGATTTGAAGATTTATGTACTTATATATACTACCGAATGAACCCGACAGAATGACCTTCAGCATCTGTTAGTTCGTTTACTTTCGGTCGTATACCAGGGTCACTTCAATCAAATTATTAATGACATAATTGTACTATTCGGGTTCGGACATTATTTTTGTCAGTAATATGAACAGCAGGGTTAAAACTTACTGTAGAAAGTCACATTTTGTTTATCCACTAGGAGATTGTAAAATTCTGATATTTTCATAAAAATGACCCAAAAATTGGAAATTACCTGGTAGGTTGTAAGAATAGTCCCCTTTTTTAATTTTATTTTGGGGAAAAAAGTTTATATTATACTATCTACATAATACTTAAAAATTTCTATCTACTTTATTTAATGATTCCCTTTTTTTATTAAAACCACCATTTTTAGCATTCCGTGTCCCACTGTACT
>CAYPSZ010000392.1:0-7329 GCA_964413125.1 uncultured Desulfobacterales bacterium
GCGATGTTCTATGAATGGCTGATCTACGGGGCGCTTGCCGTCTGTGTTATGGGCGTTGCATATCGGATCCTGGGCTGGTTCCGGTGGTATCCGGCCTGCGGGCAAAACCATGGCAATGTTCCCGGTCGGATGGGCGAGGCGCTTGCCGGGGCCGGACGAGCGCTTGGCCGCAGGAAAATCTTCGGGCTGTTGCGGGCGATGGTCCTGGATGTCTTCCTCCAGCGCAGGCTTTTCCAGTTGGAATGGCAAAGGTGGGTTGCTCACTTCGCTATTGTTGCTGGTTTCATGGTCCTTTTGATCATGCATGCCCTGGATGACCTGGTCATGTTCAAGCTTTTTCGGGGATACGAGTCCACCCTTAATCCCTACCTCTTCATCAGAAATGTTGCGGGGGCGCTGATGGTTGCCGGGTTGGCTTTCGCGGTCCGGCGGAGGATCCGCTACCGACGGTTACGCCAATTCACCAACCGTGCGGACGTGTTTCTTCTGGGACTTCTTGCCGTGGTGACTCTCTCCGGGTTCTTTCTGGAGGCGAGCAAGATCATCTCCAGGAACGATTTTAATCGGATGGTGGAGGAGTGGGCATTTGTGGACGACCGGACTGAACTCGATGCTCTGGAGGCCTACTGGGTAAAGGAAATGGGCCTGACCCCGTCCCGGGTGCGGCCCCTGCCCGATGCGGAAATCCTGGCTTTGGGGAGAGAAGTCCATGAGATGAACTGCATGGGGTGTCATGCGGACCCGCAGTGGGCCTTTGCGAGTTACGCGATTTCGCGGGTCATCCGCCCGGTGGGTCTGTTCCTTGATGGTGCGGGGTTGCCGGTGACCCTCTGGTGGGTACATGTCCTGTCCGCCCTGGCAGGCCTTGCCTTCCTTCCATTCACCAAGATGTTCCATGTCATAGCAACGCCTCTCAGCCTTCTGGCCAATGCCGTTGCGGGCCGGATGCGGCCCGCTCCCTCCCGGAGCGCCACCCTTCAGATGATGGAACTTGACGCCTGCACCCACTGCGGTGCCTGCACCGGAATATGCTCCGTTGGTGTCTGCTATGAAATCCTGCCGAACGAGGGCATCCTTCCTTCCGAGAAGATAGGGGAGCTATGGCGCATGGCGCGCGGGGAGGCGTTTTCCACAGAGCGAAGAAAGCGGCTTCAAGAAGGTCTTTATATATGCACCAACTGCACGCGTTGTACCGAGGTCTGTCCGAGCGGAATAAACCTTCAGGAACTCTGGCACCACACCCGGGAGGCATTGCTTGGGGATGGTTCTTCCGAGTCTCTGGTGTTTTCCCCCCTTTCCTTTTACCCGTCCTTGGCCGGAGAGCGAGGGCATCGGGAATCTTTAGAGGCCTCCACCGGCGCGCTCTTTGAAAGATGGCGTGAAGCTTATAGTTCCGGGCCCTTGACCGCACAGGACGGCACACGCCAAGGAATAAGTGGAGCACTGAAACGGTCTGCTGAGGGACGAACGTTTTCCTCCTGTTATAATTGCAGTACCTGCACCAATTCCTGTCCGGTGGTCGCTGCCTATGAGCGGCCCGTTGAATCGCTGGGGCTTTTGCCTCACCAGATCATGCATGCTGCCGGCCTGGGGCTCAAAGATCTTTCCCTCAACTGCGGGATGCTCTGGTACTGTCTTGGGTGCTACAACTGTCAGGAACATTGTCCCCAGGGAGTCAGGGTGACGGATGTTATCTACGAACTCAAGAACATAGCCATGAAATCCGATCCCTGGTGGTCGGGAACGCAGGAGGATGTTTCGTGAAATACGCCATAATGAGATGCTGCACCACGCCGGTTTTTCTGAGGCAGTATGAGACATCCACCAACGCCGTTCTGAAGGCCTTTGAGATGGATTTTGTTGACCGGACCGGCTTCAACTGCTGCGGCTACCCACTGAGGAACGTCAATGAAGAGGCATACATCTTGGCTTCTGCTCGAAACCTTGCTCTCGCAACGAATAAGGGTTGGGACATAGTGACTTTTTGCAACTGCTGCTACGGCACGCTCAAACACGTGAATCAACTGCTTGGGAAAGATCCGACCGCTCGAGACATGGCAAACCGGTACCTGGCGAAGGAAAGTCTGGAGATACAGGGGCCGGTGGGGATCCATCACATCCTGGAGTTCTTGCACAGGCGGATCGGAGTAGATGGGATCCGTGAGCGTGTCAAAAGGCCTTTCGAAGGGCTTCGTGTGGCCACCCACTACGGGTGTCATCTCCTGAGGCCCCAAGGAGTGATCGAGGGAGACAGCCCGTTCGCCCCCACCATGTTCGATGAATTGGTGGAGGCGACAGGTGCAGAGAGCGTCCAATGGCCTTCAAAGCTCGATTGCTGCGGGGCCCCGGTTCGGGGAATCAACGATGATCTGTCCGGCAGGCTCATGGCAAAAAAGATGGAAGGCGCCCGTAATGGCGGGGCGGATGTCCTGGGTGCGGCCTGCTCCTACTGCCAACTCCAGTTGGACCGGGGAAGACGAATGCATCCTGTGAAGGAGGAAGGGGAAGGACCTCTTCCCTGCATCCTTTTCACCCAATTGCTGGGGCTCTCCATGGGGATGGACGAAGCGGACCTGGGTCTGGAACTGAACGAAATCGACTCCGGGGTGATCCGTGGCTTTCTGAGGCCGGAATCCGTAACATCAATCAGCGGATAAGGATATCGGGAGCTACCGGTCCTTTGCGATAAAGCTTTGGCCTCTCTTAAGATTTTCGGCGGAGGAGCCTTTCGTATGCATTCTTGAGGTCCACGAACTCTTCCTTTTCCCCGCCGCGATCGGGATGGGCTTTCATGGCCCGCATGCGATAGACCTTGGTGAGATTACGCCGGCTCATGCCTCGAAACTCATCCGGGTCAATGCCTAGTCTGCGGCACGCGGCCTTTTCAGCGTCATCAAACTTTGAGGCGTGTACCGGTGGAGAGTAAAACCGGTGCTTTTGGATAAAGTCATCTACATATTCACGCCACGGGATACCCCTATCGTATTCATGCCCATAATAGAGAACCACATACCTGGAAAGATAGGGGTGAAGCGTTTCAGGGCTATGATCGTCCACTCCTCGGAAAAAACTCTTGTCACGATTCAGGCGGCGGATATCTTCCAAGAAGGCCTCGTCCACCCTGGCCGGATCCAGAGCCTCCGGCCGGTTCCGCGTGATCAGATGACTGAAGTGGGTCTGGCAGTGAAGGGCCGTGTAGAGATAAGGTCTCACTTCCCATGGAGGTAGTTCACGTTCCATTTCCTGCAGGAGGTTCTCTATCTCATCCCTGCTCTTGTCCAGCAGGACGTTCAAAAAGGGCCAGGGACGGGCATCAAGGTTTCCGATGTCCACTCGGCCGCATCGAAGATAGTGTATCCGGCGTTTGTCAAAGTCGTGAAGCGCCTGCTGGCGTTGAAACAATTGCTCCCGCTTATATGCCTTCCATGGTTTCCTGCCTGGATCGGTGCGTTGAAATTGTTCCACAATCCTGCGTATTGAAGGGTCCAGAAAGGGGAGGAAAACGGATTCCAGGTCTTCGTCTGTAAAGTTTGCGCCAAGATCTCTAAGCTCCTCTTCCAACCCCTCCCTGAGGTGGAAGCTGTTGCCGCCTGGATACTCGATCCACCCGCCGGGATCAGTGCCCAGGTCTTTGAGTTCCCTGTGCCGCCAGGCCCTACCGTCGGCGTAAGACTCGCTGATCACGTAATGGTTCCTGCCGTTTTTGAGCCGTCGCTTCAAGTACATAACGCCGCCTCCACGCTGAGTTCGACCCGAGAGGGCGGAGAATGCCTAACCGCCGGGAGCATAATTCCGTCCGGGTCACCGAATGAAGATAAATCAATCGCTTAAGCAGCATTCCCCTGAGACCGGCCTACCGGGGATGAATCGGCGCCCCGGACAAGGATGCCCCGCCAACCTTCTCCTGATAGACAGACATGAGAAAGATCGTAGCGAAGGGTTGGGTGAAAAGCCAACCGATGAAAACGGAGCCGCCCACTGCAGAGAGGCCCACGTATATGACCACGACCACGATCTGGTCCATGATGCCGTCGCCTGTGGACATGCGGACGCTTTCCTTCACCGCCTCCAAAACGCCCATGCCCTTGTCGGTCATCAAGGGGAGCACATAGAGCAAAAAGAAAGCCGCAGCCAGTGAAGCCAGTATTCCCGGGAGCACCAGGAGTGCAAAACCGATTATTATTACGATTATAATAATAAGTCCCAGAAATAAAAGGGGTAGAAACAGTCGCATTTGGGAAAAAACGTCCTGCACCCGCGGTTCGCGGCCGTCCCTTACCATGAGAAGGACGGCGTGCATGTATCCTGCGAGGGTCACTGGAGCAAGGATCCCGAGGGTGATGAAGCTCGCAACAAACATGGCGAGCGTCATGAGAATAAGTGGTGCGATGTAGCGCAAGGTCAAGCTCCAAGCGGTCTCGATGTGGGCCTTGAAATCCATGGGTACCTCCCTTCATTCAGGACAAGGGTGATTCAATGCGGAAATGCCGGGATCAGGATTATTTCCCGGGAACACAAATGGAGGATAAAGGATAACGATTAAAGGATAAAGGAAAAAGGAGAAGAAAAATGGGGTGCTCTTCGGTGGCCGACCTCATATACCTACCGGTAGGTAAGTTTTCCGTTGACCCCTGTTTTTCACTGTGATAGTCATGCCGTCCGCAAGAAAGAGAATGGAGAGTTCATGACCAAAAAAGTAAACCGGCGGGACATTGAGCCGGAAGCCAGGGAGCGGCTTCTGGAGTCAGCAACAGCGCTCTTCGCAGACAGGGGTTACTCCGGCACCTCCGTACAGGGTATTGTAGCCAGGGCAGGCGTGAGCAAGCCCGTGCTCTATTACTATTTCAAGAGCAAGGCGGGAATCTTTCGTGCCATCCTGGACCGCGCAAGACAAATGCAGGAAGACCTGCTGGTGCATATCCTCGAGGCTCAGGGAACCGCTCTCGACCGTTTCATACTTCTCTACAGGAGCATATACGAGGGTGTGGTGGAATATCCGGACCTTTTCAGGCTCATTCATAACCTTCTCTTCGGCCCTCCTGACGCGGTGCCGCCCTATGATCTAATGGGATTCCACCGCCGGATGCTCGAGGCTATCCGAACCATATACAAAGAGGGTGTATCAAGAAATGAGGTGATCGAAGCTGAATCGGATGAGGTAGCCGTACTCGTCCTGGGCCTGATGGATTTGTGTTTTCATCATGACCAGGTACTTGGCGGGCCCCCGGACCCTGACAGACCGGAAAAACTCTTGAGGCTGGCTTTTCGCGGGTTGTCCGCGCGTACCGGCTGAACCTTAGGGCAGACCTCCGAGGCGTCCGGGTTGATGGAAAGGACTTGAATCTTGACGAATTCGTACAAAGAGAGAACACCATGAAAAATGTTCACATAATATGCCGAAGAGTCGGATTTCTCCCGGCATGTCTTTTTTTGCTCCTGACTGCCGGTGGATGCGACCACCCGGAGAGCAGGGCCCAAAGCGAAAGCGGAGAAGAGCCTGCAAGGACCATCCGAGTATCCATTGAGGAGGTGCGTCCCGGTCCTGTTCGGGATGTCCTGGTCCTACCGGGAGAGACCGAGGCCTGGGAGGATGTGCTTGTCCCCTCTGACATGGTGGGCAAGGTGGAATGGATAGGTCCCCGTGAAGGCTACGAGGTCAAGAAGGGCGAACTCATTGCCAAGGTGGACGCCTCTTCTTTAAAGGCGGCGTTGGATCAGGCCCAGGCGGCTTTCGACCTGGCCGATGAAGTATATCGACGCAGGGCCGAGCTTTTTGAGAAAAGGCTCATTGCCAAGGAAGAACTGGATCGCAGCCGCACCGAAAGGCGTGTGGCTGAAGGCGACCTCAAGCGCGCAACAGTGGAGTACCAACGCGGTTTCATCCACTCCCCCATTAAGGGAGTGGTCAATCACCTCTTCGTGGACGCCGGGGAGTTCATAGGCCGGGGTGACCCGCTCGCGGACATAGTCAACGTGGAGCGGATCAAGGTGAACGTGGACGTGCCGGAAATGGACGTACGCTTCCTGGAGAAAGGCCAGGAAGCACTGGTGAGGATTGATGCCTTTCCTGAGAAAAGGATCCCCGGCAAGGTGGATTTTGTCGCCTACAAGGCCGATCGGGCCACCAAGACGTTCAACGTCAAGGTGATTATCCCCAATCCCGAACGTAGCATACGCCCGGGCATGATCGCCAGGGCCGCGTTCATGCGCCGCGTGATCCCGGACGCCCTTACGGCCCCGCTCTTCGCCCTGGTTGACAGGGGCGGGGAACGTCTCGTCTATGTTGAAAAGGATGGTGTTGTAGAGGCACGGACCGTGTCCATAGGTGTAATCGAGGGTGATCGCGTCCAGATCACCCAAGGGCTCGAACCCGGTGATCATCTCATTGTGGAGGGACACAACGACGTGGAAGAGGGCATGAGAGTGGAGGTGAACTGAATGTTCGTCAATCAGGCAGCCCTCAGACGCCAGGTAACGGTCCTGGCGCTGCTCGTCTTCATCGTGGTGGTTGGCCTTTACGCTTACATCACGCTCCCGAGGGAGTCCTTCCCGGACATAACAATTCCCTATGTCTTCGTCACCACCAACTATGAAGGCGTGGCTCCACAGGACATGGAGAAGCTCGTAACCATCCCCATAGAACGTAAACTCAAGGGTATTTCGGATGTTGAAGAGATCCGCTCAACTTCAGCCGAGGGGGTCTCCACGGTTGCCGTCAAGTTCCTTCCGGAAGTGGATCTGGATGAGGCCCTCCAGAAGGTGCGGGACAAGGTGGATCAGGCCAAGCAGGATCTCCCTGCTGAAATGCCCGATGATCCGGTCATCCGGGAAGTCAACTTCTCCGACCTTCCCGTGATCAGGGTTGTTCTTTCAGGACCGTTCAGCCTGCGCAGGCTCCAGACCTTTGCCGAGGATTTCGAGGACCGGTTCGAATCCATCCCGGGCGTACTGGATGCGGCAATAAGCGGAGGTCTCGAGCGGGAGATCCATGTGGAGTTCGACCTGGACCGGGTAAGGGCCTATAATGTTCCGTTCTCAAGCCTCATCAACGCGGTCCGCCAGAGTAATGTGAACATGCCCGGCGGGAGCATGGATATCGGGCAGGGTAAATACACGGTCCGCGTGCCCGAGGAGTTCAAGCATCCTTCCGAGATCTTTCAGGTGGTGGCATTTGTCAGGGACGGCAAACCCATATACCTGCGGGATGTGGCTACCATCAAGGACAGCCATAAAGACCCCATCACCCGCAGCCGTATGAACAGCCGGCAGAGCGTCACCCTTGGAATTCAGAAGCGGAGCGGTGAGAACATCGTGCGGGTCACCGACGAG
>CAYPSZ010000393.1:0-7247 GCA_964413125.1 uncultured Desulfobacterales bacterium
GGTTACGGTGTGGTCCTGCCTGAGATGATCAAACACCTCGGGTTCAGTCGCACCGAGGCGGGCTCGGTATATAACGCATATCTTTTCACGTATATCGCCGTTACTCCCTTGACCGGGTTTTTGACCGACAGGCTTGGTGCGCGAAGGGTCATTTCCTCGTGTGCCCTGTTATTGGGACTTGGTCTGGTGGCCATGGGTATGGCCGACTCTCTTGTGGGGGCCTGTGTATCATACGCTGTTGTGGGCTTAGGGGCCACCGGCATGTGGACTCCCGTGATCACCGTGGTTCAGCGATGGTTCGTTCCCAACCGGCGGGGCATGGCATTGGGGATCCTCTCGGCCGGCTATGGTCTGGGATTTGCAACAATGGGCGCGGCCTTTCCCTGGATTGTCCAGAACTATTCCTGGCGTCATTCATGGTATTTTCTGGGCGCGGCCGCCCTGGTAATGGTCCTGGGGAACGGTCTTTTTCTCAGAAGCAGCCCCGAGGCGTCCGGTCTCCGTCCCTGGGGGGACCGTGAGGCGGTTCCTCAAGGGCCGAAACCGCCCATAACGGGAGTCAGTACCGAGCAGTTGTCGGTTCTGAAGTCCAGGGCCTTTTGGATCATAGGGTCTTCGTATTTCTGCATCTCATACAGCCTTTACGGCATTACCACTTTTATGGTGGATTATGCGGAACATCAGCTGGGGTTTCCCCTGGAAAAGGCGGGTCTCTTGGCGACAGTACACGGCACCTGCCAGGTTTTGGGTGTGCTGAGCATACTGCCTCTCTCAGACCTCCTTGGCAGGAAGAAGACCATCATGATTTCCAACGCGTTCATTGCCATGGCCTTAACGGGGATCCTGCTATCGGGTGGCTCCTGGCCGGCGCTCACAATATCCGTGGGCGTTATGGCCGTGTTCTACGGCGTCACCTTTCCCATTTACGGCGCCTGTGCCGGGGATTTTTTCCCAAAAGAGGTTATGGGAACGGTTATCGGCGCATGGACACCTTTTTACGGACTGGGCGCAATCGTGGTACACTGGGTGGCGGGGATTCTGAGGGATACAACCGGCCGATACGACCACGCTTTCATGATAAATGTCTTGATGGCTGTTGCCGGACTGGTGCTTATGTTTCTTGTAAGACAGGAGCGTGCCGCACGGAATGGCCTTTACCGTGAAAAGCCTTGAAAGCTTTGATGGCAGGTTGTAGTCGCAGGACAGGCTTTCCACATTTAAAGTTTAAAACTCAGCCATCAGATTGACCTCTCTTCATTGCATGAATTATTTTGTTTGCGGTAAAGTGAGATCCTACGCAAGAAATACAGCCCATGTTCGTCATTATATCTCTGGAGAGCGTCAGACTGATAGATCGGGGGATGGAAAACCATGGCCTTACGATTGGCTGCCCCCTGCCGGCATCCTGCCTGCCTGGTTGTCTAAAGACCAAGTTGCTGAGGGTTGTCGTATTGATCGCCTGGCAGGCGCAGACAAGCTTTTGGTCCTGGAAACTTCACCGAGTTCAAGGTCTTTTCATCAATAGTTGAGAAGGTGGACGATTTCGGTGAGACGAAGGGCCGCCACTGGATGCGCATGGAGCTTATGCCCGGGGTCATCCATGCAGGGGAACCGCGGGTGAGCCTCGCGGACCATGCTCGCGGCAATAAAGGGAAAGGGCGTGATTTTAATGCCCCTGTTGTTTCCGCGTGCGCGCCCTGTGGTAGTGAATTATGTGGGCGTTCCTGTGGTCGGGCGCGGCGAGCAGTGCCAGGGTGTAGCGGTCCAGTAATCACCAGTCATTGTAAAAGTGAGCCCACAAATTACAAGAAATGCTATTTTTGGTTGCACTTTCTTTCTCAATGGACTACACTCAACATCATGAAAAGAAGCATAAGTCAAACGCTGGAAAAATGGCGCATAGATGAAAACCGGAAGCCTTTGCTGCTGATGGGCGCCAGGCAAGTAGGAAAAACCCATTCGCTGCGTGAATTTGGCCAAGCCTCCTTTCCACGGCATCATTTTGTCAACTTTGAGGAGCAGCCTTCCGCTTCCTCGATATTCAGCGGCGATCTCACTCCCGATACAATAATCCAGGACATCTCCCTTTTTCTGGACACCCCCATTGACCCACGGAATGACTTGCTGGTTTTTGATGAGATTCAGGCATGTCCGCAAGCTTTGACCAGTCTCAAATACTTTGCCGAAAAAATGCCGCACATGGCAGTTTGCGCGGCAGGTTCGTTATTGGGCGTGCATTTAGGTGAGTGCTCCTTTCCTGTTGGCAAGATTGATGAGCGTCATATGTACCCGATGACATTCGCGGAGTTTCTGATGGCTGCTGACAGCCCGCTTCTCTATGACGCTTTCCAAAACATCGATACACTTGCGCCGATCTCCGAGACCCTGCACAGCAGGCTGTGGAATGAATTCAAGTTTTACCTGGTCACCGGCGGCCTTCCGGAAGTGGTGGCGACGTTCAATCGGGAGAGGGAAGACCTGTTCTCCGCACTTAAACAGGTGCGAAACCTGCAAAACCGTCTTATTACGGACTATGTTGCCGATATGGCGAAACATTGCGGGAAGCAAAATGCCATGCACATCGAACGGTTGTGGCGCAACATTCCGGCGCAACTCGGGCGCGACCAGGACGGTTCGGCCGCGAAATTCGTTTTCAAGGATGTCCTGCCGGGAATCCGGGGTTACGAGAGAATGGCCGGGGTCATTGACTGGCTCGAGGCAGCCGGACTTGTTCTGCGCCTGCCTATCGTCAACAGCGGGTTGTTGCCGTTTCCCGCTTATGAAAAGGAAAGCTTCTTCAAGCTATTCATTTTTGATGTTGGAATCCTTGGGGCTCTCGGAAAGTTGCCTGCCAAGAACATCCTTGATTATGACTATGGCACGTACAAAGGCTTTTTTGCCGAAAATTTTGTCGCCCGGGAATTCCAGGCCTGCGGTCGCAATAACCTGGCATGCTGGCGTGAAGGGCGCGCGGAAGTCGAATTCATCACTGAGGTGCACGGACAGGTTGTCCCCATCGAAGTGAAATCCGGATGGGTAACCCAGGCGAAAAGCCTTAAAGTCTTTGCGGATAAATATCACCCGCCGTTCAGTGCCGTGTTCAGCGCACGCAATCCACGTATTGAGCCCCGGCGCCGCAAACACTACTACCCGCTTTACCTGGCCGCAGGGTTTCCGCTCCCAAGCACCGGCTGAAGAGGAAACTGCGTGCCTGTTGAACATTTTCACCAGATCTCGGACACCTCCCGTAAAACGCCTGACCTAGGGGGCCTGACTGTAGAACGAGTGCGGCGGCATTGACAAATGCAGGCGTTTCGTGATGTATTTTGTCCGCCCCCTCATTCCACCTTACTGTTACGGAGTGCGCCCATGGGAGTGCCGCCCCCGGCCTTATGAGGCCGCGGGGGTTTTGTCGGTTCGTTGCCTGACATTCCGCCGCAACCGGTTGACGCCGGCATTGGACGCGGGCCCTGCACGCACCATTTCGCAACGAGGTAACGCATGCCCGATGACAAGCCGTCTCAAAACACACCCCTGACCCCCGGTGCCTCGTTCGGGTATTACCGGATCGTGAGATTTCCGGGCCGCGGCGGCATGGGCGAGGTTTACGAGGTCAGGCGCGAAGTCCTGAAAGCAACTACGCCGTCAAGCTCATTCCTCCGGTCCTTGCCTCCCGTCCGGGCTTCATGGGGCGTTTCCAGCGCGAGGCCCGGGACAAGGCCAACCTGGAGCACCCCCACAGGTAGAGGTAGAGTCTTCTTGCGGCTCTGTCAAGGATTCGGAATTTCAGTAGTTTCATAAATTGGCCTCAAGCCATCTCTTGGCCTGCTTTCCAGCGTGCATGGGCCGGCGCCTTCCGGTTTTTCCCGGACCATGCAGGGCGGTTGGCAGTTGCCGCCGAACCATGAGCCTCATGGATACATGCACTGCATTGACCATAAGTAATAGGGCAGGGATCTGGCGAGCCGGGCTATTATATGGTATCACATGAAGGCAGCCGGTAGGGGCGCATTTTCACGGTAATGGAAAGAGCGGGCGGCACGGGATGAGCTTTAGTTTTTCAGAGTTTCATTCGCGGTATAGAACCAGGATTATCCTGGAATGGATCCTGAGGCTCAAGGTTGAGGTAGGTGAACAGTATGTGCGCAGGCCTCGAAAGGAGCTCTTTCAGACCATATCCGAGGCGTTCGAAGCCAACCACCAGGTTCTGGTGTTCGGGGATTTCGGCCACATCAACAGGTTCATAGACAAGATCACATGGATGCGACTGGAGGCGGGCTTTCCGCTTTCCCATGTTCAGAGGGCCTTTGAACTTTACAGGATGATAGTTCTGCCGCTACTGGCGGAAAACGCACCTTTCGAGGATTTCTTCTCCTGCACGCGCAAGATCAATGAATGCCTCTCCTACACCATTGAGCGTTTCAGCCGGCACTTTCAGGCCATGCACGAAAAAGAGATCTTGGAACACAACCGCAGGCTGGAGGAGGAAGTCAAGGCGAGGACTGCGCAGCTCAAGGAATCCGAGCTGAAGTACAAGACCCTGGTGGAGGAAATCACCGACGGTTATTTCGTAATCCAGGACGAGAAGATCGTTTTCGCCAACCAGGCCTTCTGTGAGATGCACGGCTATGGTTTGAATGAAGTGAGGGGTGCCAAGTTCCACGGTTTTGTTGCGCCCGAGGACAGGGATCGTATAATCGGGGTCTACAGGAAGAGCCTGGATTCCAAGAGGACGTCGCCCAAAACACTGGAATACCTGCGCCTCACCAAGGCAGGGGACTGCTTTCCAACGGAGATTCTCGCAAAAAACGCACGGTATGAAAACAAGCCTTCCAGCATAGGCATCTGCCGGGATATAACGGAAAGAGTCAAAATGGAGCTGCGAATGCGAGAGGCGGAGCGAATGGCCTATGTGGGGGAAATCACGGCGTCGCTTTCCCATGAGATCCGCAATCCCCTAACTTCCGTCAACATGAACCTGAGAATCCTTGAGAACAGACCCCACATTCAAGGCAATGACCTGCGCCGTTTAGAGATCTGCCTCAAGGAAGTAATGCGTCTCGAGCGCATTCTGACTGAACTCCTGGACTTTGCCAAGCCCCTCCAGATCAAGCACGGGCCTACGGATATCAACCAGGTACTGAAATCATGCGTGGAATCCCTTGACATGAAATTCCGGGAAAAAGAGCTCCGTATTGTTAAGAGGCTGGAACCCGGGCTTCCCTCTCTCACCGGGGACGGGGAAAAGCTCGAGCAGGCCTTTATCAATCTGCTGTTGAACGCCGTGGATGCATCGGACATGAGAGGCCGGATTATGGTGTCAACGCAGTCTGTTCGGCAAAACGGATCCTGGTGGGTGGAGGTCTCCATCCGTGACAGGGGGCGGGGGCTTTCCCCGGAGGCCATGGCGGGCCTGTTCAAGCCCTTTTTCACCACAAAGAGCAGGGGCACCGGCCTGGGCCTCAGGAATGTCAAGGTCATCGTGGAAGGCCATGGCGGCAGCATCAAGGTAATGAATGCAAAGCCTGCAGGGGCGTGTTTCAAGATCCGGCTGCCCGGGAAGGACGGTCATGTCCAAGATCCTGCTGATAGATGATGAATACTCCATTCTCGAATCTCTGGAGATGTTCCTCGGCGAGAAAGGCCATGAGGTATTCAAGGCTGCAACCGCCGAGGAAGGTCTCGGGCTCTTCAGCAGCCATGAGCCTGATGTGGTCATACTGGACATACGCCTGCCGGACATGGACGGCCTGGAGGTGCTCAATATAATAACCGGCCGTGAGATCCCTTCAAAGGTGATCATGATAACCGCGTTTCATGATATGGAAAACACAATCAAAGCCATGAAAAACGGGGCCTATGACTATTTCCATAAACCCTTTGACCCGGATGACGTTGAAAAGGCGGTTAACAGGGCCCTGGAAATCTTGGAGGTGGATCGGGTGGCGCTCCTTGAAGATGCAACGGAGCGGTTTTCCACCCAGGAGATCATCATCGGCAAGAGCCATAAGATGGAAGAGATCTTCAAGATGATCGGTCTCCTTTGTCAGAATCGAGCCACTGTTTGTATTCAAGGTGAGACCGGAACGGGCAAGGAACTCATAGCCCGCGTCATACACAGAAACAGCCCGTTCAGTCACGAGCCTTTCATCACCCTGGATTGTTCCGCAGTTGTGGAAACCCTGCTGGAGAGCGAACTGTTCGGTCATGAGAAGGGCGCATTCACCGGAGCCGCTCAAACCAAGCCCGGTAGAATCGAGCTGGCCGGCGCAGGTACGCTCCTTCTGGACGAAGTGGGTGAACTTCCCTTGGGCCTCCAGGGCAAGCTCCTGGGATTTCTGGAGCGCCGGGAGTACATGAGGGTGGGTGGTCGGGAAAATCTGAAATCCAGATGCCGGGTGATTGCGGCCACCAACAAGGACCTCTCCACTATGGTGCGCAAGGGCGCTTTCAAGGAGGACCTGTATTTCAGGCTGAACGTGGTCAACATCTTTGTTCCCCCTCTGAGGGAACGCTTGGAAGATATCCCGGGCCTGGTGGATTATTTCCTGCAAAAGATCAATCTGGAGCTGGGGACCAGAGTCACCAAGCTGCAGCGCGGGGTCATGGAACTGCTTATGTCCCACAGGTGGGAAGGAAACGTGAGGGAACTGGAAAACGTGCTTGTGGAGTCCGTTGTGAGGGCCAGGGGGAGTGTGATTTTCCTGGACGAGATGGAGGCCGTGCTCAGCGCAAAACACGCATTGCCGCAGACGGGTCTTTCTTCCTATTCATTGCCCCAGGTGGAGAAGGAACATATTGAGAAAACCCTCGGAAGGAACCGGTGGAACCGGAGCAAGTCTGCAAGAATACTCGGGATATCCCTGCCCACATTACGCAGCAAGATCCGCAAGTATGGTATCGAGCCATCGCAATAGGGACGTTGTTGCAATGTTGCCTTGTCTTCGGTTCAAGAAGCCCACTGTTCCGGCTCAAGAAAAATCGGACAAAAAAGAGGGGAAATTACCCTACGCCTGCCTGTGCGTCTCCTCCGCACGCCATGCACATAGGAATGGTCTGGCGACAATGCGCCGAACAGGCACAAAAGCCTGATAGATCTGGTCAGGTTGCTTTTTGAGGTAGCGGGCGCTCAACACCGTGTTCAGCCGACTTGCTCCACGAGCGGCTAAACACGGCTGTTGGGAGTAACTATCATATTGATATAGCAGAGTAAAAGTGGTATCTGAGAAAAATGAATAGAAAGCACA
>CAYPSZ010000394.1:0-27375 GCA_964413125.1 uncultured Desulfobacterales bacterium
CTGTGATGCCCCATGTCCTGCACTCGTACCACCTGTATGTGGTGCGTGTGCCTGAACGTGACAGGGTCTTCTCGCGGCTCCGGCAGGCCGGTATCGGGGGTAATGTTCACTACATCCCTGTTCACCTTCACCCCTATTACCGGCGTGTCTTCAACACGGGACCGGGCCTCTGTCCTGTTGCCGAGTCTGTATATGAAACGATTCTGAGCCTTCCCATTTATCCTGCACTGACTGAAGATCAGCAAGTAAAAATCATAAACGAATTAACAGAGAGGGAGTAAATGGCATTAGAGCCGGTAAACGCTTTTTCAATCTCCAACAAGAGAATCGGCGACGGGGAACCAGTTTTCATCGTCATGGAGGCGGGTCCCACCCACGACGGCCTGGATACCGCCAAGAGGCTGGTTGCCGAGGCCGCGGGAGCGGGCGCGGATGCAGTCAAGTTCCAGATGGTGGATCCCGATCGTTTGGTGGCCGACAAGACGCTCATGTTCTCGTACCGGATCCTTGTGAACCGAAGCACGGGCGATATGGAGTCCAGGTCGGAACCGCTCTACCATATCCTGAAACAACGCACCCTTACCCGTGACGAGTGGAGGGAATTGAAGGCCTTTTGCGACGACTTGGGGATAGCGTTTTTTTCCACGGCCACTTTTCAAGATGAAGTCGATTTCCTGGTTGAAATGGGGTGCGACAGCATCAAGATATGTTCCGGAGATGTGGATTATTATCAGTTGATTGAATACTGCGCCACAAAAGGTCTCAGCATTCAGTTGGATACTGGAAACGCAGTGCTTGGAGATGTTGAGCGTGCCGTGGATGTGGTCCTGGGTGCAGGAAACAATCGAATCATTATTCACAACTGCCCTTCCGGATACCCTGCAAGGCTTGAGAGCATCAACCTCCGTCTAATTCCCACACTGAAGACCGTGTTCGGATGCCCTGTGGCCTTTTCCGACCATACGCCGGGCTGGGAAATGGATATAGCCGCAGTGGCCCTGGGCGCCGACCTCGTTGAAAAGACCATCACTCTGGATCGCACCACTCCGGGCGTGGAACATTGCTTTTCCCTTGAGCCGGATGATATGAAGCGTTTCGTGCAATCCATCCGGAGCATTGAAACCGCCCTTGGAAGCAGGCGCAAGGTAATGACAACTGAAGAGAAGCACAAGGCACAGGCGGTTAGGAGGAGTGCGGTGGTATCCAGGGATGTCTCAGCCGGTGAGAGTGTGAGTATGGATTGCATCAGTTTTGCCAGGCCTGGATATGGGATAAAACCGGATAGCATATGCCATTTTTTAAATAGGAAGTTTAGACGTGATATCCAGGCGGGTTCCATGATAAGTCCCCACGACATCGATTGAAGGGGTTTCCATTATGACAATAACAGTTCTCAACATTTGCGCCTGGGCTTTAAGGCCATGACTATGTACACGGAGGATCAAGGCTCCTTCCTGCGGTATCTTGCCGTCATTCCCGCCAGGGGCGGGTCCAAACGCTTGAAGCGTAAGAACATATTGCCTTTCATGGACAAGCCAATGATGACTCATACGATCGCATCGGCCGGGCAATCAGGGCTGTTCAAAAGGGTACTGGTATCCACTGAGGATGCAGAGATCTCCATGATCGCCCTGGAGTACGGCGCCGAAGTAGTCATGCGTCCCCATTCCCTGGCCGGCGACTCGGCACGGGTGGTGGATGTCTGCGCCCATGTTTTGGAGTCTGAATCGCTGTCCGGAAGGTATTACGACATCATGGTATGCCTGTATGCAACCGCACCCTTGAGGCGGGCCGAGGACATCCGGGCGGTTTCGGCCATGATTGAACCCGGCGTATGTGATTTCGCCATGGCAATCACGCGGTTCCGGCAACCGCCTCACCAGGCGCTCAAGATGGACCACAAAGGGTTTCTTGCCCCCATGTGGCCGGATCTGGTGGATCTCAAGAGCCAGGAAGTCCCTGAGATGTTCGTTGACAATGGAAGCACTTATGCTGTGACTGTAAAAGCCTTTCTTGAGCATATGACTTTCTACGGCCCCAACCTGCGAGGGCACGAGATGCCTTTTCATAATTCCGTGGATATCGATACGAGCGAGGATTTGACCCTCGCCCAATATTTTGCCTTAAGAAAGCAGGGCTTGTGAGGGTACTTGTAGCCGGAGCCGGGTCCATCGGCAGGCGTCACGCCGCCAATGCCGCTGAAGCTCCCGGCATTGAAGCGGCCGTCTTTGATACGGATGCAGGGGCGGCCGAGACATGCGGAATGCAGCTGCAAATCCGGTACTTCAGTACAATGGACAGGGCACTGGCATGGGGGCCGGATGCGGCCATCATAGCCGTACCCACACATGTTCACTTGCCTGTGGCTCGAATGCTGGTTGAGGCCGGAGCCCATGTCCTGGTGGAGAAACCCATTGCAGGCTCCCACGAAGGGGTCCCGGAGTTTCTTGATTTTGCCGAGGCCCGAAGAAGAAAGGTTTTCGTCGCCTGCAACATGCGCTTTCATCCTGCCATCAAGGCCGTCCGTGAAGCCCTCCCTCTGATCGGGAGGCCCCTTGCGGCCCGGGCCCACTATGGAAATTTCTTGCCTGACATGAGACCCGGCGCGGACTACAGAGGGCTGTATTGCTCCAGTAAGGCCAAAGGAGGCGGCGTCATACTGGACGGCATACACGAAATCGATTATGCGGTGTGGCTTTTCGGAACCGTTGGAGAAGTTGTCTGCCAGTCCGGGAAGCTTTCCTCATTGGAACTGGATGTTGAGGATTATGCTGAATTGTCCTTGCTCCATGGCTGCGGGTTTCGGACTCAAATACATCTTGACTACCTGAGACGTTGTAAAAGACGGGGGCTGGAGGTAATAGGGGAGCTGGGCAGCTTGGTGTGGCTGAGTGAAGGCAGAAACCCGGAGAACTGCCGTGTGAGGCTCCATACGATTGAAGGAGGCTGGACCCATCTCATGGATGATGGGGCGCTGGATGCCGGCTCCATGTACCGGGAACTGCTGAACGCCTTTCTCTTAGCATTGGAGGACGACGAAGGAGGACTTCTGGACGGCAGGGACGCCTTTCATGAGCTTCTCGTGGCCCTTGCCGCCCTGCGCTCGAGCAAAGAAAAAACCGCCGTTCGGGTAACCTGAACCTGAAGATGAACATGAAAAGAAGATACCAAAAGAGCACCGATTTGCTTGAAAAAGCGGAGAAACTCATTCCACTGGGCTCTCAGACCTTCAGCAAGAGCCGGGTTCAGTTTCCGGCGGGCCGCTCACCAATGTTTCTGACGCGCGGGGACAGGGGCAGGGTCTGGGATGTGGATGGAAACGAGTATGTTGATCTGATTTGCGGACTCCTGCCGGTGGTCCTGGGTTATCAGGACCCTGATGTAAACAGGGCTGTAATTGACCAGCTCTCCATGGGCATCAGTTTCAGCCTGGCCACGGAACTGGAAATCGAGGTGGCCGAGAGATTGGTGGATATGATCCCTTGCGCCGAGATGGTCCGTTTCGGCAAGAATGGTTCAGATGTCACCTCCGGTGCTGTTCGTCTGGCCAGGGCCGTTACCGGCCGTGACCGTATTGCTGCCGGCGGTTATCACGGTTGGCATGACTGGTACATCGGGGCCACCACAAGGAACAGGGGCGTTCCTGACACGGTGGGCAGGCTGACTCACCGTTTCCCCTTCGGGGATATCAGCGGGCTTGACAGTCTCTTCCGCAGGCATCCCGGCGAGTTCGCAGCAGTGATCATGGAGCCCGCCGGTTCCGCACAACCCCCGGGAGGATATCTTGAGGAAGTGTTGGAACTGGCGCACAAGCACGGTGCCCTTTTGATTTTGGACGAAATCATTACGGGTTTTCGTTTCGCACTGGGAGGAGCTCAGGAATTGTTCGGTGTGGTGCCCGACCTTGCCTGCTTCGGCAAATCCATGGGAAACGGCATGCCGGTCTCGGCATTGGTGGGAAAGGCCGAATACATGCGCGAGATTGAAGACCTGTTTTTTTCCTTCACTTTCGGCGGGGAAACCCTTTCCCTGGCTGCCTCAAAGGCGGTCATTGACAAGATGCGACGCGAGCCCGTCATCCACAAGCTCTGGTCCACCGGTAGTAGGATCTCCTCCATTGCCGAGGCCGCGGTCCATCGCTGGGGACTGGGCGAATGGATGGAACTGACAGGCCTGCCCCCGTGGCGAGCCTGGAAATTCAGGCCCCATCCCCTGGCCGACGAACATGAAATCAAGACCTTCTTCATGATGGGGATGATGAAGCGGGGTGTGTTGATCAATGCCAGTCACAATGTTTGTTATGCCCACGATGATGAGGATGAGAGTCTGATCATGTCTTCTTACGAGGGGGTCATGGCTGATCTGGCACGCTCCCTTTCCAGGGGTTCCTTGCGGGAAGAACTCAAAGGGCCGGCTGTTTGCCCCGTCTTTTCGGTCCGATGAACAACAAGGTATACAGTTTTGATCATTTTCTGAAGGCTCCCGATTCATGAAACACAAGAAGGCGGTTTTTTGCTGTGCTGCAGGAGCCGGAATAGGCGGGGGCCATATCATGCGCTGCCTGTCCCTGGCCCGAAGGCTTTCCACATCGAGTTTTGAATCCTCATTCATTGTAGGTCCCGGAATGGGTGATACGGTCCCTTCCTTTGAGCATTCGGGGTTTGAAGTCCTGGATTTGGCCCATGACTTCCGTGAAGGAGATTTCCTGGAGAGAATTCCCGACGGGACTGACTTGCTGGTGGTGGACCATTATCAATTGGGCTTGGACTTTGAGGTCGCGTGCAGGGAAAAGGTCAAAAGAATCCTGGTAATCGATGACCTTGCAAACAGGGCCCATGACTGCGATGTCTTGATGGACTCCACATTGGGCCGAACCCGGAATGATTATCTCGGTCTGATACCACAAGATTGCCTGACACTTTTGGGGCCCCGGTTCGCCTTGCTGAGAGAGGAATTCTCAAGAATCAGGGCCGAGACCTTGAGACATCGCCGGGAAAGGAATGGACTCGAGAGGATCCTGGTGAGCATGGGGCTTTCCGATTCCGCCGGTGCTGCAAGATTGTGCATGAAGGCCCTTAAAAGGACCGGCTTGCCGTTGGATGTGGAGATATTTCTCGGCCTCAATTGCACCTCTTACGAGGATCTCCTTTTTGAAGCGGATTCCTGTGGTTATCATGTTGCAGACTTCAACACTGATATGCCCGCTGCCATGGCCCGTGCTGATCTGGCCTTGGGGGCGGGCGGGACAACGTCCTGGGAGCGCTGCTGCCTGGGTCTTCCCTCTTTGATGATGATCCTGGCGGAGAATCAGGAATTGACCGCCCGATCCCTTCACGAAAAAGGGGCCGCCGTAAACCTGGGCAGGTCGGGCGAAATATTGGAAGAGGACATGGCGGCCGTCATTAAGAGGCTCTCAAAGGACAATGGAGAATTAAGAGCTCTTTCAGAGAAGGCGGCCTCCCTGTGCGACGGGATGGGGACTCTGAGGGTGTGCCTCTACTTGGCTTCCCCCCAAAAGGCCAAGGACGGACGGGACGTGCGCCTCAGGCTGTCCGAACCGACCGATATGGATGTCGTTTTCCGGTGGCAGACGGCTCCGGGGGCCAGGCGTTTCTCCAGGGTGCCCCGGCCGCCCACCAGAGATGAACACCGGGAATGGTTTGAATCAATCATGATGGATTCAACCAGGATATTGACCATAATCACCCACGACCACAGGGATGCAGGCCTCCTAAGGCTGGATCCATTTGGTAATGACGGCCTGGAGGTATCTATTCTAGTTGCCGAGGAGTTCAGGGGGCTTGGTATCGGTGAAGGCGCCCTGTGTTTCGCTTCCACTTTTTGGCCCCATATCCCCATGCACGCCGAAATACTGCCTGGGAATGATGCCTCAAAGCGGATCTTCCTTTCCGCAGGCTTCAAGCGGCGTGAAGGAAATATGTATGAACTGCCACCGCGCGCATAGGAATGAAGCCGCTACTGTTGATGTGGCCGGCAGGATTATAGGCCGGGGACACCCTCCCTACGTCATAGCGGAGATGTCCGGGAACCATAACCATGATCTCAAAAGGGCCATAAGGCTCATTGAAGTGGCGGCCGAGGCAGGTGCGGACGCTGTAAAACTCCAGACCTACACCCCGGACACCATCACCATTGATCATGACGGTCCTGATTTTATGATCACAGGCGGGTTGTGGGACGGTCGAAAACTCTATGACCTTTACAGGGAGGCCTACACTCCTTGGGAGTGGCATCCAGAGCTTTTTGAACACGGCCGCAGGCTCGGCCTCCAGGTGTTCAGTTCGGTTTTTGATGAGACGGCCGTTGATTTTCTGGAAGAAATGGGTGCATCCGCTTACAAAATAGCGTCTTTTGAGCTTTTGGACCTGCCCTTGATCAAAAAATGCGCTCTCACGGGCAAGCCTCTAATAGTGTCCACAGGCATGGCGGGTTTGTCGGAGATCCAAGAAGCGGTGGAGGCCTTCCATGGAACCGGCAACAGCCGCCTGATCCTGCTCCATTGCGTGAGCGGTTATCCGGCGCCGGCGGCGGAATTCAACCTTAAAACCCTGATCCATATGCGGGAGACCTTCGGCCTCCCCACAGGCATTTCGGATCATACTCTGGGAATAGCCGTGCCCGTGGCCGCCGTGGCATTGGGTGCATGCGTGGTGGAAAAGCATTTCACCCTCTCCCGTATGGACGGGGGGCCTGATGCGGCCTTTTCAGTGGAACCCCACGAGTTGGGGCAAATGATCGGTGCCTGCCGGGAGGCCTTTCTGGCGCTTGGTGAAGCCGGCTACGGGCCCATGGACTCGGAGAAGGCAAACATTCAATTCAGGCGGTCCCTTTACGTGGTGGAAGATGTACTTATGGGAGAGCCCTTCACTCCTCGCAATGTGAGATCAATACGGCCGGGCTATGGGCTGGCCCCCAAATGGCTGGACCGTGTCTTGAAAGGAAAGGCTGCAGCGAATTTGAAACGGGGAACGGCATTGAATTGGGATATGATCGAGGTAGCATAAAAGAGCGTTTTAAAAAACCCTCCACCCCGGCCGAGCTCCTGAAGTCGCTCCCATGATGGAAACATCTCAAAATCATGTGTGAAACCAAAGATTTTTGTACGGACATTTATGCTGTAAAGCAAATGGGGCTGAAAGCATGGAGAACCTCCCGGCCCTGGCCTGTGACGGATGAAGAGTTCTTCTCACTGGGAAGATTTGCCATGGACCGGTTCGACCTGGCCGTCTCTTCCCTTTCCTCCGAATCTAAAGACCTTCTGCTGGCGGACTACAAATTCCTGCATTTTGCCCTACAGATCCTGCATGCGGCCGTGGTTGAAGATAGGATCACCCGGACCGGCGGCCGGTTGATCATAGGGCACCAGTCCAGACCCTTTTATCGGCCGGATTACCGAGCTCTCGGCGGATCATTCGGATCAATAAGCCACGAAAGGTCTGCCAGGTGGCGTATGCGCGGCCTTGCCAAGGCCCTGCGCTTTTCCGACGGCAGGCCCTTTGCCAAAAGGGTACTTACTTTCTGGAAATCGGGTGATGTCTGGGATCTCGGCAGCTTCACCGATTTGAAACGTGATTACTGCAGGAAAAAGGGCCTGGCCTGCAGTCATCATTATTTCCAGACCCTCTTGAAAAGCGCTCATGGCAAAGAGGTGGATCTGAGAACGGATATTATGGAAGCATGCCGGATGATAATGGAGTCGCTTTCTGATTATTCCGAGCAGCAATTCGGGGTGGTTTTCCGATTCGAAGGAATAATATCGGCATGGATTCAAAGGATACGCGATTTGAACCGGATTTACTGCAGAATACAGGGCGGAAATCACCCCAAGGTGCTGCTGTTATCCGAGATGGGTAATCCGGTTCACAGGCCCGTTGTGTTGGGGCTAAGACGGCTTGGTGCAAAAATTGTAGGCTTTCACCACGGAAATGATATGGTAAATGCATGGGAGAGGCATTCAGCTTATGTGGAGGACGCTCTTTGTGATGAATTCGTTTGTCCAAGTGTGAAATGCGCTGAGTTTTCAGCCAGGGAGTATGCCCTTAGCGGTATAAGCAGGCACATGCCCGTGTCCTTTGTGTCGGTGGAGTCTCACCGCTATAAGAAAATCCGGGAGAGCACCGCCCGCTATCCATTTCCTGAAGTGGTGGAAACGGTCATGGTAATGGGCTTCCCCATGACCGCCGTTCGAAACACTGAATGCTCAGCAAACTACTTTGCTTTCCAGCTGGACCTGGAGCTGAAGCTGGTGGAATCGCTCAAGGCCGGGGGTTTCAAGGTCATCTACAAGGCCCATCCGGAAGTCCTGGACGAGATAGCCGGCGTATTCGAAAACATGTGTAAGATCATGACCATGCCCTTTGAGAATTGCTGGGAGGAGGCCCAGGCATTTGTTTTCGGGTGCACCACATCTACGACTTTCGGCTTTTCTCTTTGCCTTAACAGGCCTGTGGCGGTTATCGACATGGTGGATAGAAACTGGAACCCTGAGGCGTACTCACTGCTCGAAAAGAGGTGCCTGATGGTCCCGGCCTCTTTTGACGACAACAACCGCATCCACTTCGATGAAGAATACCTTTGCCACGGGCTCAAAGAGGGACTTCACAAGCCTGATTTTTCCTACGTGGAACAACTCATGTTTCCGCAGCACGGCAATCAGTAAATCATGACGGTGAAAGAACTCGCCCAATACGGCCTTACTCCCCGGCGGGCCGGCCTTTTCGTTTCATTGGCCCTCCTGGCCGCCTTTTTTGAAGGCTTTGGTCTGGCAATGTTCCTGCCGCTCCTTCAGTTCATCGAGAGTCAAGGGGATGTGGCAACCCTGGCTGAGGGTTCAAGGACATGGACCGTGCTTATCTCGGTCTTTCAAACGGCGCGGCTGCCCATTACCCTTATGAGCCTGGTTATCATGGTTCTTTCCCTCATAATGTGCAGGGTCTTGTGTATGTACTTTAGAAAAATCTATACCGCCTGGCTCACACACCAGGTCCTACATTCCACCCGAACCAGCATTTTTTCCGCATGCCTTCGCTCTACTTACAGTTTCCTCGATTCCTTGAACACCGGCCACTTGATCAACCTGGCCACCACGGAAGCCCTCCGGGTTCGGGGGTATTTCCACAGTTTCTTCGAGTGTGTTTCCAATGTTGTAGTGGTCGTAGGGTATCTGGTTGTATTGTGCTGGCTTTCAGCGTCCATGACCGTCCTTGCATTGATTGTCTTGATCATAGCCGGGCTCTTGGTCAATTTTCACGTTCGACATACCAAGCAGTTGAGTGTTCAGACGACCGATGTCAACCAGGAATTCTCGTTTCAACTGGTTGAGCGGCTTTCGGCTTTTAGACTCATCAAACTGACCTCCGGTGAAGAACGGGAAATCCATCACCTTAAATCTTCTTCTCACAAGGTGCGGGACTTCAATTACTGGTTGTCAAAGCTCAATGCTCGTGTGGATTTATTGCTTGAACCCATAGTCGTGCTCGGTGGATTGATTATTCTCTATCTTGCAGTTGAGTTCTTTGACCTGTCACTTGCGGAAATCGGCTTGTTCATGGTGGTCTTGTTAAGGGTCCTCCCCTTGAGCAAGGATACTTTGCGATCAAAGCAGAATTTTGTGGCCCAATATGGAGGAATCGCCGCGGTTCGCAAAGGGTTGGAAGAGATGGCCCGGGCCAGGGAGTCGTATGAGGGTGTGCGCCCTTTTGAGGGTCTGTCCAGAGAAATCCGGTTTCACGAGGTGACCTTCTCCTATCCCGGTCGATCTGCACCCGCTGTTCAGGACCTGTCCCTGACAATCCCCGCCGGAAGCATGACCGCGCTCGTGGGTCCTTCGGGTGCAGGGAAGTCGACCCTTATCGATCTTCTGGCGGGTTTGAGACGTTTACATTCCGGAACCATCCTGATAGATGGAATTGATATCACAGAATACGATCTCAGGAGCCTGCGCAGGGGCATGGCCTTTGTTTCCCAGGACACGTTTATTTTCAATGACACCCTGAAATATAATTTGTCCTATGCAAGGCCGGAGGCCTCTGATGGTGAGATAAGGAAAGCCATGGATAGGGCCCAGGTAACGGAATTCGCTGATCAACTGCCTCATGGATGGGACACGGTTCTGGGGGAGAGGGGGACACGCCTTTCAGGCGGCCAGAAACAACGCTTGGCCCTGGCACGGGCATTACTGCAGAACTCGTCCATTTTGATCCTGGATGAAGCCACCAGCGCTCTGGATTCCGAGAAAGAGACGGATATCCAGGAGGCCATTTATGCCCTGCGCCGGGACGCCGGGCTGACCCTGGTGGTCATAGCCCACCGTTTATCAACCATACAGGAAGCGGACAATATAGTTGTTATGGAAAGCGGCCGTGTTGTGGAGCAGGGACGCCATCATAAGCTCTTGCACAATGCGGACTGGTATGCCAGGGTCTCATCAATGCAGGGGAGATCATTCTGATGCGGCCCATCAGGAGTTGAATCCACCATGGGTCGGAATCTGAGTATGATGCGGAGACCGGACAATAAGGTGTGGTTTGAAGAGGTCTCGATCCAAGGAGGCATCCTATGCGGGAAATAGTTCTTGACGGTGTGCGTGTGGCTGACGATGCCGATGCATATGTGATCGCCGAGATAGGCAACAACCACCAGGGCGACATGGAGACCGCAAAAGCCATGTTTGATGCGGCCGGAGAATGTGGTGTGAATGCAGTTAAGCTCCAGAAAAGAAATAACCGGAGTCTTTTCACCAAGGCCCTTTATAACGCCCCCTATGCGGGGGAAAACAGCTATGGAGACACCTATGGGACCCACAGGGAGGCCTTGGAGTTCGGGGAAAGCCAGTACAAGGAGTTGAAGGAATACGCATGTCAACTGGGCCTGACCATGTTTGCCACCGCCTTTGATTTTGAGAGCGCCGATTTCCTGGAACGCCTGGATATGCCTCTTTATAAAATCGCCTCAGGGGACCTTAACAATATTCCTTTGCTCAAGTACATCGCATCCTTTGGCAAACCCATGATCCTGAGTACCGGCGGGGGAACCCTTGATGACGTCCGCCGGGCGGTTGATACCATAATGCCCGTCAATCCAAGGCTCTGTATACTCCAGTGTACCGCGTGCTACCCTGTGGAAAGCTATCCGGACATGAATCTCTCGGTCATTACCACATTCCGCAAGGAGTTTCCCTCAAATGTCATAGGGCTGTCGGACCATGAGAGCGGCATAGCCATGGCTCTGGTGGCCTTTACTCTGGGCGCACGAGTCATTGAAAAACACTTCACACTGAATCGGGCCTGGCGGGGAACCGATCATGCCTTTTCCCTGGCCCCCAGCGGGTTGAGACGCCTCAGCAGAGATCTGCGTCGCGCTGCAAGAGCCATGGGTGACGGAGTCAAACGCCGCCTGCCCGGAGAGGAAAAACCCATCACCAAGATGGGGAAAAAGATCGTGGCTGCCAAAGACCTCCCGGTGGGACACGTGCTGACCATGAGTGATTTGGCCATCAAGTCTCCCGGAGACGGTCTTCCCCCCTGTGAATTGGACCATGTGCTGGGCCGGGCCTTGAAAGCTTCCGTGATGGAGGATCAGGATGTCACACTGGAGGACCTGCAATGATTCCGGCGGGCGGGCTGTTTGATATAACGGGCAGGATCGTGATTGTCACAGGCGGCCTGGGTCAACTCGGGCTTCAGTATTCAGGGGCCCTTGTCCAAAGCGGGGCCAGGGTCGTGGTTCTGGACCCGGCTCCAGGCGCCGCCGGGATACTGGAACAGGCGGGCCTTTCTCACGAGAGGCTTCTTTATCTTGAAGCGGATGTAACATCGAGTGAATCCCTGAAGAGGTCCCTTGCAGCCGTTCAAGAGAGGTGGGGTGTGCCTTTCGGCCTCATCAACAATGCAGCCCTGGATTCCCCCCCTGATGCACCGGCCGAAGAGAACGGACCCTTCGAGACCTATCCCGAGGCATCATGGGAAAAGGTCATGGAGGTCAATGTCAAGGGGGTGATGCTCTGCTGCCAGGTCTTCGGCGGGGTCATGGCCCGGGCCGGCCGCGGGTCCATAGTCAACATAGGCTCCACCTACGGCATGGTCTCGCCGGACCAGCGCCTGTACCATTACCGAAAGGAATCCGGAGCCCCTTTCTTCAAACCCATTGCATATTCAGCTTCCAAGTCAGCCGTCTTGAATATGACCCGTTATCTGGCCACCTATTTCGGTGGTTCGGGGGTGAGAGTCAACACCCTGACCCTGGGAGGTGTGTTCAATAACCAGGATCACAGGTTTTTGGAAGAGTATTGCTCCAGGGTCCCACTGGGTCGGATGGCCCGCCCGGCCGAATACAACGGGGCGGTGCTCTTTCTAATGTCCGACGCCTCTGCCTACATGACAGGGGCCAACATGGTCATGGACGGCGGATGGACGGCTTGGTGACGGAATGGAGTCAGACCCAAGGAGGCGTATGGAGACTTCTATCCCACAGGTAGTACCCAATATCATAGGCGGCGTCCATTCGGAGGCTGTTTCAGGCGACAGGGCGGACAAATTCAATCCGGACACGGGGGAGGTGCTCTGCAGGCTGGTTCGGTCCGGCACCGGCGATGTGGCCGGGGCCGTGGCCGCGGCCAAGGCGGCGCAGCCGGATTGGGAAAAGACACCGGCTGTTGAGCGAGGGCTCATTCTGCTGGATCTGGTTATGGCCATGAAGGCCCAACGTCGAGATATAGCCGGCATAGTGGCGGCGGAGACGGGGAAATCCATGAAAGAGGCACTGGGCGAGACTGATGCCGCTGTCCAGTGCGGGTTGTTCTATGCCGGAGAGGGGCAGCGTCTATATGGTCGGACTTGTACCAGCCGGACGCCCGACAAACAGGCCTTGACCATACGCCAGGCCGTGGGCGTGGCGGGCCTGATCATCGCCGCCAATACGCCCATCGCCAATGTGGCGTGGAAGGTTTTCCCCGCCCTCGTATGCGGAAACACGGCGGTTCTCAAGGCCTCGGAAGACGCCCCGGCCACGGCGTGGATGGTGGGTGTGCTGGCGGAGAAAGCAGGGCTTCCCGCAGGGGTGCTGAACATTGTCCAGGGCTTAGGGGAAGAAGCCGGTGCGCCACTGGCGGCCCATGGGGATGTGGGGGTAATCAGTTTCACCGGATCAACCGAAGTGGGCGGAATAATCGCTGAAACAGCCGGAAGGCGACTGGCGCGCATATCCCTGGAGTTGGGGGGGAAAAACCCCCTTTTGGTCTGCGACGATGCGGACCTGGAAAAGGCTGTTCACTGGTCGGTGCTGTCCGCCTTCAGCAATGCAGGGCAGCGTTGCGCTTCGGGAAGCCGTATTATTGTCTTGGACAGGGTCTATGATGAATTCCGGGAACGTCTGGTTGCGGCCACACGGGCCCTCAAGGTTGGCCCTTCCGATGGTGATGATCTGGGTCCGGTGATAAATGCGAGACAGCTCCAGGCCATGACCGAGGCGGTGGAGCAGGCTGTGCACTCAGGAGCCGGGGTGCTGTGCGGCGGCGGCCGCATGACGGATCCCTTGCACATTCGTGGTTTTTACATGGCCCCCACCATCCTGGAAGATGTTGATCCAGAGGCGGTCATTTCCGTCAAAGAACTGTTCGGTCCCATCACCTGCCTTTACCGAGCACCTGATTTCGCCGGGGCGCTGGCATTGGCCAATAATTCCCCCTACGGACTGACCGCGTGCATCCACACCAAAGACATGAACCGGGCCGGGGAATTCTGCCTCAGAGCCAAGGCCGGGGTGGTGGTGGTTAACGCCGGCACATTCGGCAGCGAGCCCCATATGCCCTTCGGAGGGCGGGGCCTTTCCGGAAACGGCAGCCGTGAACCCGGCACCGAGGCCTTGGATGTGTATTCCGAACTGAAGAACATATATCTCCACTTCGACCCCCAAGCGGTCTAGAAAAAAGGTCTCCTTAACCATGTCCACACTTCCCTATGTACCCAAAGCCGAGTTCGACCGTCTCCTGAAGGCGGAGGTAGAGCCCGTAAAGAAGACGAGAGCCTTTTCCGCCTTATGCCGTGTCAATACTCTTTACATGATCCGCAAGGCCGGATCCGGCCATATAGGCTCCAGTTTCAGCAGCCTGGACATAGTGGCATGGATATTCCTGAATGAACTCCGTCGGAGCCCCGGGGGAAAAGGTTTCAAGGATGTTTATTTCTCCTCCAAGGGCCATGACGCCCCGGGTCTTTATGCGGTGATGCTGGGCCTCGGCCTTCTGCCTTTCGACATGATTCATGCGCTTCGGCGTCTGGGAGGACTTCCCGGTCATCCGGACGTCCAAACGCCCGGGGTCCCCACCAATACCGGTTCCCTTGGAATGGGCATATCCAAGGCCAAGGGCATGATTGCGGCGGATCGCATTGCAGGGGGGGATCGCAATATTTTCGTCATGACCGGCGACGGTGAACTTCAGGAAGGACAGATTTGGGAGTCTCTGATTTCCGCGGCTTCAAGAGGTATGGGAAGGCTGACGGTCCTTGTGGACCACAACAAGCTCCAGTCCGATATATGGGTTGAAAAGACCAGCGACCTGGGAGACATGGAGTCCAAATTCCGCGCCTTTGGCTGGCATGTCCAGCGCATTGACGGCCATGACCATGAGGCCCTGGGCAACGGCATGGCCTCTGCTTTGTCGGAAGAAAGCCTGCCGAGTGTCATAATAGCGGACACCATAAAGGGAAAGGGTGCGGCCCTTTTCGAGCACGGGGTATCGAGAGAGGACAAGACCCCGTATGGTTTTCACAGCGGGGCCCCGGACATGGACACCTGTGTGCGTGCCATGGAAGAACTGGTGTCTAACGCCGAAGAGACGGTTCATGGGGCGGGTCTTTCCGGCCCGTCTTTTGCTCGGGGCGAGATTCTTATGCCTCCTTCACCTTCCCGGGCTCCCCAGCGTCTGGTGGAGGCCTATTCAAGGGCCCTGTTGGGGCAGGGAGAGAAAACCCCGAATCTGGTGGTCCTGGACGCCGACCTCAAGGCTGATTGCGGCCTTATCCCCTTCGAGCAACGCTTTCCGAAGAGGTTCATGGAGTGCGGCATCGCCGAGCAGGACATGGTTTCCCAGGCCGGCGGGATGGCCCTTTCGGGACTGCTTCCGGCGGTCCATTCCTTTGCCTGTTTCCTGACCACACGTGCCAATGAGCAGATATTCAACAACGCCACGGAAAAGACCCGGATAATCTATGTGGGTTCCCTGGCAGGCATGGTCCCCGGCGGCCCGGGTCATTCCCACCAGAGTGTGAGGGACATTTCCGTCATGTCCACCGTGCCCGGCCTCACTGCAGTTGAACCCTGCTGCGAAGAAGAAGTGGCCATGCTCATGGACTGGGCCGTCAATCACTCATCGGGCTCCACCTACATGAGACTGGTTTCCATTCCCTGTGAAATAACGTTTTGTCTCCCCGGTGGTTATGAACCCGAGCTGGGACGTGGTGCCGTCCTGAGCCGGGGGGACGATGCCCTCCTGGTTGCCTATGGCCCCGTTTTGGTTGAGCAGGCGTGGCAGGCCGCCCGCATCCTGGCGCGGGAAGGCGTTTTTGCCACTGTGGTGGCGCTCCCGTGGTTGAACACAGTGGATCAGGACTGGCTGGCTGAATTGATACAGGGGCACGGATTGATCATGACCCTGGACAACCACCTCACCATGGGCGGTCAAGGGTGGATGCTTTCTTGTGCGTTGTCCGGGTTGGAATTGCAGGACAAACCCCGCCTGATTCTCAAGGGCCTTGAGGCAATCCCGGCCTGTGGGCTCAACCATGAGGTCCTCAAGCATCACGGCATGGATGCGGAAAGCCTGGTTCATGTTCTGCATCAGGCCATAAACGGCACCTCCCCCCGACAATAGAACCTCATGCTTTTCAATTCCTTGCAATACTTATTGTTTTTTCCAATTGTTACGCTCTGCTATTTCCTGGTGCCGTCCGGATGGACCTGGGCCCTTCTTCTGGCTGCAAGTTATTACTTCTACATGTGTGCAGGTCCTGTATACGCCCTGCTTCTGGCCTATGTGACCCTGGTCTCATTCGGGGCCGGCCTTGCATTCAGCCGCTATGGAACAAGCCGCGAAAGGAGAAGACGCATTCTCATGTGGGCCGTCCCGGCCTCGGTGGGAGGGCTTGTCTTCTTCAAGTATATGGATTTTGCATCCGCAGCCATCGAGGACATGGTCTCCCTGCTGGGTCTTCAGTTGCCCCTGGGCCGCCTGCATCTCCTCCTTCCCGTGGGCTTGTCCTTCTTCACCTTTCAGGCCTTGAGTTATGTGCTGGATGTGTCCGCAGGAAAAAAGGAGCCCGAGACCCACCTGGGGATCTATGCCCTGTACGTATCATTCTTTCCCCAACTGGTGGCCGGCCCCATCGAGCGCTCAACCCGGCTCATTCCACAGTTGAAAGAGAACCATGGGTTTGAATACAAACGTGTGAGGGACGGGCTCATCTTCATGCTTTTCGGGTTCTTCAAGAAGGTGGTGGTGGCGGACCGTTGTGCCCTGGTGGTGGACAGGGTGTTTTCGTCGCCTGGTGACTTCTCGGGCCTCTCACTGATGCTGGCGGCCTATCTCTTCGCCCTCCAGATCTATTGTGATTTCTCGGGCTACACGGACATCGCCCTGGGTTCCGCCAGGGTTATGGGCTTCAATCTCATGGAAAACTTCAAGAGGCCTTATATGGCGCGGTCCGTGGCCGAGTTCTGGAATCGCTGGCACATTTCCCTGTACACATGGTTCAGAGACTATATCTATATACCCCTCAGCGGGAGCAGAGGCCCGGCATCGAAGACCCATCTGAACATTCTACTGGTATTTTTTATCAGCGGCCTCTGGCACGGGGCTGCATATACCTTTGTCGCCTGGGGGCTGTTGCACGGTCTGTGTATCGTAGTGTCCCGGGCCACTTCGGGGGCACGAAACCGCTTTGCTTCCGCCTTGGGGCTCTCCAGCCAGTCCAAAGTCCGGGAATTTTTGGCCGTATTATTTACTTTTCATTTGATTACGGCCCTATGGGTCCTGTTCCGATCGAAAACCATTCCGGAAACCGTCGACTTTTTCTCCAGAATGGTGACGGAATTCAAGATACATATGCCTCTGGAACTCTCCCCGCGGACAGACCTACTGATCCTCTTCCTTCTGGGGACGGCAATACTTCTTGAACATATATTCGGATGGACCAAGTGGAAGCTGATCTCTCCGGAAACTCCTTCCCGGGTCCGCTGGACAACCGCTTCGGCCCTCCTGTGGGCTGTCGTGTTCCTGGGTGTATTCAACAATACGCAGTTCATCTATTTCGTATTCTAGACCCATGAAGGAGCTCTGCACCAAAGCGATACTGTTTTTGTCCATAAACCTGTTGTTGGGTTTGGCTGTAATTGAAATACCCGAGCGTCTCCATGACTGGGACAATGCCAATACCGACTCGAATCTCAGGATAATACCCGAAGGGACAGAGTTTGACTATCTTGTCTTGGGCACCTCACGCGCGAGGGTCCTCTCCCGGGGTCAGGGCCATGCTTTGCTGGAAAAGGAGCTGGGTGGAAACACCCTCAACATCGCCAGGGGCGGAGGCGGGGGCATAGCGCCCACGGCCCTTTACTATGATTGGTTTCTCAGTCGCGGCAACAAGGCAGGGGTCGTGATTTACGCGGTTGATCCGTTCGTGTTCTTCTCGGACCTATGGAACGAGGAGCGCTTTTTTGCTGAAGACGAACCCCTGCGCTTCGGGTTTCTTCTGAGCATGGTGCAGCAGTCCATGGGTTTCCCGGTGATCCTGAACTATGTCCAGAGCAAGTTCACCCTGGCCCGGCTGCAAGACAGGCCTCATCATACAGGCAAGAAGGGTAAACACCTTGAGCGCATAGACCCCGGGGCGATCCTGAAGAGGCTGGAGGTGCTTTACCCGAGTGGGTGTCCGGATGACTCCTTCAGCAAATACTCCGGGAGATTCCATTCATTGATCCACAGGATAGCCGAGACATCCGGTGAAGTATGGATGGTGTTCCTGCCGACCCTGCTGGGCCCTGAACCGGGACATGAACGGGTTGCGGCCCTCTGCCGGAGGCTCGATGCCCGCCACCCCAATGTGCATTTCGTGGATTTCGTGGACGGCATGAGGGATCCAGGGTTCTTCTACAACCATGACCACATTAACGACGACGGAACAAAGGAATTCGCCGGCCGATACCTGAGACCCTTACTCGACCGGGAAATCTGATCATGAACATCCTTTTCTTCCATTCCACCATATGGAACCGCTTCTTCTCGGAACTACTCCTCCATTACCAGGAGAAATATCATGCCCGGGTCACCATCCTGTGCCCCCGTGCCTTTCAGAGCATTTACGGGCAGAATGAGAAGCAGGGGGCTGCCGTCTTGGATCTTCCGGATCTCCTCGACAGGCGGCCGTTCGAGAAGCATGCCCGTGCCGGGGATGAAGTGCAATCGTTGATATCAGCATGTGAGTCTTCGGCCGGCAGGTCTGCAAACCGCATCCTGTTGGCAGCCGAGCGGGACATGGGACACGGTTTTTCAAGGGGATTTTTCCACTGGCCCCAAAGTTCCATCCGGCGTTTCTGCGCCCGGGACAACCGGCGACCCAATCTGTTGCTGCTGCGCCTGTTCGCCTTCATGAACGATGTCTTCAGAGAGGCGGCCCCCGACCTGGTGCTGTCTCGAGAGACCGCCAGTCGTTTCGCTCAGGCCGCCTGGTTCCTGGCGGCCCTGAAGGATATCCCGTTTTTCACCTGCAGGTTCTCCAAGGTGTTGTCCAAGCGGGCCTTCTGGACCGACGACTATTTCATGTACAACACTCGAGCCTCTGAATTGGCGGTGGAGTACATTGCCGGAGGCAGGGCCCCGAGCCGTGAGGCCATGGAGATGATCAAGCATTTCAGGGGCCGGCCTTCCACGGTTGACTATATTTTGCAGAACTGGATTCAAGACAAGGCGTATAACTGGTTCAAGACACACTGGGATTTCCTTGCGCTCACAAAGCAGAGGGTCCTATACCATCTCAGGGGGTCAAAAGGCGCCCGGCCCAAGCATGTCATGACCAGGGTCTTTGAATACTACCGCACTTCCATAATGAAGCGGCGGCACGCAAGGTATTTCAGGACCTTCAGGGAGCAGGACCTGCGGGCAACGCGGTATGCATATCTGGCCCTTCACAAAGAGCCCGAACTGATGATCAATTTCGAGTCTCCACTGTGGCACGACCAGCGCCATCTAATCAAATATGTATCATCCATGCTGCCGTCCGGTTGCCGTCTCTTGGTGAAGGAGCACCGTTTCAACTGGGGTAGGCGCTACGGCGGCTACTTGAAGTATATTTCCGGACTGCCCAATGTGACCTTGATCAACCCTTTTGATAATCAATTCAAATATATAAAGAATGCGGACATCATTGTTACAGATAACGGCTCAACCGGCTGGGAAGGGTTGATTATGAAAAAAAGCGTGGTAACACTGGAAAAGACCTTTTATGACGCAGCAGGGGTCTCGCTGAAGGCTCCGGACCCCCGTTTACTGGACCGGGTGTTACTGGATGCCTTGGAGAACAGAGCGGACCCGGAGGATGGGGATCGTGATTCCAGGTTGGCTGCCCTCATTGATGCAGAGCGCGAGACCAGCCTTGACATCCAGGATATGCACGCCGCCCCTGAGTTGAGCGTTCGTGAAATCGACCGCCTCATGGCCCGGCGAGGTGAGGGGCTGAGATGACGCTGCCGAAGGAAGAAAGACCGCGGGTGCTCGCTGTGATTCCGGCCAGAGGGAGCTCCAAGCGCCTGCCGCGGAAGAACATCAGGTCGCTCCTTGGCAAGCCGTTGATCGCCTACACCATAGAAGCGGCCGGAAACAGCAAGACCATAACGGATTTCCTGGTGAGTTCCGAGGACCCGGAAATCCTGTCGGCGGCACGCGCATATGGTGCGCCCACCCCGTTCGTCCGCCCCGAGGAGCTTGCCGGAGACAATGTACGGAATATCGAAACAGTGCACCATGCAATGACTTTTATGGAAGCCGATACCGGCCGGCCCTACGACATTCTGGTACTGCTCCAACCCACCTCGCCTGTTCGTGATCCCGCACACATTGACGAGGCCGTTATGGGGCTTTGGCTCAGCGACCTTGACAGCGCTGCGAGCGTCAAGGGCCCCTTCAAGAAGAGAGATCCCATCCTGAAGGCGGTCCGTAACGGCGTGCTGGAGGATTACGCCCCGCTCGGGTCGGGCGATGAGATTGAGCCTTTTTACATTTATAACGCGTCAATCTATGCAGTAAAACGGGAATATTTTATCCGCAACAAGAAATTGATATCCGCGCGACAACTCCCAGTGCTCATGGATGCCTACCATTCCGTGGATGTTGACACTGAGGCGGATCTGATGGTTGCCGAGGCCTATCTCAGGCATTTACAAAATCACTCAAGAGGAGGTCTGTCATGAAAAGCACCCGTCCCATAAGGGGAGTGGTTCCGGTTGTGGTTACCCCGTTTACCGCAAATGGGGATATCGATGAGCCGGCGCTGAAAAGACTGGTATCTTTCCTGGTTGAAAAGGATATCGGCGGCCTCTGGGTGCTGGGCACAGGGAGCGAAGACATGAATCTCTCCTTTGCCAAACGCCTCAAGGTGGCAAGGATTGTTGCTGAAACCAACGCCGGGCGCATACCTCTTGTGCTTGGCGCTGCGTTTTTCGCACTGGAGGACATAGATGATTTCATTGATGAGACGAGAGGGCTTGTCTTTGACGCATACCACGTCATGCCGTACAATTTCCTCCTGGGTTTTGAGCGTATCGCCTGGTTCTACGAGCATATCGCCGAGCGGTGCGCCAAACCGCTATGGATGTATACAAGCGCCAACTGGAGTAAGCCCTTTACCCCGGAATTCGTGGCCCGCATGAAATCCCATCCCAATATGGCCGGGGTTAAGTTCAGCACACGGAACGCACTGGACATGCTGAAAGTCATTGACCTGGCGGAAGATGGGTTTCAGGTGATTACGGCAGTGGCCGGCCAGTTCTACGCCTGCCTGGCCATGGGAAGCCCGGCCCACACCTCCAGCCTGGCGAGCGCCTTGCCGGAGCCTATGATCAGAATATATCGCCTGTTTGAGGCCGGATACCTGCAGGAGGCCCGGGAGGCCCAGCGCATATTGAACGAGTTTCTTTCGGCGTGGCCCAAACGCCTGAAAGGCGACAATTTTCTACAGGCCGCCCAGGAGAAATACATCCTTTGCCTCCGGGGGATCTGTGAGCCCTACACAAGCTCCTACTACTCGGAGGCGGGCGCGGAGGAGCAACAGGAACTCAGGCGTCTCCTTGATGTCTACGGATACGCCGAACCGTGATCACCGGATCACGGTAAAACCTGCCATCACATCTACTTGTGCGTGAGCCGGCAACCCTTGATCTGAGCTTCATAGTCATATGAGAATCTTTTATGCCGTACGCCTCTTTTCCGGCTTTGAGACCTCCCTTGAGAGTCGTACCTGGTGTCCCACCGGCGCCCCGACCATCTATAAGGTAATGGAGGCCCTGGACAGGGGAGAGGATGAGCCCATATTCACCATGGTATGTAGGGAGTCGTACATGCCATGGTACGGCAGGGATTCCAGCCTCCACATATCAGGGTTGAGACATCCCATAAGTGTCCTGGCTTTACAAAAGAAGGGCGGAAGGATAAGGAAAAAGGCGCATGAAATCAAACAGTCGCTGTCACTTTTTAACAGGACCCTCCGGGCAAGTCCGGATATTGCATACTTCAGCAATGCAAATGTATTGACGGCGGCCCTTGTATCCAGGTTTACCGGCATCCCCACCGTATTGAGAATAATGGGGATATACCCGGAAATGCGCTCGGTGGTGTATGAAAAGAACATTATTCACGGAATGACGCGATGGGCCTATCAATCACCTTTTTCATGCGTCATCTGCACGCAGGATGGAAGCGGGGGAGAACGGTGGCTGGAAAAGGCGATGCGGCCGGGCGTCCCGACCAAAATGCTCTTGAACGGCGTTGATATACATAATAGTCCCGCTGGGGAAGCCCCCCGAATTCTCAGCCTGCCGTCCGACCGGATGATTGTCACCTACATAGGCAAGCTTGAGCCTGAAAAAGGGGCGCTGGAATTTATCCGAGGTTTTCGAACAGCCTATGAAAAGACCGATAAAAAGCTCCATGCGTTGGTTGTAGGCACGGGCCGTCTCAAGCAGGCCATGCTCATGGAGGCTTTCAGGGACAACTGTGATGAGTGTGCCACATTCATCGATCGGCTGCCCCATGAGCAAATAGCCTGGGCCCATTCAAAGACGGATGTCTATGTCAGCCTCAACAAGCTTGGAAGTCTTTCCAATGCCAACCTGGAGGCCATGCGCTCAGGAAGCTGCATGATTATCCCTCGATCCAATCCGGTTACAGGCATTGATTCTGCAACCGACAGGCTTGTTCCCGACGGGTGCGTTGTTCGGATACCTTCGCCCGAGAGCGTTGAAAACCTTGCAGAAGAACTGGTTCGACTGTATGAGCATCCTGAAGAGCGGATGCGTCTCAAGAGCGCAATGCTCCAGGCGGCCAAACAATTCATCCCGACATGGCGGGATCGGGTTCAAATGGAACTGGAGATCTTGAGGCGGCTGTCCCTGTCGGCTTTCTCAGGAAGGCCTGGCTCGTGATCCGCAAAAGGGACGGAGTTGCAAAAAGCCCCGGCCCATGAGATCCGCTTGGTGTTATCGAGAAAACCTATTAAGCGGCGGGCGGCGGGTTTCTGCGAAGCCGATAAATGGGTGTGAGTATGGTTACCAACCGTCAAGTATTTAATAAGTTTACAATTAGCCTCCTTTACTTTGTTATTATTGCATCATATTCTATTTTATGGCTCCCCCATCATGTCATAGTGGATATCGGACGAGAAGACGCCGTAATCGAAAACATGGGAGCGCTCTTTTTCCTGGGGGCGGCACTTGTTTTCTGGTGGGCCTTTTGCCGGTCCGATTACAGGAGAGCAGATGAATCCCGTTTTCTAACTGATCGGAATCTTGCATACCTGTTTCTCGGAATATTGATGTTCGTCTGCTTTGGAGAGGAGATAAGTTGGGGGCAGCGTCTATTGGGTTTTGAAACACCTGAGCTCTTAATGGAGCTGAATGCTCAGGAAGAGGTTACCATCCATAATTTATGGCTCTTTCATTATACGAATCCCGATGGGACCACTAAGTCCTTTTGGGCGCTATTGCTGAATATGAACCGTTTATTCTCAATATTCTGGCTTTCATTTGTGGTAATACTCCCTTTGCTTGCCCTTAAGTCGGGGATTATTGAAAAGGCCGCGTTCAGGCTGCGCATCCCGCTCGCCCCCTTGTGGATCGGCGGCCTGTTCCTGGCGAATTACCTGATCTTCAAGCCTATCTACCTGGTATTATTGGACTCGATCCCCGGTAACGTGCTGAGCACTGTAGATGAACTGAAGGAAAGCCTTTATGCAATGAATTACTTTGTTTTTGCCGGTCACGAGCTTTTGCGCACATATGGCGATTCGTAATTCCGTCCCCTGCACCATCCTGTTCATTCTGCCGGGCGCCACCGGCGGAGGTGCCGAAAAGGTGGCCGCAATACTTATGAGGCGTCTGGATCGCAGGCGTTTCAGACCTGTCTTCGCAGTCTTAACGCGGACGAAAGGGCTGAAGAGCCCGGCTGAGGATGTTCCTCTGATAGATCTTAAGGCAGGTCGGGCGCGATTTGCATGGTGGCCCGTTGTACGCACCATCCGGCGTGTCAAACCTGATATTGTATTTTCTTTCCTGGGCTATCTTAACTCAGTGGTAATCCTTGCCCGTTTCTTTGTCTCACATCGAATTCGCTTCGTATGCCGTGAGACCAACCTGCCGACTTTGCATAACCACAATCTGCCGTTACCTATTCTTGTATCTTTTCTGTACAAGGCTTTTTACCGTTTCTATGATGGACTCGTTTGCCAGTCAAGAGACATGGCCGATTCTCTCTGCCGATACGCATGCATCGGAATGGAGCGTATTGCCGTTATCCACAATCCGGTGGAGCCGGCCGTGGAAGAAAACGAAAGAATCAGGCATGTTGAACCCGAAGTGTACCGTCTCCTGGCCGCCGGCAAATTGACCCGACAGAAAGGGTTTGATCTGCTGCTCAGGGCTTTCGCCAAGGTGCCGTCTCCAAAATTTCAGCTTACCATCCTGGGGCACGGCCCCGAACAAGGACGTTTGAAGGAACTGGCGGCTAAATTGGCCCTGACTGACAGGGTGCGGTTCGCCGGATTTTCCAAAGACGTCTCCGGACACATGAAAGAGGCCGACCTTTTTGTCCTTTCCTCCAGGTATGAAGGATTTCCAAACGTACTTTTGGAGGCCGGTGCCTGCGGCACGCCGGCCGTGGCCTTTGCATGCCCTGGTGGAATTCGGGATATAATCGTGGAAGGGGTTAACGGGTGGACTGTGCCGGCAGGTGATGTGGATGCATTGGCAGCGGCTATGGAGCGGGGTGTCCATCATAACTGGGATCGGAAAAGAGCTAAAGAAACCGTGTTGTCCCGTTTTTCAGCCGATCGAATAGTCACCCGATATGAGTCCTTTTTTGAATCCCTGACCTGAAACCCATTGACATTTTCCAAGGTTTCGCTGAGAATCCATATGCATCGCCCCCGTAGCTCAGGTGGATAGAGCACCAGATTCCTAATCTGGGTGTCGTGCGTTCGAGTCGCGCCGGGGGCACCAATTAAGAAACTACTCAGGGCGCTCATTCGGAAGCGCCTTTTTCATGGGAATGGGCCCATTCTCGTGCTCTGCGGGAGGTGAAAAACACATGAGGTATTGCACCAAGTGTATACAGCCGGATACGCGCCCCGGCATAGTGTTCGATGAAGAAGGCGTGTGCCTGGCGTGCCGGGCGGCGGAGCTGCGCGCAGGTGTTGACTGGTCTGAGCGCGAAAGGGAATTGGAAGAAATAGCTCAATGGGCCAAAGACCATATGGCCTCCTATGATGCCGTGGTGGGGGTAAGTGGCGGAAAAGACAGCATATTTCAGGCGATTTACAGCAAGAAGAATCTTGGTCTTCATTGCCTGCTGGTGAATTGTGCGCCTGACAATATCTCTTTTGCAGGTGCCGCCAACCTGGAGAACCTGGTCCAGCAAGGCTTCGATATGATTTCCATCCGCCCCAACCCCAAGATCGAGCGCCACCTGAGCAGGCGGCACTTTTTCCAGAGCGGCAACTTTGTAAAACCCCTGGAATATCCACTTTATGCCAGTGCGTTCAACATGGCCCTAAAGTTCGGTATCCCGCTGGTGATACAGGGGGAAAACGCCGCTGAAACCCTGGGGGTGAACACCCTCGATCCCGGCGGGGACGCCGTCCAGTTCGGAAAAGAACATACGGTGCGGGACAGCCCCGACATTTTCCTGGACGGTACTGCGGTGCGGGAAAGGGATCTTGTACTCTATCGAATTCCCGGTGAAGAGGAATTGAGGCAAGCCGGGATCAGGGCCGTATTCCTGGGTCATTACGCCAGGGAATGGTCAAACCACCGGAACACACTGTTTGCAGTGGAGCACGGCCTGACCGGACGCCCCGGGCACGATCCCATGGCAACCGGACGTACCAACCCCTACTTCAGCCTCGATGCAGACCTCAAGATTGTAAATCAAAATGTCCTCAAATATTTCAAATTGGGCTTCGGGGGCGTAACCGACGAGCTTTGCTATGACATACGTGAAGGTCTGCTGACGCGTGACGAAGCCGTCAGGCTGGCACAGCGTTATGACGGAAGATGTTCGGACAGGTACATCCAGGAATTCTGCGACTATCTGGACATCACTCTCTACTCGTTCTGGAAAAATGTCCACTCCTGGACAAACAAGTCCCTGTTCCGCTGGGATGAGGGAACCGGGGGGTATGTCCCCAAGTTTACAGTAGGAACGGATTTTGAGGAGGAAAGCCCGTGATCAAGCCCTGGTGCCGGCTGTGACGGCCCGTATCAAATAGTCCCGCTGATGTCCGCTCCTGAAAAACCCGCCCCCTGCCTGCCTGAAGACTCATAGTTGTGAATTTGCAAAGTTTCGCGTGAAAACAATACTTTATAAATATATTTTTAAAGAAATATTGTATATTTTTCTTGTTAGTTTGCTTGTTTTCATTTTTATTGCACTGGCAAGACAAATGATGATAATTACGGAGTGGTTATTCCAGTATAAAGTTGGTATCAAAAGCATTGTGGTTATTATTTCAAGTCTGATTCCTGAAGTAACACTCTATTCTTTACCTGCAGCTACACTTGTTTCCGTAATTCTTGCATTTACACGGTTTTCTGTTGACAATGAAATCATTGCCATTAAGTCATCAGGTATCAGCCTTTACCAACTTCTTCCTCCTGTTTTAATTATATCTTTAGTTTCAGGTCTAATGGCACTGACAATATCAATTTATATCGGTCCTTTGGGTAGCCAAAAGTTCAGAGAAATTACAGTTGATATATTGAAATCAAGTACTCATATTGGATTAAAAGAGCGCATTTTTAGTCAGCCTGTAAAAAATCTATTTTTTTATGTTAATAATATTTCTTTAGAAAATAGCTCGATGCGTGATATATTTATATTGGATAATCGTGACAGTGAGACAGGCACCAACACTATTGTTGCAAAAAACGGGAAGCTGGACCTTCATAAAGGAACCTCAAGCCTTAATTTCAGGTTAGAGGACGGTAACATTTTTATTAATGATCGTGATCTTGTTGCCGTTAGGTCAATACGTTTTAAGACCTATGATTTCAAAATTGATCTAGAAGATATGATTCCGGCAAGAGGCCACAAGCAAAGGGATCCGGAAGAGATGGCCTTGGCGGAGCTTCGTGGACTGAGTCGAGAGATGTCAAGAGGAACTAAAGAATATAATGAAGTTGTCTTGGAAATGATGGAGCGGTTTTCCATACCGCTTGCGGTATTTCTTATGGGATTGGTTGGCGCACCCCTCGGTTCCCAGATCAAGGCTCGAGGTCGTCTTGCAGGCGGAGTCATTGGTTTGGGCGTGTTTCTGGCGTACTATTTGTGCTGGGCCGGATCTCGGAGCCTATCCGAGTCGGGCGTGGTGCCTCCGGAGGCGGGGCCGTGGTTCCCTGCATTTATATTATTAATTTCGAGTGTTTTCCTCTTTAGAAGCGCGGCACGGGAGAAGCCGCTGCTGGAAGCAAATGGAAGCTTTTATATATTTCTTTATGAAAAAATAATTCGAAACAGGCCACGCTTACACCCTTTACGTTCCCATGGTCCGTTTGATGAAACACCAGTTGTAAATCCGGAAAACCATGTAGATCATGCCT
>CAYPSZ010000395.1:0-4933 GCA_964413125.1 uncultured Desulfobacterales bacterium
TCTCGGGACACGGTCTTTGAAAGGAATGAAAACGGCGATATCACCCGTTTCATGGGATCCTTTTTTGACATCACCGAGCGCAAGCGGGCCGAAGAGGCGCTGCGGGAAAGTGAAGAGAAATACCGCAGGATTTATGAGAATTCCGTGGTCGGATTCTTTCAGAGTACGCCTGAGGGACGCTTTCTTAATGTAAATCCTGCCTTCGCCAAGATGCTGGGCTACGAATCTCCGGAAGAGCTTGTTTCCTCCGTTTCCGACATTGCATCACAGACCTACGCAAACCCTGAAGACCGCAAACGATACCATAAGGCTTTGGAGACTCGCGGATACGTAGAGGATTTCGAGCTCAAGGTTCGATGCAAAGACGGCTCTGAGGGATGGGTGTCCGACAGCTCTCGTGCCTATTTTGACGAAGGCGGCAAAGCCGTACGTTATGAAGGTATCGTTGTCGACATCACCGATCGCAAGCGGGCCGAGCAAGCACTGCAGGATAGCGAGGCGCTCCTCGAAGCCACCGGCCTCATGGCCCGGGTGGGCGGCTGGCAACTGGACGCCGAAACAATGGCCGTCACCTGGACTAAGGAGACATACCGCATCCATGAAGTGCCCCAGGACTACAAGCCACCGCTGGACAAGGCCATCGAGTTTTTCCATCCTGACGACCGTGAGGCGCTGTCTCGGGCCATACAGCGAGCCTTGGATTGGGGCGAGCCCTATGACATGGAACTGCGGTTCATTACGGCCAAGGGCAACAAACTGTGGACACGGACGATCTGCCGGTCCGAGGTCGTGGACGGCAAGACCGTCAGGCTTCAGGGAACCTTTCAAGATATCACCGAGCGGAAGCTGGCGGAGGAGGCACTGAGAGAGAGTGAAGAACGTTTCCATTTACTTTCTGACGTCACCATGGAAGGGATCATTATTCACAATCAAGGGATTGCCATCGATATGAACGTATCCTTGACTAACCTTCTCGGCTATGAAAAAGATGAATTGATTGGGAAAAATGTTTTAGATATCTGCGTCCATGACGATGATAAGCCAATGGTTAGAGATAATATTGTAAAAAATTATGCCAGTCCATACGTTGTTCGTGTTGTAAAGAAAAATGGCGATATTTTTTTTGCTGAACTTGAAGCACGAAATATACAAACGAAAAGTGGGTTAATGCGAGTCGCTGCGGTGCGTGATATTACAGAGCGTAAGCTCGCTGATGAAGCCCTCCGCGAGAGTGAGGAAAAATATCGCATTCTGGCAGAAGAAGCCCCCATGGGAATTCTGACCTGTGATGCAGAGGGGCAAATCGAGTATGTGAATGGGCGTATGCTCGAGATCTTGGGGTCTCCCGGTGAAGATAAAACAAAAAAAATCAATCTGCTCCATTTTCCACTCCTCAAGAAGTTCGGGGTTTCGAGTTCCCTTCAGAAGTGCCTTGAAACAGGCGAATCCCAAAAAATCGAAGGGAGCTATTCATCCAAATGGGGAAGGACATTCTGGGCGATGGCGCATATCACGCCCCTGAAGAAAGGCCGCGAGATCCGTGGGGCCCTCGTCATCGCTACCGATATTTCAGATCGCAAACAAATGGAGGAAGACTTAAAGGAACGAGAGAACAAATTCAGAAACTTGTGTGATGAAGCGCCTATATCAATAATGCAGTTTGATAAGGAAGGTGTAATAAACTTTGTTAACAAATGGCATTTGGCTGTTTTCGCGAGGGGAACTTTAGATCAAGAATTCTTTTTGGGTAAAAAAGTTTATGAGTTACCAGGTGTTGTAAACGCTGGCATATCAAACATAATAAAGACCATATTAAATGGTGATAGAGTGTTTTTGAAAGAAGTCCATTTTCCAGAATTTGCTGCTGGGCATGAAGGCTATCAGCAAATACTCGGGGTTCCGATGTTTAAAGATGGAGCCTTGGAAGGGGGTCTACTGTTCAGGGAAGACCTCACTTTGCAGAAACAAGCCGAGCTGGAAAAGGAAAAAATGAAATCAACGCTTCTTCATGCACAAAAGATGGAGTCGATCGGGACCTTGGCGGGTGGCATTGCACACGACTTCAACAACATCCTTTCCGCCATCATGGGATTCACCGAGATGGTCGACTCCGATCTACCCGAGGGATCCAGGAGCAAGGAAGACCTCGGCGAAGTGATTCATGCCTGTAAGCGCGCCCGCGATTTGGTAAAACAGATCCTCACCTTCAGTCGTCAGTCCGATTCCGAGATGAGACCTCTCCGAATCGATCTGGTCGTGAACGAGGCGTTGAGAATGATCCGTTCATCAACGCCCACCTCCATTGAAATCCATCAAAACATCAGATCGGATATTCCACCCGTGATTGCAGATCCGACCCAAGTCCACCAGATCATGATGAACCTCTGTACAAACGCCGTGCATGCCATCGAGGATGAACACGGGACCATTTCCGTGTTTTTGGATTCGGTAAGCGTAGATGACCTCGATGATGAGAAACCGGAAAAGCCCCAACCCGGTGAATCTGTGCGCCTGATGGTCAGCGACACGGGAAAAGGGATTCCCCGGGAGATTCAGGAGCGGATATTTGAGCCGTACTTCACCACGAAGAAGGTTGGCGAAGGTACCGGGCTTGGTCTCTCCGTGGTCTATGGCATTGTTCAAGAGGCCGGCGGCACGATCACCGTTGAGAGTGAAGTCGGAAGAGGAACCACCTTCTCGGTCTACTTGCCGGCTGCAGAAAAAAGCGAATCAGAACAGGGGACAAGCAAGCCATCCCGTTTGCCATGGGGGAAGGAGCGGGTCCTTTTTGTCGATGATGAACCATCCATCGCGAATCTGGGCCGAAAAAACCTTGAGCGCTTTGGATACGAAGTCACCATCCGGCAGAGTTCGCTGGAAGCCTTGGAGTTTTTTCGGAACGATCCCCGGAGATTCGATATCGTGGTGACGGACATGACCATGCCACAGATGACCGGGGATGAACTCGCCAAAGAAATCCTCTCCATTCGACCCGACATTCCCATCGTCCTGTGTACCGGCTACAGCAAGCGCATGTCGGATATGAAGGCCAAGGAAATCGGGATCCGTGCTTTCGTGATGAAACCGTTGACGCAACATGAGTTGGCGAACACGATCCGGAAGGTGTTGGATCAAAAATAGATGTCTTGATAAACCTGTAACGGGAAGGTGCCATTTTATGATTCATCATAAATCGGTAGGCGATATTCATCAATTGCTTGACGACGCATTAACCGGCTCCGAATTCGCCTGGTGGGAATGGGATATTCAGAATAACCATGTCATCTTCAATGATCTCAAGGCCACGATGTTGGGATACAATCCTAAGGAATTCCAAGATGCAGGATATCAAGCATTTACAGGACTGCTTCATCCGGAAGATTACGAACGAACCATGCAGGCGATGCGGAACCACTTGGAAGGACGCGCTTTAATCTACCAGGTTGATTACCGCATTCGTCGCGCGGACGGGACGTATACCTGGTATATGGATCGAGGGAGCATTATCGAGAGGGATTCAGAGGGAAAACCCAAGATATTGAGGGGGATCGTCATAGACCTCGGTGAACGTTTGAGGGAAAAAACGAAAGACATAGCCCTTTTCGGACTCATTCGACGCACTCTGCCTTCGTTGGGGGTGAATGAAGGGATCACGGTCCTCTGTAGCGCATGCAAAAAAATCAAGATCAGTGAAAGCGTATGGATGCCTGTTGACCGTTCGTTTGAAAAAGCGTTTTTTGGAGATATTTCTCATGGTATTTGTCCGGATTGCATACATTTATTGTATCCTGATGAAACCGATGAATCATTTAGTAAGAGGGCGTAAGCAAAGATCCGCGCTTTGTAAAGACCAGTGAATTCAGACGTTAAGTATTGCTCTGAAAACTGAAAACTTTATTTTAACACAATACCGAATATTAATATGTCGATAAGACTAATTAGCTGAAATGATTTTATTGTATCATAGATGGCACAAATAGTGATTTTAGGTTTTAGCTCCAGTGGAATCAGTGGTAGAAATGTAGACAGCATGGTAAAAGAGGCTCTAGAATTGAGCGGGCAGCCATATGAATTTGTGCGACTGAGTGACATGATTTATAGCCCCTGCAAAGCATGTGTGCAACTTTGCGCAAAAGACAATCTTTGCAAACTCGAAGACGACCACATGATACGATAAGGATGCTTCGCGCTGAATATACCATCCGCCCCCAAGAAATCTCACTGAAAACAACCCCTTCTATCGTTCAGACCACCAAATCTCTCCCCTACCCTCCCTCTCTTTGCCGCAGCCACGGAAGGGGGTCCTATAATTAATCCTGTCACTCAGTCTGCCTCCCAAATATCCAGGGACCGGATCACGCGCACAGGATTGCCGGGATTGGGAGGATCATCGTAATCCAGAAAATGTGCCTATTTTGGATGAATTGGCAGGGAATTATGTTCGATTTCCGGGCACGGATTTCGGCGATTTGCCATTCTACGCCAGGCTGCCCTTTTCGCTCACTCTTGAGTATTCCGTGCGATTCCACCGCCCTATTCCGAAGCACTCCGTCGCCCTAGCGAGGGATTGAAGCGACGCTGGATAATCGACGATCCGGCTGGTATAAAAATTGCATCTTTTACCGGGCGAGAAATACCGAGGCCATAGAAAGAAGTGAGGACTGGTGCCGTGAAGAGCGCGTCAAGATGTTGGGCCTAGAGAAGGGCGCTACCGTCAGAGAAACGCCACCGGGTTTTCTCATTGCAAATTGCAAAGACACATTGCGGGTTTGCATAACGGCCGCCGGCAAGGGTTTCCTCTTTACGCAGGAACGGGAAGAGTTTTGTGAAGGTCATCAACTCGAAGATCGGTCGAGTGACTCGGGAGGTGCCGGCAGAGGAAATTCTAGGCTTGGCTGATCGATTTCACGACGTGATACGGAAGGCAATGCTA
>CAYPSZ010000396.1:0-17913 GCA_964413125.1 uncultured Desulfobacterales bacterium
ATAGGATACCTTCCCACCCTCGATCTTAACTTTCTCAACAGCTCCTCGCGTGGCACGCATGCCGCAGGTGGTCCCGCCACCTTCGAACGAGGGGCCGGCCGATGCCGAGCAACACACCAGCCAGTCACTGTTACCAATGGCGATCTCTCCGTTGGTGCCGATGTCGATGAGACCCTGGACAGACTCCTGTTCGGCAATTCCTGAAGAGATTACGCCGGCTACAATGTCGCCCCCTACGTAGGATGCAACGCTGGGAAGGGTCTCCAGAATTCCCTGAGGGTGAATCCTGATTCCGATTTCCGATGCGAGTATCTGAGGATAGACATCGGCGGTCGGTACGTAAGGTTCCATGCGAATTGCACAAGGAGTCAGGCCCAGGAGAAGGTGGCTCATGGTGGTATTACCGGAGGCGAGCACGGCGAAGATATCTTCCCTTTCAATGCCCTCCCTCTTGACCAGGGCCTCTATAAGTTTATTGATGTTCTCCGCCACGGCCTCCTGAAGCGGGTGGAGGCCTGAACCGTCTTTCCGGCAAGCAAATATCATTCTGGAGATGACATCCTCTCCGTATTGGGCCTGCTTGTTGTGGGTCCCTTCCACTCCCAGGACCCGGCCGGTGCGCAAGTCCACGAGCTGTCCCACCACAGTGGTGGTTCCCACATCCACCGCCAGCCCGTAATGCCGATCTGTGGTATCAAGGGCCTCGACTTTCTGAATCTTGTATCCTTTACCCTGATGCACTACTGTAACGGTCACCTTCCAGTCGTTTTCCCTCAAGAGATCGGACAGGTTTCTGAGGCAATGGATGGATATTTCATAGGAGTGCCATCCGATACGCCTCCTGAGTTCCCTGGAAACTCGTTCGATGTCTGATATATTGTCCTCCAGTGTTGGAAGAGGTAGTTCCTGATACACTTTTCTCGCAATAGGTTTAAACGGATATTGCGTCAGGCTTCGTTCTTCTTTTACTACAACATCTTCACCCTGGACAACATCATCCCGGGTCTCCCCGGTCATGATTTGCTCGTCATCCAGCATGGATTCCGCAGGAATTTCCACGCTGAGATGGTCGTGAACCTCTGTCTGGCAGGATAGTACCCAGCCCTGTTCCAGTTCCTCGGAAGAGAAAAAGCCCGAAGCGCTCTCATTCTGCGTGACCTTTCCCTGAATTATGCGAACCCGGCATTCACCGCACACGCCCTCTCCGCCGCAAAGGTTGTTTATGTACACGTCGGCTTTTTGAGCCGCCTCAGCCAGGGTATGACCTTCTTCCACCTCCACGGACCGTTCAAAGGGTAAGAATTCGACGTCGAATTTATTCATGTTTTCACTCCGTTTGTTCTCCTCTGCCGGTTTCTCATAACATCTAAAAGCCGCCTCATAGATCCCCGGCCTGCGCGCTTTTGTATATCATCTGCGGGTGAAATGTGAAACCCAAAATCCGGGGGGACATCAAGATTAGACCGGTAAACCATGTTGACAATATCAGATATCGACCTTTATCATCAAATGTGCTCAACATAGAGATATTGATGAATCCCCATAAAGGGCGCCGCAAATCCGGCCCGGGCTCATCGGCGTACGATAGGAGATCCGTTTCATATGACTAAGACGTCGGAATGCCAAGGAAAAACCACTGAAACCAAGTTGATCCGGTTCGGACTCCAGCAAGCCTCTCTGGTCCATCCGGAGGGACCCCACCACGTCGAGGACGATGTCCCGCTGTCGGAAAACGCAAAAACCGTTCTCGAGCGGCGCTACCTCAAAAAGGACTCCCAAGGGAAACTCTTGGAGACGCCCGCGCAAATGTTCCGGCGCGTGGCGAGGCACGTGGCTTCCGCTGAGAGAAATTACGGGACCGGGAACGCGGAGCCCGAAATGGAGAGGGCCTTTTACAGAATCATGACCCGGTTCGCTTTTCTTCCCAACTCCCCCACCCTGATGAACGCGGGGCGCAGCCTTGGTCAACTCGCTGCCTGCTTCGTACTGCCCGTCGAGGACAGTATGGAGGGTATCTTCGACAGCCTCAAAAACGCTGCCCTGATCCACAAATCAGGCGGAGGAACCGGGTTCAGTTTCTCAAGGCTTCGACCCAAGAACAGCCGCGTAGGGACCACGGGCGGCGTTGCCTCGGGCCCCGTCTCCTTTATGAAGATTTTTAACACCGCTACTGAACAGGTAAAGCAGGGAGGTACGCGTCGAGGTGCAAACATGGCGGTCCTCAGAGTTGATCATCCCGATATCATGGAGTTCATTCACTGCAAGAAAAACGGCCGTGAACTTAACAATTTCAACCTCTCCGTCGGTATCACGGATGCTTTCATGGCCGCAGTCAGGGATGACCGCGAATACGCTCTGATAGATCCCCGCACAGGAACTTCCACAAGGAGTCTTGGAGCCGGCCGGGTATACCGGGCCCTGGTGCGGCAGGCCTGGGAGAACGGTGATCCGGGGGTACTTTTTCTGGATACCGTCAACCGGGACAACCCAACACCCTCCCTGGGAGAAATCGAGAGTACAAACCCCTGCGGAGAACAGCCGCTTCTCCCCTTGGAGGCGTGCAATCTGGGCGCCATCAATCTGTCCCTGTTCGTCCTGGAACATGAGGGCCGCCCCGGTGTGGATTACAGGGCCTTGCGCGATATCGTCCGGCTGGCGATCCGCTTCCTTGACAACGTGATTGACGTCTCCAAATATCCCCTGCCCCGGATCCGCGACAAGGTCATGGCTAACCGCAAGGTCGGGCTGGGTGTCATGGGTTTCGCCGATCTGCTCTTCAGGCTTTCCGTGCCGTATGATTCTGAAGAGGCCTTACGGCTGGCTGAGGAGATCATGTCTTTTATCCGGACCGAATCCCGCGAGGCCTCCCGAGCCCTGGCCGAGGAAAGGGGTGTTTTTCCCAACTTCCCAAAGAGCACTTACGCGCAGAAAGGAGAGCCCGGCATCAGAAACGCCACAACCGTGACCATTGCTCCAACCGGGACCTTGAGCATAATCGCCGGGTGTTCCAGCGGCATCGAACCCCTGTTCGCCTTGAGCTTCGTTAGGAGGGTTATGGACAATGATGAGCTTGTGGAGGTTAACCCCTGGCTCGAGTCCGTCGCCCGCAAGAGAGGGTTTTACAGCGCGTCACTCATGGAGACCTTAGCCGAAAAGGGCGGGTTGAGGAACATGGATGCGATCCCCCGGGACATAAAGCGCATTTTCGTCACAGCTCACGACGTAAGTCCCGAATGGCATGTCCGAATGCAGGGGGCCTTTCAGAAGCACACTGACAACGCTGTTTCAAAAACCGTAAACCTCCCGAGGGAAGCAACCATAGACGATGTCAGGAAGGTATACGACCTGGCATATGATCTGGGCTGCAAAGGTGTGACGATCTATCGGGACGGCAGCAAAGAAAGACAGGTGCTCAGCCGACGGAGGGGACCAGGACTGACGGCCGTTCCCGGTGTTAAGGCACGAAAAACCCTCACTGAAGATGCGTGTCCGGATTGCGGCCGCAACATCAGCTTTGAGGAAGGCTGCATGACCTGCCATTGCTGCGGTTTCTCAAAATGCGGATAATTCGAAGGCAGTGCAACTTTCTTCGAAGGGAGATCTCTTAATGAACGTTCAACCATCTGCCAGAACCATAATTTTCGTCTCAACCGGCAATGCCGTGCGGTCACCAATGGCCAGAGGTTTTGTAAACGCCCTTTTCCCGGACCGGTACCGCGCTATAAGCGCAGGAACCGAGCCTGTGGATCCCGATCCCCTGACCGCTGAGGTGATGCAGGAAGCCGGTGTTCATATCTCCAACCGACCGGCCCTGAGGGCCGGTGAGGTCGCGGATGTGCCCGCCGACTATCTGGTGACCTTGAGTGATCGGGCCAAGAAGATTTGCCCGCTCTTTTCCAACTGCAAAATAGCCTTTCACAAGAGCTTTCCTGAACCGGAAACCCTTCCTGTGATGCGGGAGGCGCGGATTGAAGCATATCGTGATCTCCGGGACGACATTCGGGCGTGGGTGGAAAAAGAGTTCGCGTGATGTTGACATATACACGTCGTTGCACTATAGTGTACAATCTTTTATCTCAGCCCTAGAGTGATAACCTTGTATTTCTGGGGCGTTAGGCGTTCTTGCTTCGCACAAGGGGGTCTGCCATGACGTGGCTTTCCGTGTAAGATACATTATCCGCGGAAACCAGGGCAGGGAGTAGAACCACAGATTGCGGTACCGGTCGAACCGCCTGAAAAACCTTTATTACCTTCAAGGTTGAAGGTAAATAGGGTTTTTCTCCGTGGTATGGTCTATGCCCAAGCTACCAGCTCCCGCCTTGAAGGCGAAGCATGATGGTAGCTTTTTTTTCCCGGGGACAAGAGGCCGCCGGGCCGGCCGCATTTAGGAGTTCGGATATGAAATCACTTGGATACCACCTGATTCTCGAGCTGGAGGGATGCCCTTCAGAGGTATTGGACAATCGAGACACGGTGCGCCGCGTCATGACAAAAGCCGTAGAGGCCTCCGGAGCCACCTTGATCCAGCCTTTCTTCCATCAATTTGCGCCCCAGGGTGTAAGCGGCGTGGTGATCATTTCCGAATCCCACTTTTCCATACATACCTGGCCCGAATACGGTTACGCCGCCATTGACATCTTCACATGCGGGGACCAGATCAACATGGACGTGGCGCTGGAGACACTTCGAAAGGGGTTCGGCGCCGTATCGATTCAGAAAATGCTTCTAACCCGCGGCATGCTGGATCTGCCGGACGAAATGATCCGCCACAAACCCGAACCTGCTCTCTACTGTGTACCGGAAACCTGATTGAGCCGATTTCGCTGCGCGGCCTAGGCGGGTCGCCAACCACTCGAGTCAACCTGGTATCCTTGGATGAGGATGATTTCGGCCGTGAATGAATCAGCCGGGTTCAAAAACCTGACCGATGGAGCGCTCTTTTTGGAGGAGCCTGAGCTGGGGGGCTATTATGGACTCGCCCTTCGAATCGACCGTGTCCTGGTTGAAAAGAACACCGCGCACCAGCATCTGGTGGTGGCAGAGGCCGGTCCACTGGGCCGGGTGCTCATTCTGGACGGAAACATTCAGGTGGCGGAGTTTGATGAAGCCGGTTACCACGAGATGCTGGCCCACGTTCCTCTGCTCACCCATCCCCTACCCCGGAACGTGCTTATAGTGGGCGGTGGAGACGGAGGCACCCTACGCGAGGTACTCAAACACCCGGATGTGGAACGGGTGGAACTCTGCGAAATCGACGAACAGGTAATTGAAATGAGCCGGCGCTTTCTGCCTCAAGTGAGCAACGGGCTGGACGACTCCAGGGTATGCATTCATATTGCGGATGCGACGGATTTCGTCGGCAAAAATCCGGCTTCCTGGGATGTCATACTAGTGGACAGTTCAGACCCGATCGGGCCGGCCGAAGGAATCTTCGGTGAACCGTTCTATGGGAAACTCAAACGTGCTTTGCGGCCGGGAGGAATCACCGTACTTCAAGCGGAATCCTGTTTCGTCTTCCCTGATCTGGTCCATAAAATGGCGCTTAGTCTTTCTAACTTGTTTCCATTATTCTGTTATTATAATACTTTAGTACCAACTTACACCAGCGGAGTCATAGGGTTTGCATTCTGCTCAAAGGGCCCGGATCCCCTTTCAGCAAGTCCTGAAGCCGCTCGCCTGAAGGCCGTCGGGGAATTGGAATTTTACACCCCTGAGCTTCACAAGGCGGCGTTCGTCCTTCCCCGCCGCTTTCAAAGGCTAATGCCCTGATACAGATCAAAACTCCAGCTCCTCCTTGAGCCTTCGCGTCATGAGGTCCCTTACCGCATCATTGGGTCCCTTGCCTTCATATAGGATATAGTACACCTGATCTATAATGGGAAGCTCAACGCCCACCTTCCTTCCCAGCTCATGGGCCGCAAGAGCCGTCTTGACGCCCTCGGCCACCATCTCCATTGAAGAAATTATCTCGGAAAGGGTCCCTCCACGACCTATTTCGAGGCCCACAGTCCTATTGCGGCTAAGTTCGCCGGTGCAGGTCAGCACCAAGTCCCCCATCCCCGCGAGTCCGGCCAGGGTGTGAGGATTCGCCCCGAGCGCCACCGCGAGTCGGGTGATCTCGGCAAGGCCTCTTGTTATGAGGGCTGCTCTGGCGTTTTCGCCGAATGCAAGGCCGTCGGACACACCCGCCCCTATGGCGATAACGTTCTTGAGGGCGCCTGCCAGTTGGGTTCCAATAAGATCACGGCTGCCGTAGACGCGAAATGCTTCAGTGGAAAATACTTCTTGTAACAACCTTGCAACATCCCCGTCCCGGCAGGCGACGCTTACGGCCGTAGGCAATCGTCTGCACACTTGCCGCGCGAAACTGGGACCGGCCAGGCACGCAAATCGCCTTGGATCATGCTGGGGAAGCTCTGAACGAACCACTTCCGAAACGGTCATCAAAGTATTGTTTTCGATACCCTTTGTACCTGTAACTATGATTGTATCTTTGCCGATATAAGGGCGTATTCCTTGCACTACACCACGTATCACGTGAGAAGGAACCACCAGAACCACCATATCCCGATTACTAAGAGCCTCCCCATAGGAACTTACCGGAATGAGTTCCCGGCTGAGCAGGACGCCCGGCATGAAGACCCGGTTTTCACCCAAATTTCGAATCTGTTGAAAGACCTCTTTTTCTCGTACCCAGAGAGTAACATCGTGGCCCTTACGCACAAGCAGATCTGCCAGTGCCGTACCCCAGCTCCCGGCGCCTATAACGGCGATTTTCCGTCGTCGGTGGTGATTCACTCGTCTTCGTCTTCCATGACCTTGGCCACTGCGACTACATTCTCTCCCTCGGCAAGATCGATCAGCTTGACTCCCTGGGTGTTACGGCTCCTCACGGTAATGTCGGCAACCCTGAATCTAATAATCTTTCCCTGACCCGTTATTATCATGAGCTGGTCCAAGTCGGTCACTTGGTAGGAGTAGACCACCGGTCCGTTGCGCTCCGAAGTCTTGATGGTCAAAATACCCTTTCCTCCGCGTCCCTGAACCCGATACTCCTCGGTCCTGGTGCGCTTTCCAAAGCCGTTTTCAGTTACCGTCAGGATAGTGGCCCCCTCACGAATCACCTCCATACTCACGACTTCATCTTCACCTTCCAGACGCATGCCTATGTTCCCGGAGGCCGCCCTGCCCATCTCCCTGAGATCATTTTCGTGAAATCGGATCGATTTCCCGGCCCTGGTTGTCATGAAGATATCCTGATCTCCGGTTGATACGCGCACACTGATTAGTTCATCTGCGGGATTAATCTTGATACCGACGATACCACGACTCAAAGGGCGGCTATAGGCTTCTAAGGCGGTTTTCTTCACCACACCTTTTTTTGTAGCCATGACCACGTATTTACCCTCTTCGAAATCCCGGACAGCCAGAGTAGTGGCCAGCCTCTCTCCACTCTGTAGTTCTAAGAGATTTACAATGGCCTTGCCACGGGACGTTCTTCCAGCCTCGGGGATCTCGTGCACTTTTTTCCAGTATACCCTGCCCTTATTGGTGAAAAAGAGCAGGTAGTCGTGGCTCGATGCCACGAAAAGGAGTTCCACAAAGTCCTCGGCCCTTGTCCTCGCGCCGGTCGTACCTTTTCCTCCCCGGCGCTGCGCACGGTATAGACTGATGGGATTTCTCTTGATATATCCATTATGGCTGACGGTTACCACCATGTCCTCTTCCGCGATCAAATCCTCCACTGCAATTTCACCTGTCTCCGCTAAAATTTCTGTGCGCCTTTCATCTCCAAACCTTTCCTTTATATCAGTTATTTCCTCCCTTATAATTCCCATTACCATGGCTTGGCTTCCTAGAATGGCTCGGAATCGTTCAATATCCTGCAGGAGCCGGCGGTACTCGGTTTCTATTTTCTCGCGCTCGAGGCCTGTCAACCTCTGCAGCCGCATGTCAAGGATAGCCTGAGCCTGGACTTCGGAAAACTCATAATTTTCCATGAGACGCTTCTTGGCCTCTTTAGGGTCAGAAGATGACCTTATCAACTCAATAACATCGTCCAGAAAGTCTAGGGCTTTTTTCAGACCTTCAAGGATATGGGCGCGTTCCTCAGCTTTCCTAAGGTCGAAAAGGGTCCTTCGAATGATTATCTCGCGCCTGTGAGAGATGAAATGCTCCAGTATCTCCTTCAAATTGAGGACTTCGGGCCGCCCGTTTACAATGGCCAGAAGGATGACTCCGAAGGATGTCTCCATCTGAGTGTATTTGTAGAGCCTATTCAAAATCACCAGGGCCCGGGCATCCTTCTTGATCTCAATGACTATGCGCATTCCGTCGCGGTCCGATTCGTCACGTATGTCAGAAATGCCTTCGATCTTCTTCTCTTTTACGAGTTCTGCGATCTTTTCCAAAAGCTTGTTCTTGTTCACCAGATAAGGAATCTCGGAAACGATTATGCGCTCCCTGGTCTTTCCGGCCATTTCTACAAAGGCACGAGCACGGACGCGCACTATTCCCCTGCCTGTCTTGTACGCCTCCAGGACTCCCGAACGGCCGAGAATGAATCCCGCTGTGGGGAAGTCAGGGGCGGGCAGGATGCCTGTTAGTTGTTCTATTGTAACCTCCGGTTCATCTATAAGTCTCTCTATGGCGTTGCAGACCTCCCGAAGATTGTGCGGTGGAATATTGGTCGCCATTCCGACCGCTATGCCGGAGGATCCATTGACCAGAAGATTGGGGATTGTTGTGGGCAGAATCGACGGTTCACTGAGTGATCCGTCGTAGTTCTCCTGAAAGTCTACCGTCTCTTTCTCCAGATCCGAAAGGAAGTCCTGGGCAAGGCGAGTCATTCGTACTTCCGTGTACCGCATTGCCGCAGGCGGGTCTCCGTCAACAGAGCCGAAGTTCCCTTGGCCGTCCACAAGGGGATACCGCATGGAAAAATCCTGGGCCATACGCACTATTGTGTCATAAACAGCTGCATCTCCATGTGGATGGTACTTTCCTATAACATCCCCAACGACCCTGGCGGACTTCTTATAGGGTCGATCATGAAAGTTCTTTAGATCATGCATCCCAAAGAGGACACGCCGGTGTACAGGTTTTAAACCGTCTCGAATATCCGGAAGGGCCCTGCCCACGATGACACTCATAGAGTACTCGAGGTAAGACCTTTTCATTTCATCTTCAATGTTAACGGTGCGTTTCAGCAGATCATCTTCCATGTTTTCTCCGAACTAAATCCTTTAAAAAGCGAGCAAAATCAGATATCAAGCTCTTTAACCTCGAGGGCGTTTTTCTGAATGAATTCTCGGCGGGGTTCAACCTTATCACCCATAAGGACATTAAATATGTCGTCAGCTTCCACAACGTCCTTTATTTCCACCTTGAGCAGAGTGCGTTTTTCCGGGTCCATGGTGGTATTCCACAGTTGATCAGGGTTCATTTCTCCAAGGCCCTTATACCGCTGAATACTCAGACCTTTCTTTGCCCTTTCCATCAAAAGTCTAAGAAGTTCGTGTGGATCCTCTATCAGTTTCTTTCCACCATCTCCTTCAATAATGTAGCTCCCCTCCTTGAGAAGACGGTATTCCTTTGATATGCCCATGAGACGCCTGAGTTCAGGAGAAGAAAGAAACTCCCAGTTAACAATGGAAGTCTGGCCTCCGTTGAGCGTCTCGGTAACAACGAATTCATAAAACCCCTCTTCTTCTTCCAGTCTGAAATCGGTTACCTGAAACCCTTTATTATCAAGTTTTTTGAGGAAACCGTCCATGAATTCCTTCCTTCGGAACAGTTCCTTGTCTTTTACGTCCTCCATAACAAGGAACTCAATAAAACGGGGGCTGTTACCCCTCCTGGAAAGCTTTTCCAGGCTCTCGTAAAATGTTATTAGACCAGCCAGGATCCTAACCAGTTTTCCGCCCGCCAGTTCCTCTCCATTTTCCAGCATCACTTTTTCTTTCTCGGCTATCCGGTCCAACAAGAACCTATTCAGTCCTTCCTCCGACTTCAGATAGAAGTCCTTCTTTCCCCAGACAAGTCGATAGAGTGGAGGCTGGGCGACAAATAGATGTCCCTTTTCGATGAGTTCGGGCATCTGGCGGAAAAAGAAGGTAAGAAGGAGAGTCCTTATGTGGCTTCCATCAACGTCTGCGTCTGTCATTATTATTACTGTATTATATCTTAATAATTCTATATCATAATCTTTTTCTCCTATTCCTGTACCAAGGGCGGCGATCATGGTCCTGATCTCTTCGCTGGATATCATCTTGTCAAAACGGGCCTTTTCAACGTTTAGAATCTTTCCCTTCAGCGGAAGTATGGCCTGGTTCCTTCGGTCCCGGCCCTGCTTGGCAGAGCCACCGGCTGAATCCCCCTCCACTATAAAGATCTCGCTTTTCTTGGGATCCCTTTCCTGGCAATCGGCGAGTTTTCCGGGAAGAGAGTGATCAGAGAGTATTCCTTTTCTCCTCGCCAGATCTCTCGCCTTACGCGCCGCCTCCCTGGCACGGGCAGCCTCGATCACTTTCGACAGAATGGCTTTGATATCCTTGGGATTCTCTTCGAAATACGCAGCCAGGCCCTCATTTACAAGGTTCTCAACGAGTCCTTTTACCTCGCTGTTTCCAAGTTTTGTCTTTGTCTGTCCCTCAAACTGCGGATCCGGCAATTTGACACTTACGATTGCAGTCAAACCTTCCCGCACGTCGTCTCCGCTGAGCTTCTCCTTGAAGTTCCTGCCCATGGGAGAATTCTGCAAATACTGATTCACACTCCGGGTAAGAGCAGCCTTGAACCCGCTCAGGTGGGTTCCCCCCTCTCGTGTGTTTATATTGTTCGCAAACGTATATGTATTTTCTTTGTATGTATTGTTATATTGAAGTGCCACTTCCATAAGAACACCGTTCTTTTCGCCCGATATATAAACCGGTTTGACATGTACGACCGCCTTGTTTTTGTTAAGGTATTCCACAAAGGATTTAATACCACCATCGTACAGGAAATCCATTTTCTGACCGGTGCGCTCATCTGATATTTTTATCCTTACACCACTGGTCAGGAATGCGAGCTCGCGCATTCTCTTGGAAAGAATCTCAAAATCAAAACCTATTTCAGGGAAGATCTCAGGGTCCGGCCGGAAAATGATCAGAGTACCTCTTTTTTGAGTTTCACCACGTACTTCCAGTGGCGAAACGGTCATTCCCCTTTCATATCGTTGGTAATATATATTCCCATCCCGGTATACCTCAACCTCCAGATATTCAGAAAGTGCATTAACAACTGATACACCTACACCATGCAGGCCACCGGACACCCTATAAGTCTTGTTATCGAATTTACCACCGGCATGAAGCTTAGTCATGACGACCTCAAGTGCGGGAATACCCTCACTCTCATGCATATCCACCGGTATACCTCGCCCGTTGTCGGACACGGTCACGCTGCTATCAGTCAGTACCTTGATTTCAATGCTGTCACAGTACCCTACAAGGGCTTCATCAATGCTGTTATCAACAACCTCGTATACCAAATGATGTAGCCCCTCAGATGAAGTATTTCCAATGTACATAGATGGTCTTTTGCGAACTGCAAGAAGGCCTTCCAGCACCTTTATATCTGATGCAGCATAACTTATTTCCGTGCTATTATTATAAATATTCATTTGTTTAATGAATTTCTCCATAATTCAATATTAAACTTATTAAAACCATTAAAAGAATAAAGGCATCATAGTCTCATAGGCATAATCAAACCAAGAAAACCTAAATCTTTATCGCCTGTTATAAGGCAAGGTGTCGAGCTATTCTGAAACCCAAGATAAACCTCATCACTATCCATAGATTGGAGAATATCAATAAAGTACCTGGCGTTGAATCCAAGCTCTATTGTTTCGCCATCGTAGTCTATGTCAATAATTTCCTGAACATCTCCTATATCAGGATTATCTGATTTCAACTCCATAATTCCTTTACTAAGTTTTATTTTTACCCCTCTATAGCTATCATCACTTAAAATAGTCATTTTTTTCATTCCATCAAGGATTTCTTCATGATTTATCTTGATTATTGCATCAGTTTTTTTCGGAATAACGGCGTTATAATCAGGAAATTTACTTTCCATTAAACGTATTACAATTAAAGAGTCATCTCTTCTTGCCACACAATTATTTTGACGAAAACCCAACTGAATATTATAGTCATCGGAAGCAAGTTTGGCTATTTCATTCATACCTTTCTTGGGAATCATGAGGCCCTCGTTAAACATAAGGTCATTTACACCGGGGATTTCTTTATCAACCATTGAAAGACGATGCCCATCCGTAGCCACCATACGAAGAAGCGTTTTTCCCTCTCTGGCTATCTTTTGAGTATAAATACCAGACAGCTTGAAACCTGCTTCATCCATGGTGACAGCATAAATAGTCTTCAAAATCATTTCTCTCAAAACAGACCCTTTGATATCAATCAACTTGACATCTTCAGGTTCCACCAACATAGGATATTCGTCCGGAGGAAGGCATGCCATGTTGAACTTGGCACGATCGTCAGAGATGAAAACCCAGTTGTTCTCCTTTTCCTTAATGTAGATGGTTGAACTCTTGCTTTCTTTAACAATTTCAAAAATTTTTCTCCCGGATATGGCAAGACTCCCGGGACTAATGATCTCTGCTGGAAGTTTTTGCTGCAAGCTTATTTCCAGATCAGTGGCGGAAAGAACAATTCCTTCGTCCGAGGAGGAAAGAAGCACGGTTGACAGAATTGGCATGTTGCTCCGTTTCTCGATAATACTTTGAACGCGCGAAACCGCTCTAAACAGCTCGCTCCTGTCTATTTTCAGTTCCATATGATCTTCCTCCGGTTTGACGATTGTTATCTTAGAGAAAAAGGTTACATAACCATAATTAAGAGTGGTAAAAACTGTTTAAAAAAAGAATAAAGCCCCGACATAACTTAAAAAATAGTCAAAAGGCGAATAAACAAGCAATCCTGGTTCTGACATCAACAGGAGGCGGCTCTTTTTTCCACGAATCTGATGTCAGGTGTGAATCAGATCTTTTGGAAAAAACCGGCTGGTTCTTGAAAACACACTGTGAAAAACTCCTGAAAAGGGTTTCCTAATTGGTTTTGCCGTAGAATCGGTTTTTCAAACAGCCAAGGGTAATTAATACGTGATTCCAGGATCAAAATAAAATTATTTTTTCTAAATTAGTTAAATCTTCCTTGGTTTTTTCTTTAGTTAAAAGCTCATTTTTAATGCTTTTTATTGCATAAATTACTGTTGAATGATCTTTTTTAAGAAATGAAAGGCTTATTTTCTTATATGAATTTTGTGTATGTTCCTTGCACAAATACATTGCCATGCGTCGCGCATACGATATGGGCCGCCGGCGGTTGTCAGATAGAAGATCCGAAAGCGAAACATTGAAATAACCGGCTGTTGCAAGCTGAATATCCTTAATTTCCAGAGTCTTATAGGATTGATGCATCATGGTTTTACGCACCGTAGAGAGACTGATGTCACCGCCGTTCAGGGAAATATGGGCCTGAAGACGGGTAAGATTCCTTATCAGTGTTTTCATATCATCATTCGATTTGGCTAGAAAGAATTTAATCTCGTCGGGAACATGAATGTCATTTGATGCGGTATACTGTTCAATGAATCTTACGAGCATCTCCACATCAGGAGGCTGAATTTCCACAAGGAGGCCCCAGCCCAGGATAGACTTCAGTCTGGCATCGATGTCCTCGAGGCGAAAAGGAGCTGTCCGGGCCGCTGTCACAACGGTCTTGCCACGTCTCAGGAGGGCATTTAGGGCCAAGGCGAATTCCTGCTGAGTACGGATTCTGCCTGAAAGAAGGTGGACGTCGTCAAACAGCAGTATGTCGAGTTCCGAAAAGAGCCCTCGAAAAGAGTGCAACTGACCGGTTCGCATTGCCTGTGTGAACTCATTAGTGAATCGGTCCGAATGGATGTACCTGATCCGGCAGCCGGGGTCGATTTCCCGCATACGGTTTCCCACTGCATGGAGTAGATGAGTTTTCCCGACGCTTTTTGGGGAAAATAGATATAATGGTGAGTAAGGTAAATAATTTTTACTGGCAATTTCAAGACATGAAAAGTAGGCAAAAGAATTTGCTTCAGTTCTTATAAACCGTTCAAATGTCATATCATAATATAATTCATGGCTTGGAAAGGGTATAGGAACCGTATGAAAAGGATGAGAAAAGGAACCGCTTTTGCCGGGCCTGTTTCTAACAGCGAAACGGATCTCCGTGACACGACCGGTAAGCTCTCTAAAAGCACTTTGAAGGTCTCCAAGATACCTCTCACGCACCCAATCCGCGAAAAAGCGATTTGGCACCTCGATTACAGCAAGGTTGTTATCCAGTGTCTTCAGGCTGATGGGGGAAAACCAGGTCTTAAAGTCCTTGGGGCGGAGCGTCGACGAAAAACGGAAGACTATGTGCTGCCAGATCTCTTTTTTTTTTGACAAAGTCTCCATCAATGATAGTCTCAATATGGTTTTTACATTCCTAAATACCCTTAACGTGTCCAAATATTAGAGAAATTTTTTAAAAATAGCAACCAAAAAAGAGCCGGTGGAGGTGAAAAAAGATGCCCTATTCAATAGGTCTTGCGGGGAAAGGCGGAACGGGAAAGACGACCATTGCGGGATGGCTGGTTCGATACCTGGTTGAATCCGGAAAAAAGCCCGTTTTGGCTGTAGATGCCGATTCCAATTCAAACTTCAATGAGGTTCTGGGCGTAGCAGTGGAAGAGACGCTCGGTGGTGCTCGGGAAGAAATGAAGACAGGTGTCGCAACCGGCATGACCAAGGACGTGTTTATTCAGATGAAGCTGGAACAGGCCGTTGTGGAGGCTGATGGATTTGATCTAATTGTGATGGGTAGACCGGAAGGATCGGGATGCTACTGCGCTGCCAATACACTGCTCACACAATACATGGACCGCCTAGTCGGAAACTACCCTTTTGTTGTTATTGACAATGAGGCTGGAATGGAGCACATTAGTCGATTAACTACAAACAATATTGATTTGTTGGTAATTGTATCAGATCCATCGAGAAGAGGGGTAATTTCTGCAAATAGAATACATAATTTAGCTAATGAACTTAACTTAAATATTGAAAAAAAAGTTTTTTTAATAAATATGATAAAGGATTATCAAAAAACTGATCTTGAAAAACTAAGTTTAGAATATAATCTGGAATTAGCAGGTATGCTGCCACAAGATGACATGGTTACCAAGGCTGATTTGCAGGGCCTGCCCACCATGGCTCTTGACGAAAACAGTAAGGCCCTAAAGAAAGCTTTTGAGATCTTCGATAGCCTGCTGGATAAGGTGTAAAGATGGATGAATCCATATATAGTATCACCAGCAGGAATAAACCACAATATCTACTCTACCACGGAGGACAACCTTTCTATTTTACTGACGAAAATTCTTGACAACCACCTTGTTGTTCTTTAATCTAGCACATCCTCAAGATGGGGCCATTTTTTTTTCATTTATTGTTCTATTTTTCACATAAAATAGAACTAGAAAACTGATCCGTCTTTTTTTTATAAACCACACATAGCAAACGGAATGCTATGATAATCCAAGAAGGAGGTAATAAAATTGGCATTTAAAATTCCTGAGCAGTCCTATTCTGGAAAAATAGGCGAAGTGACCATAGGGACGGGAGATGCCGCATGCACCATAGGTGGAGAGAGCGCATACCCGTTTCATGTGTTTGAAGGAACCATGCCCAACCCTCCGAAGATCGCCATGGAAATATGGGACTATGATCCATCGGGAGAGTGGCCTGAGGCTGCGGTTGCTCCATTCAAAGAGGTCATTTCATCTCCTGACACATGGGCAAAAAAATGTGTGGAGGATTATGGAGCCGACCTTATAGTCGTCCAGCTCAAGAGCACGGATCCCAATGGGCAGGATAGGGGCGCAGACGAGGCGGCCCAGGTCTTCAAAAAAGTAGTGGACGCAGTCCAAGTGCCTGTCATAGCATGGGGAACCGCCAACAATCAGAAGGATGAAGAGGTTCTCAAGAAGATAGCCGAGCTCTGCGATGGCAAGAATGTGGGTCTTGCTCCTGTTGAAGAAGGAAACCACAAAGGCATTGGAGCCACAGCACTTGGTTATAACCACACCATCATATCTTCCACCCCCATAGACGTAAACCTGGCCAAACAGCTTAACATACTTCTGGGAAACCTGGGAGTAAAGCCGCAGAAGATTTTGATAGATCCTACAACCGGCGGTTTGGGCTATGGTATGGAATACAGTTACTCGGTCATGGAAAGGATTCGAATGGCGGCCATGACACAGGAGGACGACAAGCTTCAGTTGCCAATGATAAACAATGTGGGCAACGAGGTATGGAAGTCAAAAGAGGCCGGTCAAGGGGTGGACGAGGCCCCCACCCTGGGTGATCCTGAAAAGCGGGGCATCCTGATGGAGGCGGCATCAGCTGCCTGCTATCTAATGGCCGGCGGCAATGTGTTGATCCTCAGACACCCTGAAACCGTCCGTCTCACCAAGGCCTTCATAGAGCTGATGATCAACGGCGGATCGGCCATGGACGTGGATGGGATCTCCAAGAGACTGGAAGCCCCAGAGGTTGATCTCGCGGCCCTGTCCCCCACACCGGACCTGACCATCCAGGAAGATAAGACTGCCGCCAAGGCCGCTCCGAAAAAGGAGGCTCCCAAGAAGGAAGAGAAGCCTGCCGCCAAGGCGGAACCGGCTCCTCCCAAGGAAGAGCCGAAGAAGGCCGAAGCAAAGCCCGAGCCTCCCAAAGAGGAGGCAAAGACTGAAGATGACGCCAAGGCTAAGGCTGAGGCGGAAGCAAAGGCAAAGGCTGAAGCCGAGGCCAAGAAGAAGGCCGATGAAGAAGCCGCCAAAAAGGCGGAGGAAGATGCCAAGGCCAAGGCCGAGGCGGAGGCCAAAGAAAAGGCCGACCAGGAAGAGGCACGCAAGAAAGCCAAAGAAAAGGAAAGAGAAGAACTGCTTGACCTAAGGCGCAAGCGGGCTCAAGAGAGGGAAAAGCTTGCCGCCGGTCATGTATCCGCGGAAGGCAAGGGAATCCCCAAGACGGCGGCCGAGGAACAACTCGACATGGTGGAGAGGCTGGTAAGAAACATCGATCGCATCCATCGCCGCGTTTAATTGAATTTGCATAACGAGAACGATAAGAGGAGGAACCTCAGATATGGCATCAGAAGACGTCGCAAAAAAGGATAAGGCGAAAAAGAAGGCCGCAGATCCCCGTGATCTGACGGTTGATGTAGCCACCGAGCAGATGATCACACGCTCCAGGGATATGGAGATCGAGACCATCTTTGATCGGGCCCAGACCATGAAACCCTGTAACATCGGCGTTCAGGGCACCTGCTGCAAGAATTGTGCACAGGGGCCCTGCCGCCTCCCTCTTCCCAAGAGCGGGATCGAGGGGGAGGACACAAGAAAGGGGCTTTGCGGTGCAACGGCCGAGACCATAGCCGCACGCAATTTCGCCCGCATGGTAGCAGCGGGCGCGGCTGCGCACTCGGACCACGGCAGGGGCGTTGCCGAGACCTTTCTGGCAGCTGCCCGCAAGGAGACGGAGGACTACAAGATCCGCGATACCAAGAAACTCCTGGAAATCGCTCCAGACTACGGCGTGGATATTTTTCTGGAAGACGAAAACGGTGAGAAGCAGGACCGGGACATCGACGAGATTGCGCTTGAGGTGGCAGAAAAGGCCCTGGCCCAGTGGGGACAGCAGGAAGGCGAGGTCTGTACGCTCAAACGAGCTCCCGCGCCTCGCTACGAGATCTGGAAAAAGCTGAATGTGCGGCCCCGCGGTATAGACCGTGAAATAGTGGAGATAATGCACCGGACCCACAT
>CAYPSZ010000397.1:0-1890 GCA_964413125.1 uncultured Desulfobacterales bacterium
ATCATATTCTACCTCACAAGCCCACAACCCCGCCAATTTACCATGCAGTTTATGGGTTTTATCCTCCTGACCAGGATAGTGAGTACATTACTCTTCCAATAAATCGGCTCTTAAGTCTTTGACGGTGCCGTATTTCGCTTTGTTTTCCCTTACGGATTGCAATGCTTCACGTGCGTTGGCGGCAATCTCTTCACGTCTATCTTCCGCGAGGCGCTTCTTCAAAATCTCAATGATTTCCTCGCGGGCATCAAGGGGAAGAGATTCAACAGCGTCAAGAGCCTTTTGAAACGGTGTTTCTTGATGAATACTCATTGAAATGTCCTTTCGCTACGTTCGAAAGAATGTGGTTAAGAAAAAGCAGTGATTAAAAAAAGAATAGGGGACGTTGTTGACTTCGTTGACTTGCTCTCTTTCGTGGTGTCCGCATTACCTCCGGAACCATGTGGCTGCGGGTTCAACCAAAACGGTTTGTAAGTGCCTGGGCGAATTCCTTCAGATCATTCACATCTTCATGTGTTACCCTGAAAACCACTTCGAGATCCTCCTTGCCGTATTCATGCACCACCAGGTTGCGAAAACCCACTGCCCGGACCATCTTTTCAGTAAGCTCTCTATCTATAATGCCTCGATCTTCCAGGAGATAAAACAACTCATTGGTGCTGCCGGCAACCCCCAACCCTTCTTCGCTGACAATGTGAGCGGCCATATCGATGCAATTCTGGATTGCCTTTTGCAGATTGAAAAGGATGCTCTCCTGCCGATCCAGGTCTCCTAAGAATTCCTGCAGGCCCACTTCTCTTTTTGCGTAGATACGGCCAAGATGTTTCTCCATAGCCGATATCTTGGCCCAGATAATATCCTTATCCGCCATGGGCATCTCTCAATCTCTTTTGCAGACCCTTCCTGGTCATCTCGACATAAGGAGCAAAATCAGCAATCATGGCAATGCTTTTCATGCGGAACTCGGCCAGTTGCCTTCGATCCCGCACGTAGATGAGCTCTCCCTTCGTCAAAACCTGGGCTTGCACCACGCAGGAGGCGTCATTCAGGAACAGGATGTGCACATCACCGCGCAATACCCGGGAGAGAGGGGGAAGCAGCCGGTCCAGCAAGGCTTTGCGGTCTCGAAAAGGCCGACCCTCAGCAAGCAGAACCGCTATGTCGATATCGCTCCCGGGCCGTTGGCTGCCTGTGGCTGTAGAGCCGAAAACATATGCCGCAACAATATCGGGACATCCGTTCAAAACCGGTTGAATACTTTCTGCCATTTGGTAACCAATAGGGGACGTTGTTGACTTCGTTGACTTGCTCTCTTTCGTGTTGTCCTCATAACAGGAGCCGGCAATTATCCTCAAGATTATTGTGGGTTTTCGTGGTTATGGAGCGCCAGGCGAAGCCTGGTGCGACTTGCTGACTGAAAGGTGGTAGCAGCGGCCCCCCGTGTCAGGGTAACCGGGCGCGGGAAGCGGCGTAATGCCCGATGAACTGGTATGTTCGGAGTCGGTTGAGGGGTCATCTGCGTGGGCGCAGCCAGCGGCCCTTTCGTCCCCCGGAAGGGCGAAGCTATTATGAGCATTTTAAACGGCTCGGGCTGATTTACCTGTAGTAATGGCATAAGCCGGCGTTCTGTGCGTGCCTCGTGGTGAAGTCCAAGGGAAAGCCGGATGCGGGAAATGCGAGCCGAATTATGTCGTCAAGCCGAGGCAACTGCACAGGATAGTGGCATAGTTCTCCAAGACTTCACAACATAATCGCACGAGGTGCAAAACTATCGCCCTGCCTGGGCATTGGATTCAATCGAAGTCAGGAATTCATCAGGTTTTATGATAGAAATCTTTCTAAAGGGATTGAGGGTCAACAGGTCTTTATCTCCGGTAATGATGCAATGCG
>CAYPSZ010000398.1:0-3744 GCA_964413125.1 uncultured Desulfobacterales bacterium
CATTCCGTGGGATATGGACTTGATCCCCTTATCACGCAATGCATTCACAAGATTTCTTTGAAGGATGTCGTGATGGTTTACATGGGTTTGAGGGGAGTCATGGGGCGAGTAATCGGCAAAAGGCAGTATCACGGCCTTTCGTGGGGAGGCGCTTATCTCGCGGGCCAGGTTCCCCTGTGGTACGGTTGCACTCACTCCGGAAGGGGTGGGTTGTACGGTCTCGAAATAAACGGGATGTACCAGGGTCTCCATCGGGGCGCATCCTGTTGCCACGGAGGTCCAGATGAACATAAGTGCCAGTGCGGTAATAAGCCGTTTTCTCACTGCGCGTGTCTCCATGAGTAACCCCGGAGGGAACATGAGTACATGGTCTCCGTCTATTCGGCCGCGGCCACGAGCTTGGGGGTGATGAATATGACCAGCTCCCTGGTAACCGACGATTTTGACTCGTGTTTGAAAAGCCAGCCCAGTCCGCGGATGTCGCCCAGGAACGGGACGGCGCTGGTGGCGTCCGCGTCGGCCTTGTCAATATGACCCCCGATAACGAGTGTCTCGCCGTCCTTTATGCGCGCCATGGTGGACATTTCCCTCAGCCTTACACGGGGTAACCCGACCTGGGCCCCGGCAAAGGCCCTGTACTCTATGTCCTCGCCCGTGGGCGCCCTCTGGAGCTCCGATGTGACGGGGACGATGTACAGCACCACCTCGGTGTCGTCAACAATATTGGCCATTACGGCAAGGCCCAGGCCTGAGAGGACCGACCCTGTGGTCACGGTGAAGGTCACATTGCCGACGTCGTCCGTCACGGAGGTTACCTTGTCGATATAGGTGATGTCCTCTCCAACTATGATTGATGCACCGTGACCATTCATGATGGTGATTTTGGGGTTGGAAAGGACATTGGTGGTTCCGTAATTCTTGAGGGCCTCGATGGCGAGACTGAAGGCCTGTGGGGTCAAGGTCATGTATTTGAGGAACTTGTGTGTGGGATAGACCGTGTTGGCGATCACCGCCCCGCTTTCAAGCGTGTAGTCCTCGCCGAAGGCGGCGGTTCCGCCCAAGGTCTCGTTTCCAGTACGGTTGGCCACACTTAGTATGTTGGACCAGTTGATTCCCATCTGGTGTTCGTCCGCCAGGCGAACCTCCATGATTTTGGCCTCGATGATTACCTGGCGGTAGATCTGCTTTCTGAGATCTTCCAGGTATTCGGACACCTTTGCATGGGTCTTTCGAGGGGCGGTGAGAGTAACCAGGCCGATGTGCTGATCCAGGATAAAGTGGCCCTTGTCCTCGGCTTCGGTGCCCTCGAGAATCCTGGAGAGGTTGTTTTCAAGGCCGCCCCAGAAGTCCATGGGCTCCCGGATATCCGCGCTGATGGCGGTCTTCCCGGTAATCCGGCCTTCTACAGCTCCCCCGCCGATCAGGCTTCCTCCCACTGAGGTCTGAAAGTCCTCCTTGAGAGTGGGCATGACTATCTGGTAGCGTCTTGTTTCCTTGTAACTGATAATGATGGTCTCCCCGCTCAGTTCAAAGAAGTAGTCCTTCTGGCGCAGGAGGTTCTGAAGAGCATCCCATAAATTGTCTTCCGGGCGGATGTGGACATTCACCATGGTGTCCGGGTCCACATCGTCTGCCCAGCTCACGGAAAACCCGTGGAGGTCGGCCATCTGCTGGACCACATTGATGAGCCTGACCGGGGCCGCCCTGCTCACTATCTCGGCGCCCACCGGGGTGTAGGGAAGGCCCTCACGTACATCCATCTCCATAGGTTTGGTCCTGAATCCCTTTCTGTCAACGGACCACCCCGGGTTCCCGGACTCTTTCGGCGGGGGAGGAGGAGGCATAGGGGCCGGCCCCATGCTCTCGGCCGCAGCCGGGGCCTGATTCTCGGCCGTCCTGGGAGCCTGACCGGCGCATCCTGCTAGGAAGAGAACCAAAAGCACGAGTAAAAAAAATCGGATAGAGTTCTTCACCCTGACCTCCTTAATTGCAAAGGGTGTTCACCTTTTGTTGAATAGTGGCTTCCGTGGCCTCATCCATGGGGAACCCGGAAAAAGAGATCTTGCGGTAATGCCTGCACGCCTCGGTCACGCGGTTTTTGGCTTCGTAAAGCCTGGCTATGGAAAGGCTCACTTCCAGGGAAGGGCCGAATGTCTCTTCATGTTTCTGGTATACGTGAAGGGAGTCCGTGATCTTCCCCGCCTGCTCGAGAAACAGCGCGCAGTTGAAAAAGGCCTCAGGCAGCTTGGGCTTTCCGTTGATCGCCGCCTCAAAGAAGAGTTCCGCCTCGTCATATTTATTCATCTGTGCGGCGGAAAGGGCCGCGTAAAGCGCAGCCTCGGCATCCTGCATATTGAGCTTGAGGGCTTCTTTGGCGAAAAAATAGCTCCGTGCATAACGTTCGAGCTGGTAGTGCAGGTAGGCCGTCTTCTTTACCAGGTCTATATTGTCCCCCCATGCCTCGTATGCCTTTTCATAGAATCCCAGGGCTTCCTCCAGCCGACCCTCTTTCTCAAGATTGTGGGCCTGAAGAATAAGATCTCTGGCCCTGCGTTCGTCTTCCTTCTGCTTCTTCAGGATCCGGGCCGGGTGAAGAGCCTGATCGGAAACGGACTTGACCACCAAGTCCCCTTCAGTCTTCTCCACGCGGGGTCGCACCACGAGGATGTCGGCCCGCTCAGAGACCTCCAAGTCCTTCATCTCTGCAATGATGTCCATGGCCAGGTCCCATGGCACATCCTTGAGGCTCAGGGTAAGGGTTCCTGTAACCGTATCGTCCACAATAAAGTTTTTGCCGAACAGTTCACCGAAAAGGCGAAATACATTGTGGAGGTCTTCCTGGTAGAAGTCGATATGATGGATTTTTTCTCCCGGATATTTGGGAACCCTTTGAGCCTCGGGTTCTTCAGTAACTTGCTCGTGCCTGGAGAGACCCAGCACATCGCGAAGAGCCTGCTCCGGAAAGCCGGCCGCCACTGTTCCCGTGCGGCCGGTTGTGTGCCTCATCACGGATTCCGCGGCAGCGGCGGCCGATACTTCCGGCCTCCAGCAGCGGACCCTGAAGGAGCCGTCAGCCTCACCGATATTGAAATGAAAGAGCTCGTCTTTCCGGGAGGAGTCTAGTACGATCCTTACACGGTTGTCACCTTCACCCACCCTGATTTTACTCAAGACAGGCCCTTCTATATCTTGCTTAAGCGATAAATTCCTGCCTCGCCTGGTCCCCTCGAAATCAATGACCAGCCTCGCGGGCTTCGGGAGGGTGAAGGCCCGGTAAGATGAATACCCGCCCCGAATTATGACGTTTGTGTCGTTCTTGACCCGCTGCACCATGATCTCAGTCAGCTCCGAGGAAAAGGCAGGAAGGACCCACACGCCCGACGCGAGGAGCCCGATCGCCGCGACCAGGAATCCCCGACTGAATCTTTTCCCTTTGGTGGTCATTCTCATCTCCTTCATCAGCATTGAATCATAACTCCACCGGTGAAACGCCCGTTCAATCAAAAGATCCGGGCATTTTCAATTCTACGAGACGGTAGCTGATTTTTCGGTCCGCGTCCAGAAAGGGCTCCTTGATCACAACCTTACGAATGAGCTGCTTTCCCAGATCCGTCATACGTTCTTCGTTGATAATCTCTTCCACAACCCCGCCGTTTTCACCAATGTAGGAGCCTTTTGTCAGCATATAACCCTTTGAGTCCTTTGGGCCCTTAACCATGGCCACGCTTTGGTCTTCAGTCTTGA
>CAYPSZ010000399.1:0-2792 GCA_964413125.1 uncultured Desulfobacterales bacterium
CTATGTGAATCCCCATTCGCTAAAAGGTGATTTTGACGGGTTTTTAGCGGGTTCCCTTCAAGCGCCAAGCACATGAATGTAAATATATAAAGGGCGTCCCCACTCACCCCACTCAACCCACTCAAAGGGCGTCCCCACTCACCTACTTGGGAAAGGCCCTCAAGGAGTATGCGGGTTCGCGGAACAGGCAGGCGCTCGTTGCGTTGCTGTCTCCGGTTCACCGGGCCTCGGAAAAGAGTCCCTTCGTGAAAGAGCTCGTCGATTCAGGCGATGTGTTTCATCCCCTGGCATGGACCCCGCACGAGGCGTACCGCTTTCTCAAGGAAGTGCCCGTGCTCGAGGAAAGCGGTCTGCTTGTACGCGTTCCTGACTGGTGGCGCAAGCGTCCCCGGCCCCGTGTCTCCGTTACCATCGGAGACAAAAAGCAGAGCCGGTTCGGAACCGACACCATTCTGGACTTCAATGTGGAGCTCGCCCGGGAAAAGCTCTCCCAGGCGCTGTCCTTCTGGGAAGAGCTGGAGTCCAGGGCGGGCGACAGGGGCATCTCCTTCATCGAAGGCATGCGCCTCCTTGCAGGCGCGTCTCCCGACTTGAAAGAAGAAGACGCCGCCCGGGAGGAGGTGCGGGAGTGGTCCTTTGTGGATGCCGGGGCGTGGCTGTCCGAGGTCGTGGCGGGCCTGCGGGAGCCCGCCCGCCCTCACCGCCTGCTTTGTCCACCCTTCGGAAACCATTAAGGCAGACATCCGGGCCATGGCCGGGGACCCGGACAAGGCCCTCTCCGGGATCGACCTTGTGGTGACCACTTACGGGATGCTGCTGCGCCAGGAGTGGATCCGCGACGTGTCGGGGCGTCACCGGCAAAGACATAGCCCGCCTGCGCAAGCGTTTCGCCATGACCCAGGGCCAGTTCGCCCGGCTCCTGGGGGTGAGCCCGCCCAGTGTGGCCAAGTGGGAGAAAAGAAAAGGCCGGCTCAACCTGCATGCACGGACCCAGAGCGCCTGGGATCAAGCACGAACCCTCACCAAAAAGGAGGCCTGGACCCGACTGTAACGGTAACGGGGGCGCCTCTCCCCTGAAAGGTTTTGTCGTAAAATTATATTGCAAATTGACGATAATGTCTTTACAGTGCGAATTGCAATTTCAACAGAAACAAAATTCATGGGAGGGGAATGCGCACCATGCTGGTTGTTCCCAGGCGATTGACCGAAAAAATCCAGCACTCACTGACTACGGACAGGGTGGTTGCCGTTATGGGACCCCGCCAGGCGGGCAAGACAACCCTTGTCAGACATCTGCTTGAATGCGATCGCCCTGTTCAGCACTATAATCTCAAAGACCCCGATGTCAGACGGGCCCTTCTCGCCAACGCACGTCAGGAGTTTGAACATCATGACGAACACCTGATTGTTTTGGATGAGGTCCAGATGGTCCCATCCCTTCTGGAGCTTATCCAGATCCATGTTGATGCTCGTCCTGACCGTAAAGGCCGGTTCCTGATCCTTGGCTCCAACCACCTGCTCTTAAACCGTCAGATAAAGGAGTCCCTGGCGGGCCGTGTCATGCTGCACAAACTTTTTCCCCTTTCCTTTGCCGAGATGAACCAGAGCCCCGGCCCATGCTTGTTCTCCAGGCTCATGCAAACAGGATCCCTGCGGGAAGCTCAGTCCATGATTGAACAATCCTACATGCCTGTTAATGAAAACACCCGCCTTGCCGCATCATTTCAGGATTTTTCCATCTATGGAGGTTTCCCGGAATTCCTGTCAAGAAAAAACCCCCAGGACCGCAGGGACTGGTTGAAAAGCTACCATCAAACATATCTGGAAACGGACTTGAGAGAGTTGGTGGACCTTCGCAATCCCGTATCCTTTGAGCGGTTTGAGCAGCTTTTTGTCAGCAGCGTCGGCGGCCTGCTGAACATCAGTGAACTGGCCCGGGATTGCGGCCTTTCCGCCGACACAATACGCCGTTTCCTGGGATATTACCGACAGCTGTTTGTCGCCTGGCCCCTTGTGCCGGGACATGCCAACATCGGTAAACGTATGATGAAAATGCCCAAATGGTACTTCACCGACACAGGATTGCTACGGTCCGTTGCAAATGATTTTCGTCCTGAGTCAGGAATTTTTTTTGAGAACACAATCCTTGCAGAACTCTACAAGGAGCTTTCCATCGAGGGCATGGAAAAGAGGCTCTTTTTCGTCCGGACCTCTACAGGCGTGGAAGCCGACGCCGTGGTCTCCAATCAGGAAGCGCGGACGACCTTTTTCTTGGAGGTCAAAATGGGCCGTTTTGCCGGCCATGCGGATGTTCGTCACCTTAAAAAATATGTTGACAATACCCCTGAAGCCTTCGGAATCCTTGTCAATCAGACTGAAAAGATCGAAAAACTGCACCACAACATCTGGTCGATTCCCGCGCACTGGCTGCTTTGTTGAACATTACTTTCGTTCCCATGCAGGCAGGGAGGTGCTGAGAAACCCGCGGTTAGTCACTATGGACGTATCCTGGGTGACAGCTATTTTGTAACGAATGTGCCGGCAGAGGCCGAGCGGGCGATGGAAAGGAAAGCCGCTCTTGGCAGTTCAAGGGGTAGATCTGCAGAGAGTGATGGATCTGGTGGCCGACCTGGTGTCCATGCTGGAGGTGAAGGCCGGAACTCGGCCTGACCATGACCGGCGTGGCCAACGCCAACGCTTTGAGCCTTTCTGCACCCACTGCCGGCACCGCCGCCAAAAAAGGCGAACAGATTGCCCTCGAACGCGGGTACTCACTTGTGGACCTGCTGAAT